>CAYXIS010000089.1:0-6734 GCA_964465545.1 uncultured Bifidobacterium sp. | reverse complement strand
TGTAAATTTTGCTTCGAAGTCTAACCAGTGCCGCAATGGTCTGTGCCGCGGGATGTCCGTATGAGTTGCCCGCGCCCACGCTGATCACGGATATCGCTGGTGAAAGCCTTCGCATGAAGGCATCATCTTGATAGATCGAGCCGTGGTGGCTCACCTTATATATGTCCACGTGGCCCACAGATTCCAGGATTTCAGATTGCGCGGCTGGCTCAAGGTCGCCACCGGCGAAGAGGGAAAAATCCTGTGACTGGATCTCTACTGCCACGCTTGAATTGTTGATGGCCGAGCCATCCCCCGGCAGAACGTCGAAGGAATGCGAACCGTCATCTGGCCAGAGGGACCTTATAGAGACCAAACCTCTCGCCCCCATTAGTTTCACCGAAGTCCCTCGAACCGCGATCACCTTCGGGACTCCTTCCAGCCATGAAAACACCCGAGCACTTTCAAAAGTCGGTTCGTTGCTGTTGCTCACCCACACCTGCCCGACTGTGCGATTGTGAATTAGCCCCTCGACACCCTCCACATGGTCGGCGTGAAAATGCGTCAGTACGAGTAAGGGCACCGACGAAATTCCCAACCGAGATAGGCAGCGATCCTCCAATTGGGCATCGGGTCCGGTATCAACGACAAGGGCACGATGGCTTCCCAGATTAACCACCGATGAATCACCTTGCCCGACATCGCAATTGGCAATCTGCCAATCCCCTGCCGGCCACTGGCCAAGCCATGCAAGAGCAACGACGAAGGCAGCCACAATCATGATCAACAACTTGTGCGAACGGCGAAGCAGCGCAATAAAACCCAATGCAGCACAGACGATGACGATCCCGCCGATGAAGCCACCTAGCCCTTTTGTCATTTGAATGACAGGAAAGTTCGACGACCAGTGCGCGACGCCGGCGATCCATCCCGCAGGCCATCTGATGATAAAAATCAAGAACGAGCTCACCGTCGACGAGAACGGCGAGATCAAAGCGGCAACAAATCCGATGATGGTGATCGGAGCAACCATCGGCGCTGCCAAGAGATTCGCGATCACAGTCATCGGCCCTAAATATCCAGAGAGTGCGACCAGAATCGGCGCGCACATGACAACTGCAGCAACGGGTGGGCTGAGCGAGCTTGCAAGGGATTTTGGGACGAATCTTCCAAGCCACAAGCCAATCCGCGGTGACAACAAGAGCAAGCCCGCCGTCGCCAACACCGAGAGAGCGAAACCCGGATCTCGTGCTTGCCACGGATCGCCGATGACAACGGCAGTAATGGCAAAGCCCAACGCCGGAAGAGGGTCGCTTCGCTTTCCAATTCCCCGTGCAATAAGAACGACGCTTGCCATCGCGGCGGCGCGCAACACCGAAGGCGATGGTCGGACCAGGGCAATGAAACTCGAAAGTGCAAGAGCAGTGAAGATAAGCCGAACGCGAAGGGATCTAAATATCCACTGCATGCACCACAGGACGAAGAAGGAGATGATGGCGAAATTCGCCCCACTTACCGCAACTAGATGGGTCAGACCCGATCGACGCATGGCGTTCTTGAATTCGGGACTTTGCAGCGAGGTATCCCCGAGGACCATCCCTGGAATCAGTGCCCCAGCGTCTCCTTGCCCGCAAAGTGAGCGCAGGTGAGTCCTAATTGACCCCAAAGCACTCGCCCAACGCGAAGCCCTCGTATCAACGACAACCGCTCCCCTGATCAGGAACATCGCGGCGACTCGTGCCTCCTTGCTGAGTCGAAGGACTCCATGCGCCGTGAGAGTTTGCCCGGGTAGCAAACCGTTGACCCGTCGATCCTGAGTGATGACCCGGATGGGGACACGCAGCCTGTACTGCTCATCGCCGTCTCCGACTCGAAGAGCCGTGGCAAGAAACGAATAGCTCATCGGCGCTAAAGTCGAGCCAAATACTTTTGCTTGCGTTTTCGTTGGGTCAGTTGAGATTTGCAATTGGATAGTCACCGAGCGGCCGATGAATGTATGGACTGCGGAGTTTTGAAGTCCCATCTGCCGAAGCGACATCACCCCCGACCCCAGCAACAGCGCGCATGCAAGGACTACCAGAATCATTCTTCTCCGCTGCGCCGCAACCAGCGCCACAACTAGAAGAACAGTCGCTGTGTACCATGGTACGCAGCGACTCTGAGTAAGAGCGCCCGCCCAGATTGCCACGCCCAGTGCTACGGCGCGGTAATCCCTTACACGCGGACTTTGCTCTTGAACTGTGCGAATTTTGCGCTGCCGATGCCAGAGACTTTCTGTAGATCATCCACGGAAAGAAATGGTCCATTTGCTTTCCGGTACTCGATGATCCTTGATGCGAGCACAGGTCCAATCCCTGGGAGGGCATCTAATTCGCCCGCAGTCGCGCGATTGATATTGATCGGACCCGACTTCTTTTTTAGTTTATGCGTCGGGGCGAATTGCGAGTTTGCGACTGGAACATCTGGACTCTCAACGTATATCTGCTCCCCATCTTTCACGATCCGCGCAAGATTGATGTCGCTTGTATCCGTGCCCGGCTTCGTCCCACCCGCCGCTGTGATCGCATCCATCACACGAGAGTTCGCGGGAAGTTCATAAACACCCGGAGTCTTAACACCTCCAGCCACATCGACCATCACCTTAGGAGGCGCAATGACAATCGGAGCCACTTCGAGGACAGGTTGCGAATGCCCTCGTGCCACGACGGCTACGGAGATGACACAGACAATTGCAAAGACGGTCAGCAAAGCACGCTTGTGTATCGCTGAAAACTGTAGGTCGTCTAGCCAATCCTGAAGACGTTCACGAAGGTCATTTACGAAATCGCCCATGTGCCCATTGAAAAGGGTGAGACTTAACGCTCCGTAAGGTGCTTTCCTATTTGTTTAGCGCGCTCAGCTGTTGATAACGGAGATCGAAAGTTCTAGCGAAGAACGACTACCTTTTTTTGTAGCCGGATGGACACTTAGGGCTAGGGGCAACCACCTTCTTTACTAGAATTCCCTTCACGCAACTAATAGTCGTCTTCTTTTGAGTTGCTTTCTTTGCGGCATTCAACGCGGCTTGAGCTTCTGCAAGTATTTTGTCGGCAGCGGCCTTGGCGTCGGCGATTAACTTGTCGCGAGAGGCTTGAGCTTCAGCATCCGCCTTGGCCTTGGCTTCGACAGCTAGGGCGTCTGCATCCGCCTTGGCCTTAGCTTCGGCGTCAGCTTTTACCTTGGCCGCCGCGGCAACCGCGGCGCTATCTGAAGAGGCAACCACAAATCTTGATTTGGTGCCCCACGGGTGCGATTCCAGTACGCACTGAACCAGCAATCCGCACAGGAGCGGCGTTCCTTGAGCATTCCCAAATCCCTCGGCCAATTGACCGCTAGAAAGCAAATTCTTGGAAGTTGCCAAACCTAATACTCGCCCAGTTGAGTCAAAAACAGGGCCTCCTGAATTGCCTGGATTGATTGGAGCAGTCAACGTGAAAGTACTTGTTAGAGCATTGATAGATGAGATTATTCCAGTGGTAAGAATTCCAGGCTTTCCCAATGGCGAGCCAATCACACCAGCCCACCAACCTTGATTTGGTTCCGACCCAAACCACTGAAGGCCCGGAATCAGCGCCCTCGTTGCTATCGCGGCAACATCGGCATTCGAATCCCACGTAATCAATGTTCCAGCCACAGTCGAACCGTCGTTCAAAATAAGCGACACTTGTTTTGAATTGGTACAGTCTGCAATAACATGATTGTTGGTGATTACATAACTTTCAAACCCCACTGCTTTCATTGAGACGCTGAGTTCGACATCTGCAGACCATCCTGTTCCACTGCCGTTTGCGCACAGTACTGTGACTATTGATGGCTTGAGTTTGGCCGACAAGGCCGACAAATCGTCGGGTGGCGTAGAAAAGTTGCTAACCAACGAACTTGAATTTGCGACACTTGAAGGCAAGACATAAATGGGGTTTGCTGCCACCCCGCTTGTTCCAGGTAGAGTAACTACGTAAAATTTCTCCGGCGCATAATCGAAGGAATAATCGTCGTTACTTTTGAAATCCGAATAACCTTTCATTCCGAAAGTTTGCGGTAATCCAATACACTTTTTTGAAACAGTGAAGCCAATCCATTTGACGTTAGCAGCAATGTTCGACCAAGTTCGAGCGTCACAATTCGAGTACTGCGATGTACGATCGTCATATACCTGTGCGGGAACAGACAATGCGTCCGAGGGATAAGACTGCCCTTGAACTTTTATTCTTAAGTCAAGGTTCCCATCGTTATTCAAATCCAGGAAGATACCAGCCCATGAGTTAAATGAGTCATTGAAGAGCAATGGCGTGACTGGATTCGCAAAAAAAAGAAAGAAATTTATGGTGTCTTCGGAATCTGAATCAAATTTTTGAACAGTTACATATTGAATATCATAAGCAGGATCAAGATCAGGCCGGTTATAGGTGTCGGAGTCAGATATTTGATACCAAGTGACCGTAGATGCAGCTATTGCGGTCGGAATCGAGACCAAACTGGCAAGAAGCAAGAAACTGACCAGCCAGGAAATTTTCTTTTTCATTGGGCCTCTTTGCTGATCTGTAGGTTACCAACCTACGAGGCCTCACCGACAGGCTAAAAAGGCGCCAACCATGCACCTGAATTGGATCGATTACGCATTGTTTACGACAATGTTGACGATCTTTGGCGCTCTAGTGACCACTTTGGTGAGTGATAGCCCCTTCAGCGCCTCAACAATCGTCGGGTGCCCCAGGGCCGAAATCTCCAACTGGGCATCGGTAATCAAAGGCGAAACTTCTATGCGTTCTTTGATCTTACCGTTGATTTGGATGACCGCGATGACCGCATCGGCGATAAGCAAGGACTCATCCACTTTCGGCCAGCCGGCAAGAGCAACCGAAGGCTTGTGACCCAGCCGCTCCCACATTTCCTCAGCGGTAAACGGGGCAACGAGGGAGAGCATGATCGCGATTGCCTCAACTGCTTCGCGCGCTGCAGGGTCTGCCGGTCCGCAACCAGAATCAATCGCCTTACGGGTTGCATTGACCAGCTCCATGATTCGCGCGATCGCGACATTGAATCTCATTGACTCCACAGCGAAACCGGCATCATTGACCGCTTTGTGCGTTGCCTTGCGCAATGCGACGTCGCCCGTTGTGAAATCAACTCCAGGTGCGCTGGAGATATCTCCCGAAAGCCTCCACGCACGGTTCAAGAACTTCACCGATCCGGATGGAGAAACGTCCGCCCAATCGATGTCATCCTCGGGAGGACCGGCAAAGACCATGGAAAGGCGAACAGCATCTACTCCATGCGTAACCAACTCATCGGAAAGTTTCACCAGATTGCCGCGACTCTTACTCATCGCGGAGCCACCCATGCCAACCATTCCTTGATTGAGCAAGCGTGTGAACGGCTCGTTAAAAGAGAGCAACTCCATGTCATTGAGCACCTTGGTGATGAAGCGCGAATACAAAAGGTGCAAGATCGCATGCGTTACGCCGCCGACATACTGATCGACGGGCAACCATGTGTCCACGGCTTCGCGACTGAAAGCCTGTGTGTGATCGGTCGAGCTCGGAAAGCGCAGGAAATACCACGATGAGTCCACGAAAGTGTCCATCGTGTCCGTGTCGCGCATTGCGGGCTTGCCGCACTTGGGGCAGGAGACATTGACCCATTCGGTTGCCCCTCCCAGCGGTGATGTCCCCTTTGGCTTCAGATCCAATCCGGCGGCGTCTGGCAATTTCAAAGGCAATTGATCAAGAGGGACGGGCACTTCTCCGCATGTTTCGCAGTGAACAATAGGAATAGGTGTGCCCCAATAACGCTGGCGCGAGATTAGCCAATCACGTAGACGGTAATTGCGAGAGGCCTTGCCTAGACCATCTCGCTCAAGCTGTGCGGTGATGAAGGCGATTGCCTCCTCTTTGGGCATGCCATTCAATGGTCCAGAGTTAACGAGTTGACCATCTCCCGACGTCGCAACACCGCTGACGGCCGGATCTTCCTCGCCCGTGTCGACGACAACTCGGACGTTCAAATTCATCGCGCGTGCGAAATCCAGGTCGCGCTGATCATGTGCGGGCACTGCCATGATCGCGCCGGTTCCGTAATCGGAGAGCACGTAGTCGCTTGCCCAGATCGGCAACTTCTCGCCGTTCACAGGATTGATCGCATAACGCTCAAGGAAGACGCCGGTCTTGGGTCGATCGGTTGCAAGCCGGTCGATGTCGCTGGCCAATTTCGTCGCCTCGACATATTCCGCGAACTGCTTCTCAGCGGCAGATCCCTTTGCGAGTTCAAGAGCCAAGTCGCTATCGGCTGCAACGACGAAGAATGTTGCGCCATACAAGGTGTCGGGACGAGTTGTATAAATAGTGACGGGTTCTTTGCGCCCTTCGATCTGGAAGAGAACATTCGCACCGGTTGAGCGGCCGATCCAGTTGCGCTGCATCGTCAGAACCTTGTCCGGCCACTGACCTTCCAGTTGCGACATGTCATCGAGCAAGCGATCTGCATAGTCGGTGATCTTGAAATACCACTGGGTCAATTTCTTCTTCGTAACCGGGGTATCGCAGCGTTCGCAAAGTCCTGCAACTACCTGCTCGTTGGCGAGCACCGTCTGACACGAAGGACACCAGTTGACATTCGAAGCTTTGCGATATGCAAGGCCTCGTTCGAACATCTTGATGAACAACCACTGGTTCCAGCGGTAGAACTCGGGGTCGCAAGTATTGAAGGTGCGATCCCAA
>CAYXIS010000088.1:0-6770 GCA_964465545.1 uncultured Bifidobacterium sp. | reverse complement strand
GCGTAAGTTCATGAGTTCCTATTTCGGACGACTCTCTCTGTTTGTGGTCCTGGGTTTCCTGCTGTTCTTGGCAAGCAACCGAGTCGATGAACTTCGCGTCTATCAGGGTGCAACTGTTGCCATGTATGCGGTTGCCATCTCATCCCTCATTCTGCTGACTGGATACTCGGGCCAAGTCTCGCTGGGACACGGGGCTTTATTGGCAATTGGCGGTTACGCCGCCGCTCTTGCAAGGAATCATTTATCTGCCCCGATCTGGCTCTGTTTCGTAGTCGCCATAGCTGCAACGGCCATGGCAGGGGCAGTAATCGGGACGGCAGCGGCTCGACTTTCGGGTCCGTATCTTGCGGGAAGCACACTTGCATTGGCAGTGGGTCTTCCATCGATAGCGAATCAATTTCATATTCTGGGTGGCGAGCAAGGCCTTCTTTTTGATCTAGGTTCGCCGCCTACGCGCTTGGGCGCGGATTTCACCCAATACAAGTGGTATTTCTGGGTGGCAGCATTGGCTGCCCTCATTGCGATCTGGTGGCTTCAAAATATCCTTCGATCCCGCTTCGGTCGCACATGGAGGGCGGTTCGAAGCAATGAGGTCGCCGCTGAACTTGCCGGGATCCACGTAGGAAAGTCGAAGACTCTAGCCTTTACAGTCAGTTCTGGTCTAGCAGGACTTGCAGGAGCACTGCTGGCAATGACTATCGGGACAGTCTCTCCGAGCGCATTCCCCCTGACGCTTTCGTTCGCCCTCCTGACCGGTGCGGTTCTCTCTGGCGTAACTACCCTGTCAGGGGTCATGATTGGCTCACTCGTTCTGGTAGCAACCCCAGACATTGCCGATGCGATATCCAGTCGTTTCGCAAGTTCGGAGAATGTGGCCACGAATCTGCCAGGTTTACTGGTGAGTACGCTACTGATTCTTGTGGTCCTGCTCGTGCCCAATGGACCAGTTGAACAGATGCGAACTCTTCGCACTCGCAGGGGTGTGAAAAAAACTTAGTAGCCGGGCGACCCATACCCTCAATGGAAGGACATACATGATCGAAATAAATCGTCGGAGGCTTCTCGTAGCCTCTGCGGTTCTTGCAGCTGGAGGACTCGTCCTCTCAACCGTTCCCGCCCAGGCTCTTTCGCCTCGCTCTGAAGTTGGCGTGACGAACTCGAGCATCAAACTCGGTGTCACGTTGCCGATGACCGGTGCCGCATCCCCTGGCTACAACAAATTGCCTTCAGCCATGAAGGCTTATTTTGACTACGTCAATGCAAATGGTGGAGTAAACGGAAGGAAGATCACCTTGGTGGTTAAGGATGATCAATATGTCCCAACTTTGGCTGTTGCTAAGACCAATGAATTGATTTTGAAAGACAAAGTATTTGCCTTGCTGGCTCCGCTCGGGACCGCAAATGTAAAGGCCGTAGCGGCTTCAGTTAACCCAGGACGCCGCGGGATACCAACTCTCTTTGTGAACACTGGATACAGTGGATTTGGAAACAAGAAGACGTACCCCACAACCTTCACGATGCTTCCTTCATACATCGTGGAAGCAAAGATCATGGCGCAGTACATCTCCGAAACTTACCCAGGCAAGAAGATTGGCCTGCTCTACCAAGACGACGATTTCGGTGACGATGCTCTCGCAGGCTTCAAGCAAGCCGGTCTGACCTTTGCGGTGAAGGTTCCGTATGCATCAGGTTCCCAAGCACTACCTGGTCAACCAGCAGGTTGGATTCAGAAGCTATCGGCTGCAAACGTTGACGTCGTTATTCTGTTTGGCGTCTCGAGCGCCACTGCTGCCGCACTCGGTACTGCTGCGGTGATGAAATACGCGCCCAAGTGGATTCTTGGTTCCGTAGGCGGCGACGCCACCACGATCAAGGCGACAGGCGTTCCAGCAGGGGTCCTTTATGGAGCCACTGGTGCTTCGTTCCTGCCTGCAACCACTGACACCGCCGACGAGTACGTCAAGTTGTTCCAAAGCATCAATGCCAAGTACAACAACAACGCCGTGTTCGATAACAACGTCCTCGTTGGTATGAACACGGCCTTCGTTACCGTTCAAGCAATTGCGGCCGCTGGGAAAAACCCAACCCGCAAGAGCCTGATTGGTGCGATAGAAAAGGGCGGTGCAAAGTTTGCAAGCGCTGGCCTTGTCCCGCTTAATTTCTCAGCAACAAGTCACGTCGGATATAGCGGCTACTGGTTTGGCACTTATAGCCCAACTGGAGACTTGAAACCTAATGGCGGCGTTTACACCGTCTACACAACCGATTCTGGTACTGGCGCAGTGGTGAAATCCACGTATAAGCGTTCAGCTATGCCAGCCGACGGATTGCCAACCCAGTCATGAGGATACTAACTATGAAGAACACGCGAATACTCTCACTCCTTTCTGCATCCGCATTGGTGTCAATGGTGCTTGTAGGGATTCCAAATGCAGCCCACGCTGCAGGCCCACAATGTGATGGCAAATCTCCCATCACATCTTGCCAAGGAGCCACAAGCGATTCGGCTCCGTATGTCATGCAGGTACCAGCAAACTTCAATGGGACTTTGGTCTTGTACTCACACGGGTACCGCCCGAATGTTGCCGTGCCTGCGGGTATCCCTGGGTATGGCGGATACACGGTCACCAATACTCCTCAACCTGGCCCACTAGTCGGTGGCACAGACACATCAGTCATCGCCTACCTTCTTGGAAATGGTTACGCCGTTGCGGGATCTGGATTTGCTCGCCAGGGTTGGAATGCTGACTCTGCGATCGCAACGGATGTTGAGTTGATCGGCGCGTTCAAAACGCAGTTCCCGACAACAAAGCATGTCGTTGCATGGGGCGAGTCCCTTGGTGGATTCATCACCGAAGGCCTTGCCGAGAAATATCCCAAACTTGTTGACGCCGTTGCGCCGATGTGTGTAGCTGACAATGTTGGAGCTGAACTCACAATGGCCGGCGACTTCCTGTGGGGAGTTAAGACTCTCTTTGATCCAACGATCAAGGGTGGGAATTACTCAGCTGGCGCCGCGGGTTATGCCGAGGCCATGGGAGACATGGTCAAGTTCTTCACCGTCATCGGCAAGTTGCAGGCGGGTATATCAACGGGTGCATGGCCAGACACGTCAAGTACGACGGGTAAGGCTCTTGCTACTGCAGGTATTCCTTCCCGCAGCGCACTTTTGTTGCTGGGCCTGATGGCCGGACTTCCGACGCAATCGGCGCACTTCGACTCGATCTCAGGTCCAGATGGTGCTCTCAAGGTCACGTTCCCATTGGCTGTTAGCCCCGCTCTGGCAATCCTTGAGAACGGTGCAAATGCTGGCGCTCTTGCCATTCTTGCTCTACACGATGTCGAGAGCCAAGCAGGTGGTGCGATCTTCGATAACACCAAGACCGATTACTCAGCACGCGTGTCAAGTGACCGAGTCATCTTCAATGCAGCACTCAGTGGCAATACCGCCATCGATGCGCTTCTTGGAGCACTTAGCCCATTGAATCCTGGTGCACCACGTGCTGTCGGAAATGCAGCGGCCATCGCAAAGATGAATGCATTGCAGGCCAATACGGGAAAGATCAATGTTCCAACAATCACCATGGTTGGAGTGGCTGACCCAATCACACCAGCCGGATCATCAGTCCGTATTGCTCAAGCGTTCGCTCAGCAATATTCTGATGAAAAGGCAAAGGCGTATGCGGATTACGCAAAGACGCACGCGTACGATCCTCCGAAGAAGAACTTGCTCTCGCTCTGGAGTACTACTCCGGCTGCGTACACAACGTTCACTTCCGCTGGAGCGCCGATCACGACGATCCCAGCTGCGCCAGGAACGAACCACTGTAACTTTACGGCGGCTCAGTACTTGGTCGTGGCACAGGAGCTCGTATTTGCTGGTCAGAACGGAACGTTCCTTGGAGGTGGCACGCTCGCGAACTTAGTTCGAAAGGCTAAGAACTTGAGCACAGATCCATTCTTCGATGCGCCTTTGTTGAAGTACTACCAATAACGGCTAACTAACTGGGTGCGGGGGTCCGAGAAACTGGGCCCCCGCACTTTTTCGTCATTTCCATTTACATCCTAATTGCTACTAGCCTTGAAGAACTATGACGACGATTTCCACCCCTGAGGCGATGTTCGAGCTGGGCAGGCGAGTGGGCGCCCAATTACGCGCCGGGGATCTCATCGTTCTCAACGGACCTCTCGGTGCCGGAAAGACCCTCCTCACCCAAGGCATAGGAGACTCCCTTGGAATAAGCGGAATCACATCTCCAACTTTTGTCATATCGAGGATTCATAAGGGCAAGATTCCGCTCATTCATGTGGACGCATACCGCCTGATGCAATCGGAGAACCCGATCTTCTCTCTGGATGATTTGGATTTGGATAGCGAGCGAGATGATGCGATCACTGTTATCGAGTGGGGTGGAGAGTTAGCGTCCCGCCTATCAGAGGAGCGATTGGAAATCTTCATAGACCGGAGATACGAAGAGCGCCGAGTGAGCGCAGTTGGTCATGGCCAGCGATGGGAGAATTTCTCCTTGTGACCATCTCCTTGGCAATCGACACCTCGACATCGCGAACATCTGTCGCCGTTGTTGATCAGGGTGCCCTTCTCTGGCACGGTTTTCGCGACGGAGCCATGGCCCATGGGCATTCGCTTCCTACGCTGGTATCTACGGCGCTTCAATCAACAGCCCAAATTGATCAGGTGGTTGTTGGGATGGGTCCTGGTCCCTACACAGGTCTACGAGTAGGTATCGCATTCGCACGCACATTCGCGATAGCGAGGACAATCCCAGTCATTGGCATCTGTTCCCTTGACGCAATTGCGGCATTGGTGCATGAGAAAGATGATTTCATTATCGCAACCGATGCGCGCCGAAAAGAAGTCTATTGGGCGCAGTATCGGTCCGGAGTTCGTATAGAGGGTCCGCATGTTGATCCTCCCTCAGCCATCGTTGGCTACGACCTGCCCCTTTTTGGTGAAGGCGCTGTGAAGTACGCGATCGCTCATACTGATGAAGATCAATTCCCTGATTTGTTGTCCCTCGTTGCTCTGAGCGAAGACACAAACCTTCACATTGACGAGCCGCTGTACATCCGTCGACCGGACGCAGTTCCTACGAGTGAGCGTGCACGATGATCACCTACCGGGAGATGATCGCCCTTGACCTACCTGTAATTGTCTCTATGGAGAGGGAGGTCTATCGCACTGATGCGTGGACTATGAGTCAATTTAAGGAGGAACTTGCATCGGTACCGCGCAATCGTTACTACATCGTCGCTCAGAACGACGAGAAGGAAATTGTTGGCTATGCAGGAGCCTTTTCCCCAGATCTGGGTCTGGACGCCGATGTTCTCACCCTCACAGTCACTCCAAAATATCGACGGCAGGGAATTGGGCGCACGATGTTGGAGCACTTGATCACGTGGGCCAAGATGCGAAAGGCACCCGCGATATTTCTGGAGGTGCGCGAAGGAAACGTGGAGGCGAGCCCGCTATACAAAGCGGCGGGATTCGAGCCCATTTCCTTGAGGAGTAATTACTATTCCCTTGGCGTCAACGCGGTCATCATGAAGAAGGACTTGGAATGAAATCCGAACCCCTAGTTCTGGGCATTGAGACGTCATGTGATGAGACGGCAATCGGCATCGTTCGCGGCCGCACTCTGTTGGCCAATGTGATTGCGTCCAGTGTCCAAGAGCATGCGCTCTTTGGCGGCGTCGTACCTGAGATCGCGAGTCGCGCACATTTGGAGTCGATGCTCATCATTCTTGAAGCTGCCTTGAAAGAGTCGAAGATTTCCTTGAACGATATTGACGCGGTCGCGGTAACAGCAGGACCTGGGTTGGTGGGCGCGTTACTCGTCGGGGTTGCATCTGCAAGTGGCTTGGCCCTTGGACTCAATAAACCCTTGTACGGTGTGAATCATCTGGCAGCCCATGTCTCGGTGGATCTACTTACTCACGATGCACCCGTAGAGCCGACGATCGCATTGCTCGTAAGCGGCGGGCATTCATCACTTCTTCTTGTGGACGACATTACGGCCTCCGTCGTGAAACTTGGAGAGAGTATGGATGATGCTGCGGGAGAAGCCTTCGACAAGATCGCTCGCGTGATGGGGCTTGGATTTCCGGGCGGTCCAGCCATCGATCGCGAGGCAAAACTCGGCAATCCGAACGCCATTGATTTCCCGCGAGGACTGACCCAGTCCAGCGATTGGCAGACTCGCCCCTTCGATTTTTCATTCTCCGGACTCAAGACCGCGGTAGCGCGCTATTTGGAGTCGACGCCAAACTATGCGCGGGCAGATGTGGCAGCCTCCTTTCAGGAGGCGGTCGTGGATGTGCTGCTATTGAAAGCACTGACCGCCTGCAAGCAGACCGGTGTTGACTCCCTGGTCATCGCTGGAGGGGTCGCGGCCAATTCCCGCCTTCGTGAGTTGGCCTCAGATCGAGCCGGGAAGGCCAAAGTCCGTCTCAGGATTCCACCCGCTGGGCTCTGCACCGACAACGGGGCGATGGTAGCCACCCTCGGCTCCATGATGGTGACAGCCGGGCGTGCGCCCAGCCATATTGGCCTAGAAGCCGACTCCAGCCTTCCAGTCACCACCATTAGCCTGGCTTAAGGTCAAATTGACCCTAGCGAGGCTCCCTCCTAGGCTTGGCGTTAGCACTCTCACCCCGAGTCTGCCAACTGCCCGTCTGGTTGGCTAGCCCGGGCGCAAGAGGGATAAACCACTGATCGCAATAACCAAAGGAGTAATAAAGATGGCCGTTGC
>CAYXIS010000087.1:2974-6794 GCA_964465545.1 uncultured Bifidobacterium sp. | reverse complement strand
GGAACCCTTTCAAATACCAAGCCATGTGCTTGCGAAGGTCTCTACACCCACGCTCCTCTGATTCGAAATATTCGACAATGAGTTGAGCATGACGAAAGATAATCTCACGCACTTCAAAAAGGGTCGGCAGATGCCGCGATTCATCTCCGGCAAATGCTGCGGCCAAATCCTTGAACAACCAAGGCCGGCCAAGACACCCGCGCCCTACAACCACGCCGGCACAGCCAGTCTCCTCAACCATCGCGACACCATCTGCGCCGCTCCAGATGTCGCCGTTGCCCAGAACCGGCACACCACTCGGTTTGAGGTGCTCAACCAATCGAGAAATGGCGCCCCAATCCGATTTCCCTTCATACATCTGCTCAGCAGTGCGGGCGTGCAAGGCGACCCAGTTGACCCCAAGATCTGCAGCGGACTGGGCCGCTTCCAAGTAAGTCTCGTGGTCGCTGTCGATTCCGATGCGCATCTTCACCGTCACCGGAATTCCAAATGGCTTTGCAGCATCTACAGCCGCACCAACAATGGAATTGAACAAGCGACGCTTGTACGGAAGGGCAGCGCCACCGCCTTTTCTTGTCACTTTCGGGACAGGGCAACCGAAATTCATGTCTATGTGATCGGCGAGATTCTCATTTCCGATCATCGTTACAGCGGCCCGCATCACATTGGGATCAACGCTGTATAGCTGAACCGAACGAGGCCACTCGCCCTTTCCAGGGACAATCATCCGAAGAGTCTCAGGGCGTCGCTCAATCAACGCTCGCGCCGTCACCATCTCAGAAATGAAAAGGCCAGCACCCTGCTCTCGCGCGAGCGTTCGAAAGGGAGCATTGGTGATCCCTGCCATCGGGGCCAAGACAACTGGTGGATCTATGGTGTAATCCCCGCTGGCAAGCCGAAGCGTGAGTGGATTTATGAGCCGAGGAGTCGTGGCGCTAACCATGCCTCTACCTGATCGAGGGCGATGCGCTCTTGTTGCATAGTGTCGCGATGACGGATTGTCACGGCTTGATCTTCAAGCGTGTCGAAATCGACCGTGATGCAATACGGGGTGCCGATCTCGTCTTGTCGACGGTATCGACGCCCGATTGCACCAGCATCATCAAAGTCAATATTCCAATGCTTGCGCAATTGAGCTGCCAAATCACGTGCCTTGGGAGATAAATCTGCGTTGCGCGATAGCGGAAGCACCGCCACTTTGACTGGAGCAAGGCGATAGTCGATCTTGAGCACCGAGCGTTTCTCCATTTGCCCCTTGGAGTTTGGCGCTTCATCCTCAGTGAATGCATCCATAAGGAAGGTCAATGTTGCGCGGTCCACTCCGGCCGCCGGTTCAATAACAAACGGTGTAAACCGCTCGTTCTTTTCTTGATCAAACCATGAAAGATCTTTGCCCGAGGCCGCCGAATGTGCCTTCAAATCAAAGTCGGTGCGGTTTGCGATTCCCTCAAGTTCGCCCCACTCCGTTCCAGCGAACTCGAACTTATATTCAATGTCGGCGGTGCGCTTGGAATAATGAGACAGTTTCTCCTTCGGATGCTCGTAGATTCGCAACCGAGCTGGGTCGATTCCGAGGTCCTTGTACCAAGCAAGACGAGTATCTATCCAATACTGGTGCCATTCCTCATCGGTGCCGGGAACTACAAAGAATTCCATTTCCATCTGCTCGAATTCGCGCGTTCGGAAAATAAAATTTCCTGGCGTAATTTCGTTTCGGAATGACTTGCCGATTTGGCCAATTCCAAAGGGAGGTTTCTTGCGAGATGTTGTTGCCACGTTATCGAAGTTGATGAAGATTCCTTGAGCGGTCTCGGGACGCAGATAGGCAAGCCCCGACTCATCTTCGACAGGGCCGAGGAAAGTTTTGAGCAGACCGGAGAATTGTTTTGGTGTTGTGAACTGGCCCTTGTTGCCGCATGCAGGACAGTTGATTTCGGCAAGGGACTGCGGTGGGCGCTTGTTCTTGGCTTCAAATGACTCCTCTAGATGATCGGCCCGATAACGCTTATGGCACGAGGTGCATTCAGTGAGGGGATCTGAAAATGTTGCGACGTGGCCAGATGCCTCCCAGACTTCGCGGGCGAGAATGACGCAAGAATCGAGGCCAACGACATCCTCTCGGCCAGTGACCATCGATTTCCACCACTGCCTCTTGACGTTGTTCTTGAGTTCGATTCCCAAGGGGCCGTAGTCCCACGCAGCTCGCAGACCGCCGTAGATCTCACTTGAGGGATACACAAATCCTCGGCGCTTTGCCAAGCTAACAATGGTCTCTAAACGATCGGCCATGATCATCTCCATCCGGCTGGCTGTCGGCGGTGCACAACCGATGCAGTTGTAACCTGCGCCCACTTTAGTGTCTAGGCATCAAATCCCTGGTATCTGACCCCAAGTGCCGCATAAAATGAAAATGACAATCATTTTCATTTCTGTTAGCCTCGCACTATGAACATCGCAGTAGGACTTGCCGCCTTGACCGCATTTTCCACTTTTGTCGGCGGTTTTCTCGCCCATCGATCAAGGGACCGCCTCCACCTGGTTCTCGGGCTGGCGGCCGGACTCCTCTTTGGCCTGGTCGCCTTTGATCTCATGCCCGAAGTGTTTCAACTCAACACCTCAACCGTTGGCAACGTCCCCGCGGTATCCATTGCTTTCGTCGTGGGCTTCTTTGCCCTGCATTTCACCGAACAATTCTTTGCCTCTCACGAGCCCAGTGAGTCCGATTACAGCCACGAACACAACCACGCATCAAATATCGCGGGAACACTGGGCGGTGTTGCCATGGGCGGACATGTGTTCCTCGATGGCGTCGCCCTAGGTGTCGCCTTTCAAGTAAGCCACGCTCTTGGTTTCGCAGTCTTCATTGCAATCTTGGCACATGCATTTAGCGATGGACTCAATACAGTTTCGTTCCTTATCAAGGGGGGTCACTGGAAAAAACGTGCGCTTTGGCTCTTGGGACTGGATGGAATCATGAGAATCAGCGGGGCCACTCTTGGCGCTCACATCACTCTCAGCCAACCCTTACTCGGGATCTACTTGGCGCTCTTCTCAGGCTTTGTTATCTACTTAGCAACATCGCACATTCTCCCAGAAGCACACTCTCGACACCCTTCCAAGTTGACCATGCTTGCCACAGTAATTGGAGTATTGGTGATGTGGTTCGTCGTCGGACACGTAGGTCGCATATGAACAAGTCAGCAACTCGAGTCCTAAGAACTCTGGAGCACGCAGGCGGATTTGCAAGTGCCCAGGAAGTGCACCAACTCATCACCCGACAAGGTGACCGAATTGGACTTACAACAATTTATCGAGCGCTGCAGAGTCTGCAGAAAGAGAACGTGGTCGACGTGCTTCGACGCGATGATGGCGAGGCCGTTTATCGACTATGCGGTGGAGAACATCACCACCACTTAGTGTGCAAAAACTGCGGCAGAACAGTGGAAATTGAAGGCGGTGCCATAGAGAAATGGGCCGAGACTGTCGCCAAGGAGCATGGCTTTCGTGAGGTCGGACATACTGCCGAGATTTTTGGGACGTGCTCGCAATGCTGATTGTGAATCAGGCACTACTTAATCTGGCGCACTTGACCACGCATAATGGCAGCAGCTAGTGCCTGATCTGATCGCGGATCAAAAATCTCTACTTGGATGTCCTTGTCCTTCATTCCGATGTACACGTTCTTGGCATCTCGCGAATCGTAATAGACGGCATTGCCATCAACGTTGACAAAACCAACTCCGTTGGCCAACGTTCCGGCTTTCTGTGTTACAGCAAATGCGTTTGGAAAAGTAAACGTGCCCACCTCCCGATACGTAGC
>CAYXIS010000087.1:0-2964 GCA_964465545.1 uncultured Bifidobacterium sp. | reverse complement strand
CTGCGGGAAGGTGCCGAAGAGAGATGCTGCTCAATACCGCAGCATTTAGCACGTACTTAGCGCCCTTTTCAGGTCCCACCCAATAGACAGTGAGATGATTTGCCACAACCACTTTGCGAAGCTGAACAGCATCAACTGCCTTGCCTCCGTGAAGCACGAGTAGAACTTCCTCGGAAGCCGATCGCTTGGAATTGAAATAGTATTCCGCGCCAAAGGAGACAGTAGAAAAGATCAGTGCAGTAACAAGGTAAGGCACGAGGCGACGAAAGCGCGCCCTCTTCACGGGTTCGTATATCCCCGTGACCTCCCGTATGCCGCTATCGAGCATCTAGCTCTCCCCTGACTTCTCTCTAATATGAAATCTCCCGTATCCGACCTCGCGCCTAGCTAGGAATAGACCCTCAGTTGCTTCTCTCAATTCTTGTGAGTGTGTGGCCATTGATATCCAGGTGGGCAACGCACGCTTTTCCCACCACCAAATCCCTGTCTGGAAGAAGAAAAAGGCTGACTGCCCCCCGAACAGGGGGCAGAAAGGCGGAGTAAATGGAACTCACGGCAGCCAGAGTACCAAAATTGAGGCCTTTAGTGCCATTTGCTCAACATAATCTCGACCACAGAGTGATTTTTGACCAAATACCTGTCCGTTGAGTCTTAGAAAGACTCTCAGCAATAGGCAAGAACTACCGAATTCGCCTGACTTGGCCAGGGGTTCTGGCATCGTCGAACCCAACAAGTAGTGCCGTGTACTCGATGATTTCTTATCCTCTTGGCGGCAAAACCATAACTTGCTCGTTGTTCGACACAAAAGACGTCGCCACGCAAGTCATGCCCTGCCGAACCTTCGATTCCTCAGTGCATATTCCTCTACCGCTCGCCACAAGACTCTCCGATCGACGTCCGGCCACAAGGTATCCATGAAAACCATCTCGGCATATACGGACTGCCAAGGCAGGAAATTGCTGGTTCTCATCTCCCCCGATGATCGCAGAAACAAATCCACGTCGCTCATCTTTGGTTCGTCCAGATAGCGAATGAATACTTTCTCGGTGATTGAATCGGCCGACACTTTGCCTTCTTCAACATCACGTGCAAGTGCAGCGGCCGCATCCACAATCTCTGCACGACCACCATAGTTGACGCACATATTCAAAGTGAGGACATCATTTCTTGCCGTAAGATCCTCTGCACTCTTAAGTTCTTTAATAACACTTGCCCACAATTTCTTTGGTCTGCCGACCCACCGAACTCTCACGCCTAATTCATTCATTTCATCGCGCCGGCGACGGATAACGTCGCGATTGAATCCCATAAGGAATTTCACTTCCTCCGGAGAGCGCCGCCAATTTTCAGTGGAAAAGGCAAAGGCACTTACTTCTTTGATCCCAATCTCTATTGCACCTTCGACCACGTCGAAAAGTGCCGCTTCTCCTGCTTCATGCCCAGCAGTTCTAGGCAATCCGCGCTCTTGCGCCCAGCGACCGTTTCCGTCCATCACGAGTGCGACATGGTGGGGAATGGAGTCGGGTGCGAACTTAGGGGGAAGGGCACCAGAGCGGTGCGGCTTGGGTGATCGAGTCATGCTCGTTCCACTATCGGAAGACTTCTTAATCCGCGCTCGAGATGCCATTGCAAATAGGCCGCGATCAAACCGCTGGCCTCGCGCCGATATTTTCCTTCGCTTGCATCGGCATTGATCCAGTCTCCACTAAGAAGAGCGGCCATCAATCCAAGGGTCTCGGGCGCAGGTGTTGCACAAGCCGAAGGTCGGCAGTCAGAGCACACGCTTCCCCCACCTACAAGTGAGAAGTACCGATGAGGGCCGGGCTTTTCACATCGCGAGCATATGGTCATAGAAGGTGCGTAGCCACCAAGGGCAAGCGAGCGAAGAAGGAATGCATCAAGAATCAAGGATGGATCGTGGCGAGACTCTGCCAACGCCCTAAGCGCGCCCACTACAAGTTGATACTCTTGCAAGGCCGGCTCGCGTTCTTGCGACGTGAACCTCTCTGCAGTTTCCAAGATCGCAGATGACATTGTCCACCGTCGGTAATCACGCGAAAGCTCGTCACCAAAATTCTCAATTGCTTCAACCTGGGTTACGGTGTCGAAGGTCTTGCCAATGAAAAGTTGAACGTCGATGTGGCTGCCCGGCTCTAGCCGTGCCCCGAACTTCGACTTAGTCCGACGCACACCCTTCGCCACGCAACGGATTCGACCGTGTTCACGAGTAAGCATCGTAATGATGCGATCGGCCTCGCCCAGTTTCTGGGTTCGAATGACAACCGCTTGGTCACGGTAGAGGCTCATGGTCTAACCGTAACGGCAGTCCTTATCGGATCGCGCGATTTATTGCAGAAATAACCGCTTTAAGCGAAGCCGTGGTGGTGTTCGGATCGATTCCAACACCCCAGAAGACTTCACCATTGATCGCGCATTCCAAGTATGCAGCAGAACTGGCATCGCCCCCCTCGGACAAAGCGTGCTGGTAATAATCCAGCACTCTCACATCCACGCCATAGTCCTGCAAAATTGCTAGAAATGCGGCAATCGGCCCATTGCCTTGGCCAGTGAGCTCGTGCATTTCGCCGCGGTCCGATATCGAAACGGTCAAGTGCACATCCTCATCGAGGATAGATGCTTGAGAAAGACCCTTCAGCCGGAAACGACCCCACGGGGCCGAATCCGTTGGAAGGTACTCATCTTCGAAAATTCGCCACATTTGCTCAGGAAGTACTTCTCCACCCTCGGCATCAGTCTTGGCCTGGACAACTTTGCTAAATTCAATCTGAAGTCTCCGTGGAAGATCAAGGTGGTGCTCGTGCTTCATCACGTAAGCAACCCCACCCTTGCCAGATTGGCTGTTAACACGGATGACTGCCTCATATTACCGACCAATATCTTTGGGGTCAATAGGCAAGTCGGGAACTGCACAGGTGAAATCTCCAACGGGTCCCCCCGCGCCCC
>CAYXIS010000086.1:0-6842 GCA_964465545.1 uncultured Bifidobacterium sp. | reverse complement strand
GATTTGGCTTTTCGTAAGAAGTACCAATCCAGGGAAGATTTGAAATGGGTTAAGACGGCAGATCCGCAAATCCTTCATTTTGCTCGCGAGAATGGCTGGCATTGCATAATGAACTTCTCGGGCAAACTCTATAATCTTCCGATTGGCAAAGTCCTTGTCACTAGCGGACCATTGAAAAGTGGCAAACTACCGAAGGACACCTGCGTTTGGATTAAGGTTGATTAGATTTGATCTCATATCGCCAATATGCTGCAAAATATTGGATGAAATATGATGCGACAGAGATAGCCAAGATATGGGTCCGCAAATTCTCATTCATTGTCATTGATAAATCGCATCTTTCTTCTATGGCCCTCGCGAATAATCCATAGCAGTCTTGAGTGAGCGTGCCTCAACAACGTAATTAGAATACCCCTAGCAACAATGGGGTATAGAGACCCATGTATGCAGCAGTAGTGATGGTTTCTTTAAGCATATCCCTGAAACGAATTCTCTGAGAATCAATTTGAACTTTCATCTCAATTGGAATGGGACCTTTTGAAAGTCTTGTCGTTCCTTGCTTTGTCAGCTAGTTTGAGCGCACTGCACTGAGCGTCCAAGAGCAATGACCCCCGCCTTATGCGAGGGTCATTGCGCCTAGGTATCCAACTTTCCTGCGGGCTGACTTACTGCATGCTGCTTCTCAATCCTTACTTATTGATCCAAACCATGTCCCAATAGTTAAGGCTTGGCACCGTGAATTGAACGTAGGCTCCGCCAGCATCGCTACCGGTCGTAAAGGAGAGAGATTGCGCCGCCCCGCCATTGATATCAGGCGAAGCAAGTGAGACAGATGTTGGTGTGCCAGTCCCGTAGTAGTACTTGGTCACGACATTTGCTTGCACGGTAGGTGCTACCTTGTTTGCATTCGTGTCCATCCAGTCCGATGAAGTCAGATTCAACATGTTGATCAGATGCAACACATCGGTGCCAGTCTTTGATCGGGCGAACGTCCAGACGGTTCCGGCGGTTCCATTCGTGCTCGTTGCAGGCCCGCCAGGCAAACTGATCACGTTGGTGTTGTTAGTGAGCCCGTCCCGAAGCAAGTTCTCGTACGCAGTTAGGAAGTTGTAGTAGTTGACCATGCCTTTCTGCAGGGGAGCTTGCATAAGTAGATTCCTATTAGGATAGACGGGGTCATCAAGCATGTGGTCAACATCGCCCAACTCAATGTGAGAACCGCCAGAGGCGAAAATCGCCGCATCTTCATAAAGGACTCCCGCAGTGTTGAGGAATCCTGGTGCCGAAGTCGTGAAGAGAGTCGAGTAACTCTGATCTGGATACGCTGCAATCACGGTGTTTCTGGTCCCGCTACTCCACGTAGCATTTTGCGTAATTACGTTCCGCAAATCGTTATAGGAAGTTTGCCCGAGCGACGGCCACGCTTCGGTGTATAGGAATGACAGGTTCGAGTTATTTGCAACGTTCTGCTGACCGTACTGACCAACTGCATTAAAGACGATGGTCTTGTTGAGGGCTGCTTTCGCTGCTGTGATGAAACCGCTGAAGGTATTGGGCGGATCAACAAGTACCCCTGCACAAGTGTACGTGGGACCAGCAGAGACAGGGCCTAGTTGATCCATATGCCAACCATCAAATGGATATGCTGCAAATACGTCTGACTCTCTGCCATTTAAGTACGATTGCCATGCCGTGTCACCTGGATTAAAGAGGTAAATATATGGGGTGGCGAAATTTGCTGGGAGAGCATAACTCGCTTGATTGGTACAGTTGTTGTTCAACCATAAGCCTTGGTGATAATCCACCCCACTGCCATCACTGCCATACCCCGCCCAAGCCCCGTAGACGAGGTTGTAATTCATGGCAGAAGTTCCAGTCGCGTGCATAGCATTGATGAGTGCAGTTACGGAGTGACGGTACGTAGTTACGTTAGCAATGTTCACCCAACTGCTTGCAGGGCTTGCCACTGTTCCAGCAAGAGGTAGGTGGTGCTTGTACTGCCAGTCATAGAACTGAACTCCATCAATGTGATACAGGTTCAATCGACTTGCGATTGCAGCCTGGTTGTAATTGTCGTTGAAGTCTGTGACGAACCCATATCGAGGGAATTTCTCCCACGTGGAAGAGACATCAATCGCAGTCTGCGCCGTATCCAATACGGATCCAGTTGAATCGGTGAGAGTTGCTTGAACCAGATAACCTTGATGGTCTGTAGAAGGAGGCGTCCACCCTACCGCAAAATCAGAAGCCTGACCTGCAGCAAGATTCACCGATGCCGTCTGGTCCGTCCCGACTGTGGCACCCAGGTGCGTGTAATGGAGAGTCAGAGTCGCACCGCTTTGCGCAACTGTCTGGGTATTGACCAATCTGCCAGTCACGTTGACGGTGTCGGTCGTTGCATATCTCGCCTTGTCAGTCGTGAGACTGCTGATCTCTTTACCGAGAGTATTCCCGTAAAGCCATGCAGTCCCGGCTCCGGTCAATCGGTAGTTAACTGCTGCAAGATCATCGTCCGTCCAAATCCCCGTGGAAGGATTTTGATAGGCAAGTTCAATATCAAGATTCGACCAGGAACCTGACGCAGCAGATCCAGTACTTGCAAGAGACGAGATAGGAATTTGCGCTTCAATACGTCCGGTAGTTGTGTCCCATTGCGGCGCAATGGTTCCTAAATTCGAAGTCCAATTCCATGCGCTCGTACCTGCAGAGAATGCAGAGAATGTAGACGAGTCGCTCCAACGACCCACCATGTAATTCATCGGATGATCAAGAGTTCGACCATTCTGACCCACAGATCTACTGGTCAAGGATCCAGAGTGGTTGAAATCCTGGGCATAAACCAAGAGGGCAAACTTCGGAGCAGTGTTATAACCCGAAAATGCACCGGAAGCGTTGTCGACTCGGACGTAGAGGTTCGTGGCATCATTGGACACGTAAACCCGTTGAATATCGCTCATTGAGGACCCCGACAGACTGTTGCCAGAGGGAGACTTCGCGTAAGGGATTTCTCGCCATTGTGGCCAGTCCGCATGCGCATTCGTGGTCACGGTGGGAGCAGCATTCGCCCCTAAATTCGAGTTGGATGCTGTAACGCGGGGGTCATATTGACCACTGTATGAAAGTGCAGCCATGATAAACGATGCCGCCGTCAACGGTTCTGACATAGTGCTCAGGATTGGCTGTCCAGTTGTCCACGAAACTGCTTCGCCCGGAGGCATGTAACCCGCCCCCGATCGACTGGCGTACCATTGCAATTTAGCAAACGCTTCGCTTGATCTGCCAGTGAAAATCTCATACATAGCATCGAACATTGTGACGTTTGGCCACGTTGGTTCAGCAGAACCAGCTTCGTTTCCAGCAGGGTTGTATGGGCTGCTGTAGTAGTAAGGATCACCCGTGTATCGGGCCAATCCCACACCATCATGGGTGAGTGATTTTTCGATCGCCGAGACCATCGAAGTTGCTCGCGAAGAGCTGGCATCAATGGCGCCAAAGACAATCAATGCCAAGGACGATGAATCAATGAGCGTGTTTACTGTGCCCGTTGTCGCGGTTGTGACGCCACGGTCATAGTAGCCAGTGGTGTCGTTAAACATTCCAGAGGGATTCCAGCTGTAACTTCGTTGAACCGCTGAGAGGACCGTCGATGCAGCACCGTTCCAGTTGTCTGCATTAGTAGGCGATGATTCTACTTGCGCGATAAGCGCGGCGGCTCTTAGTCCCGCGATGTAGAACGCTTGGGTAAAGACGTTGTACTGAACGGATTCCTCCCAGATGCTCGCGTCGGCTGGACCAAAACCGTTTGTACCAATGTTTGATTGGATGTAATTTGCCGCTGCCTGCATTTGAGACCAGATTCCCGTTAGGAACGAAGTGCTTCCTGTAGCAAGATAATGTTTATAGACGCCTACAAGGAACTGGCCAATGCTGTCATATTCAGGCTCGACGAAGGAAACATAGTTTCCTGTCCATAAATCGTATGTGGTGTGCCATGTGCCTCCCGCCAATTGATTGGTGGCCATCCAATTCCAATAGAGAGCGGCCTCCGAATAGTGGCCCGCTGCATCCAAAGCCATGGCAGTAATTGAGGAGTCACGAACCCAAGCCTTATATCCATATGAACCGGGGTTTGTTGCTGCTGGGAATAGTCCGTTGCTTGGATTCTGCGAGTTCTTAATTACTACTAAATTGCGCAAATATGCGGTGTTTACACCAGAGTCTGACGTTGAAAGACTTTTTCCGCTGGCGAGCCATGTCGAATAGTTGCTGGCCGTGGTAGTGAACCAATATGCACCAGTTTGCGCTCGAGCAGTATCTGCGGCTGCTTGTGCATTTGCCAACGTACTTCCCAGGCCAAGGTAGTAGTAGAGAGTTTGGCTGCTGTTCGCTGCAATGGTTACAGAATTGTGGAAAGCGAGATCTACGTTAGGAGTGGACAGCGTGCCATTATTTGATAACGTGCCGTTCGTGTCGAATTGGCACCATGCACTAGCTGTGGCATTCGCAGCAACGCAATCGGAGTCGTTCCCCGCTTGATGTGATGTTGCAGTCTGGAAAGCGCCAAGAGTGACCACGGGTTGGCTCGAAGCCGTCATGTCTCCAAAAAACGCATTCCGAGTGGCGTCATAACTTGCCGAAACGTTGGTGACCGATGAAGTGTTGTGTAGATGGACCTGATCTAGGACTTTCCAATTAACTGAACTTGTCAATGATGGATTCGTCAACGTGTAGCGCACAACTAGAAATGGCTGATTAGGAACTGCAACATAGTCGCGCTTGATTTGAATAGGGAGTGTGGCACCGCTGTAGGTACCGTACGTCGAATTGACGACGCCGTTTTCGTCAAGATATGCGCTTGAATTGAAATTGTGAATCTGGTCGTATTTCGCGCTGTTCGTGGTGTCTTGGAAGAAACCGGAATAATCATTGATCTGATTTATGGACCAATTGCTACTGCTTCGCAGTTCGGCGATGCGCGGGCCAAAGGAGCCTGTGTCATTCTGGTTCAACTTGCTTGCCATCCAGATTGACGTCAGATTTGACCAGTTCGAAGCGTAAATACTGGCCACCGAGGTGGAAGTTGGAGCGGTTAGGTTTTGGACCGCTGTCTGAGGCTTGGCGATCAGAGCGGAGGCGCCACGGGTAGAGATCGACAGAGTCGTGATGACGAGAGCCAAGGCAAGAAGCCCAGCTAGACCGGATCTAGATGACAAAGAGCGCTGGGAGGTGGGTCGCTTACTTCTTCTCAAGTGTGTCATGGAACACAAAGTAAGTTAAGTGCTAAATTAAGTCAACGACTTTTACTTTCAACATAGGGTATCATCTGTCCCCTATACATAGGACTATGACCGACTAAAGAGGTTGCTTTGCCCACACGACGCAATCGCCCTTACACCGATATCAATCGATCGGCGATCTTGGCTCATCTGGGCGCCTACGGACCAGTCTCTAGAGCAGAGCTTGCTCGCATGTTGGAGGTTACGCCTCCACTCATTACTCAACTGACCCGTGAGTTGATGCATGACGGACTTGTGCGGGAGTTGGAACTCCAACCATCTCAAGGTGGGCGACGGTCACGCCTGCTAGGTCTAGTCTCAACGGCCGGTCACGCCATCGGCGTTAAAATCGCGGTTGAGCATGTCGCGTTTGTCGAAGTCCGAATTGACGGCGTCGTAGTGCGCTCTGCCAACTCACCATTTGACTGCACATCGGCGATGGCGGTTGCCAACCTAACTGAACTGCTTCGAAGGTTCATTGAAGGCGGGGATTCCCGATTACTCGGTGTCGGCGTCGGCGTTCCCGGAACAATTGACGAGCAAGGCACAGGGGTTGTGAATTCAACCCAACTTGGTTGGAACGGTATAACTCTTGGTTCGACCCTGCGACGCGCGTTAAATCTTCCGGTTCTCATCGATAACAACGTGAATGCCTTGAGTATGGCTGAAAGGCTCTTCGGTCAAGGACGGCTCTTTAAAGACTTTTTGGTCGTCACCATTGGAACTGGCGTGGGGGCCGGCATAGTCACGGACGGTAAAGTTTTTCGCGGACATTCAGGCGGCGCTGGTGACTTGGGCCATGTTCCGATTGACGATAATGGGCCAGTTTGCCAATGTGGAAACCGTGGTTGTCTTGAGGCCCATATTGGCGAAAAGGCTCTGGTCAAAGCCGCACAGGAACTCGAACTCATCGAAAACAATGATGGGATCTTATCCCTCATCGCTAAAGCAAACGGAGGTGATCAGGCCGCCCAGTCGATATTTAGCGAGGCGGGCCGAATCTTGGGTCGGGCTCTGGCTGGAGTTGTGAATATTCTAGATCCCGAAATCGTCATCATCCTCGGAGAAGGCGTTGATGCATGGACTCATTGGTCGAGTGGTTTTGAGCCAGCCTTTAGATCGTCCCTGGTTCCGAGCAAAAGAGAAGTGGCAATAGGAGTAGAGACCTGGCGAGACGATGGCTGGGCTCGAGGGGCGGCGTGCCTCGTCCTGGCGACGTCCTTTGATGAAACCGGAGTTTCCGGTGACCAAGGAGAATTAGTAAGAGCTCGACTGCGAGCCACGGCTCATTTAGTCGAGAGTTGAAATTCGTGTTAGTTACTGGCGAAAATACGAGCAGGTAAGTAAGCGCACAGAAATCTCAAATGCTGTTAAGCGCTAAATAGTGGTGGGGCAGCACGATCCCAGGTTTGTGCTCTCATTTGGAGCCATGCAACTAATCGGCATGTCGGGCGGTCAGATTGATTGGCATTTGAGACGATGACACAGCCCTGCACTGGGCGTGTCGCATATTTCGAACAGGTGTTCGGATACTCTTCTTCTACCCAACCAGAGCGGTTTCCACGA
>CAYXIS010000085.1:0-6939 GCA_964465545.1 uncultured Bifidobacterium sp. | reverse complement strand
AAATTGCAACCTTGCATGCACGCCGCACTGCGCTGCGTGCTTTCTATCGCGCAGAACGAACATTGAATCTAAGTGATCAAGATCCCACGATGGATGTGGTCTTGCTCGGGCGAGAAAATCGATCCACCAGACCGGTCAGCGATGAAGAACTTCTCCTTCTCCGAACGGCATCACTGCTGACCGGCGTTGGGCGAGCAAGTGTGGTGCTGGCGCTAGCGGAGGCAACTGCGGTGACTAGCGAGATCACGGCAGTGCGTATCTGCGATATTGATGATGCCAATAATCGATCCCTGGTTCGACTCTCTGGAACTGCTCGGCACCTTGCGCGAGTGGGTCACCTCACCCCGTGGGGTTCACACGTTCTAGCTCGACGCATCAATGAGTTGCGATCAGGTGGGTGTGATGAGAGTGCACTCCTTGCCTATGGCGGCGGTGCACCAGCAGGAGGTGCCAAAGCACAGGCCAGTGTCTGCAACGCATTAGGGGAATTGATTTCTAGTGTGGGACTCGATGATCAGCAAGGTATACGCCCTGGTTCTGTTCGCGCATGGAGCGGGCAGAACATATTTCTCCAGCACGGAATAGCCGCAGCTGCCCGTGGTCTTGGTCTATCGAGTTTGGATCAGACTGCCGTGGTGATCGGTTACGACTGGCGCAATGGTGATCAGGATGGTCAGAGATGAGTCAATCATCGGCCAGGAGATCCTCTAAACGAGTAGACCTGCCCACTCGCCCCACGTTGCGCCTGATGCGCGGTGGCGCACTGCCCAGTTTGGAAGTGATCAAAGCAGTGATGGCACACAGGGGCATTTATGAATTAGGCGCACTGATTCCCGAACGCTCGGGTATGGGCCGACCTTTGGCTCATCCTGGATACCTTCTTATTGCTTTCGGGATGTTGGCTCGCCATTTCCGCTCGGGTGCTCGTGCACATGCCGAATTGGGACAGCGGGAGATCTGGGGTCACCTTATCCGTCAAGCAATTCTTGCCCGCCCGGAAATCGGCGAGGAACTCTGGAGACAACCATGCATCGAACCCGTCTCATGGCAAGCCTGGCGCTATGCCCGCGATACCTACCTGGCAAATGATCGCGCACTGGAGGCGATGGCCGAGATCTTTACCCCGCTTGCACTCCTTGATGCGCGCAGTATGGGTCTTCTCCAACCCAAGGGTCCGGGTTCCTGGGCACATCCGCATCGCTCTCGGTTGATCTATGGGGATGGAACCGTTATCCGCCCGATCTATCGCCCACCTGCGGCTGTACGAGTAGATGCAGTCATCGGCGACCGTGATGGCGATGCCGAGGGGAAGGTTCTTCGCTATCCCGACCCGGCAACCGGTGAGTTACTGACCAAGCCTCCCAGGCGATATGACCCGGACGGACTGCTCCATCATGGACACGCCGGACCGGTCCATGGAACCAACCTTGTCTCTTTCTATACCCGAGGAGATCTTCCCAATCAGAGAATCATCCTGGGCCTGGACACAGTTCGCTCGCCTGGCCAAGAGGCAGCCACCGCGGTTGGACTTGGACTGCGCATCGCCGAGGTGGTCGGCGATGGTGCAATGGCCTTCGTCTATGACGGGGCCATGCGCGGGGTGCACATCGAGACTCTGATGAGCCAGGCCGGAATGTTGGTCATCAACAAAGTCCATGCCAGCGCCTCAGGTCTGCTCACCGCCAGCGGCAAGAAGGTGCGGACGCAACTGCTGGACGTCTTCGTTCATGATGGGATCACCGGTCCCTGCCGGCACCAGGTTGGACTCATCGACGGGGCGGTCACCGAATTGGTGACCAATGACCGGGGAGAGGTTCTCCCCGGTGACGTCTTGGAGCGCGTTCAGGTCAAGCGCTCTCACCGGGGAAGCGGGCTATTTCACTTCAATGTCGCCTATCGGGTAAGCTGCTCGGCCGATCCGGCTGGGGATTTCCTGATCTGGATCTCACCTCACGCAACGAGGGAGGGCAACCACTCCCGCCCCGACCAGATGCGGGTAATCCCCGAGACCGACCCCGACTTTGCCCGCCTCTACGGACTCCGTCCCGATTCTGAGAGCGCTAACTCCCTGCTTAAGCGTGGGTTGATCTGTGATCGCTCCCCGAGTCTGGGGCGCAAAAGACTGATGGTCGATATGACCTGCTTCAGCCTGCTCCATAACGCCCTGACCGTGCACCGGGACAGAAACGGATGGTAGGCGCGGCGATCCTGGTGCTGGCTCAGAAGTGGCTGGGTCAAAAGTCGATCGGATAGTTAATTGACATAAAGGGCAAGCACCGAACGGTCCCCTGTGACCTATTCATTAAACGCAGGAGCCGCCATGACAATCCACTCCACCGACACCCCCACCTCGATCCCGGTAGTCAGCAAGAAGCAGCGTGAGTTGCGAGGCAAACTTGAGGAAGAACTCCTTCGACCAGTGGGGCAGGTGCTCCTTGATTTCTACGCGCCCGCCACTGCTGTCTCCAATGAGGCCATCAGTTCAACCCAGAGACTCTTTGCCATCCTGCGCTGGCCCGACCTTGAGGTAATCGCCGAGCCGCTCTCGCCTCAGATTCCCGGGCGCCGGGGTCAGATTTATCCTTCCGGTCTCCTTCTGGCCTTGGCCGCCTGGTCCTTGGAATTGGGAAGCAGAGATGAGATGGAGGCACTTCTTCGAGAAGGAACCCTCTGGTTGGCCATTCAGACACTCTGGTTGAAAAGAACGGGCATTGCTCTGGCGTCGATTCCGCCTCGGGCAAACCACGTGGATGTTTTTTACGCTCGCGCCAGGCAACTCTCGAAAGAGGGTGAAGGACTCGCCCTGGCCATGCCCATTTTCCGCGCGAGTTCTCTAGAACTGGTCCGATCTTTGAGTGGCCTGGATCCGGCGGCGCACTTTGACCCACTCTCGGGCAGCTGGGCCAACACGATCATTGGCGATGGCACCTATATCCGCCCCAACTCCGGGGTCAAGGAAGTTGTCACCGGCGTCAACGAGCACGGCGAGGTCGAGATCGAGCATCTGGGTTCAAGAAGTGGGAGAGGAGGGAAAAATCCTCAGGGCCCTCGGGTGCAGAGGGTCCTGACTTCGGCCCACGAAGATGGCAAGGAGGCAACTGCCACTGGAATCAACTTCGTTCATCTCCTTTGGCGCAGCGAAAAGGTCCGCGAGAGGGTCGTACTCGATATTTGCTCGGCAATTGGATCAGAGGCCGCAACGGCTCTGCCCATGGTGATGCGACTTTGTCAGGAAAGCGGCGGCGGAGTTCACTCGGTTATCTGGGATATGGCATTGAATGAGAAGGCAGAGGAGATTACCCCCCGAACCGGGGCCGTGCTCATTACTAAAAAATCAGGCAAGGCCGGCAATGTAATCAACCGACCTTCCAAGGCAGGCTTGGTTGACTCTTTTGCCAAGCCTTTAGCCACCTGGCATGAGCAGGTAGCCCACACACCAGAGTGGAAGAGACTCACCGCTGGAGATCGAATGAAATCCGAGGAGCATTTCTTGGACAAGCTCTGGCGTGAGTCTGCTAAATCTAAGGCTGGCCAAGCCGGAATAACGGTGCGCGAACGGGGTAACGGACTTCAAATTCGTAGCAGCGAGATTAGTGCGATCTCCTCCATCGACTGTGACGTCCAAACTCTTCCATGTTCACATCGACTCGCATGGGAGGACGGCACTCTGGTGGAGGTGCAGGAGAGTGGGGCCACCTTCTTGCGCAAGCAGGTTGCTACCCGCACCGGTATCACTCGCACTCAAGAGTGCGATGGCCGCTGGATGATAAGTGCAACGTGGTCCTTGGCCTGCGGAGAAAAGAGTTGGAATGCAACCGCGCATTGGTCCAGCGGTGCGGTGCCAGAAGAGCGATACATCGAGAACATCATGACCGGGTGGAGCGGGGATGTGGTCTCCGAACTCGACGGAGAGGTGTTCAAACTGGTGCATGGAATTCGCAACGATGTTGAATCTTTTCACCAGTGGTTGATGCGGCGGTTCAAATTCGATCGCGCCAATACCCTCGATGCCAACGATCAGTTGCTGGATCTATTAGCCATTGCGGTGGGAAATAACGCCGTCGTTTTCGCTCTCGATGCTGGCACGGTGCAGGGCGTGGGCAACGGTTCCCGTCCACGTGTTCGCTCGCGCCAGAGCGCGGCGTAAAGGAGATCGAATCACCATGACGCGACCACTACTTCTGATCAAGGACCTCAGTCCTCGCCCCTGCAAGGTAAAGGCCGAATGGCCCACACCTACATCCCTCACGCTTGCCGAGGTTCACAACCTCTCCTTCAAGGCAACACTGACTGTGGCCGAGGCGCTCTCGTTGGCGTTGTATGTAGCCAGGAGCGAAGGCGTAGAAGGTGCGATGGCTGCATTCACATCAACTGCTCGCGTACTGCTCAACTACACCGGACGCGAAGGCATAGAAAATTTCGTAGAACTCACCCAGACCCAGGTCCATCACTTCATCTTCAATGAAACTGCCGGGATGGGATTTCCTACCACTGAGGAGAAACATCTGCGCCGAAACTTACTGTTATTGGTGCACCTTGCATGCAACATCTATGGCATCAATGTTCCGCGAGATGCAGCATTGGTGAAGGATTTACAACCGCGCACGGGCGGGCCTCGTCGGCCGATGATGGATGATGAGATCACCCTTGCTCGATTAGCCTCTCTGTACAAACCGTTTCAAGGCACCGCTGCAAAGCGCACTGGGCGAGACACTCGCATTCTCCGTGCGGCGATGTGGGGAATCGTGGAGTCCAGTGCCGGAAGTGGAGAGCTCGCGCAGTTGACGGTGCGAAGCCTCTCTAACTGTGGATCGGCCATGAGCGTGGACCTATCGGGAACCAGGGATGCATCAGCTCGAAGTGTTGAGCTCACACCCTGGGCAAAGCAGAAATGTGATGCACTTCTTTCCCAACTCAACCCTGATCCACTTCGTTGTCCTGGTCTCTTTTACAACGGTCAAGCACATCCTGGCTCGGCATCGGCACAGGGAAGCACCAGTGGTGTTCTCGGCGAGATCTTCGAGGTGGCCGGTCTCAAACAGATCAAACTCAAAGCATTGCAGGCGCCGCTGTGGCGCGCTCGTTCGATTTTTGATGAGACGAAGAAACTGTCAGATGCCGCCCATGTCCTGGGCTGTAGAGCAGTCAAGGCCATCACCGTGTTGGGCATTGACTCAGATATTCTCGAAATGGGACCAAATGTTGATGCGCGAATCACTCGTTGAAAGCGATTGACCTGCCAGAATGCGTTACTTGGAACCTTCAAAAAAAGGGGGGGCTTTGAGGGATAACTGTTACAGAGAAGGTGTTTTTATGGATTCATGGCATGACTGAACCATCAGTCTTCATTAGTTACAGCCATGAAGATGCGGCCTCAGCACGTCAAATTGGTCCGCACTTCAAAACGTGGAAATGAAGGTCTGGATTGATGATGGAGAGTTGCTTGTGGGTGATTCTCTAATTGACAAAATCTCCACCGGGATTCACGACGCCGATTTTTTAATTGCGCTTGTGAGTTCAAGTTCGGTTCAGTCAAATTGGTGCAAGTATGAAATAGGTCTAGCGATTTACGGAAGACTGACTAATGGAAAAATTAAGGTGCTTCCAGTACGTGTGGGCGATGTAGAAATGCCTCCAGCGCTTCGTGACGCAGTGTATTTAGACTTCAATGTTGGCAACGAAGAAGTTGCTTGCAAGAAGTTGATAGACCATATCTATCGTCACTCCAAATCGGCGCTACCAGGTACGGGAATTGAGACTGCTGTGGAAGTGCCACAGCCCCAAATAAGTTCCCTCCTTGAAACTGGTTTGGTGCGTCGGAGTACTCAAAATGTTGAAGAGATAGCGGCTTCACTGGAGATGGGGCTTCTCGCAAAAATGGATCGAACCAAAGAGTGTGCAGTTATCCTCTCCCTCGTTCCCGTCGTACCTGGGAGTGCGAGAATTGATGCGCAAAGACTCAGCGAACTCCGACAAGAGATAATGGGCCGACGCGTAATTCCTACATCTCCCTTTGTGGATTGGCTGAATATCGGGGTTGGTCAACGGCGATACCTTCTCAATGGTGGCATCGGGAATGATGGAGTGAAATTTTGCGCTGCTGAATTGCTTACGGATGGCAGCGGAGCATTTGCATTTATGATTCGGCCCAGTTCGGTCTCCACGCCTGGCGAGAATTTCGTATTTGATGATGAAGTGCTGGTCTCTTCGGTTCTAGGAGGACTCTGGTTACTTGGCGAGCACGCCGCAGGAAGAGCGGAAGCAACCGGGCCCTATCTGATCCAGTTAAGCCTCAACCGCCCCGACGATCATCAAATGATTCAGCCTGGATACTCTCGAGGCTTCTTCCCCAGGGACATTTGGCCTGGGACTCATCCGCTGTCTTCGGCCCGAGCCGAAACTGACATGGTGGCAGCCTCTTCGGTTATTGGCCCGTCAAAAGGATTGGCGATGGTGGCCTACAACCTCGTTAGTGAGTTGCTCCAGTCCTTTGGAATGTCTGAGTGTCCTCAAATTGACCAGCAGGGACGCATTCGCATCAAATATTGGGGCAACGAGTTTTCAGGAGAACTGACTGCGTGGGCGAATAAACATGGAATTGAGATTAGTGAAGAGGTGTTACCGAGTTAGACCCTGCCTGAACTAGTTAGGGGCCTAAATTGGTCGGCTCCAAATAGGCGAAGCCGGATTGCTTCTTCTAGCGGGAGTGGGAAGTTCGATCCATGTTCAGGGCACGCGAGTCGAGAAACGAAGTGATTGAGTCAAAAAGGGCGTGGTCTCCCACCGGCTGAATTACCGTTTAGACTTCACCCCGAGACCTTTCTGGTATCGACTTTTGTCACGACTTTTGTCACGACTTTTGTCATACCTTTTTGATTGGTCCCGGGCCTCTAGCTCAGTCGGTAGAGCAACGGACTTTTAATCCGTGGGTCGTCGGTT
>CAYXIS010000084.1:0-6968 GCA_964465545.1 uncultured Bifidobacterium sp. | reverse complement strand
CGGCGGGCGTTGGACTGATTGCGGTGACAAGAATTAGTTTGCTGTTGGTCCGCTTGGGAAGTGAATCCAGATATTTGAGGCTGACTTTCGCCTTGTAGTGGCCGTAGGGCTCGAGATTCGAAGGATCAATCCCTAGTGCCGCTCCAATTTCATTGATTGGCTTCATCGTTGCGGCTTGAGCAATTTCAATATCTGACACTTTTTAGCCCTTCATTTCTCTGATTGCTGCGGTGAGTGCGGGGATTACTTTGTGAAGGTCGCCGATGATGGCGTAATCCGCGTATGCCATAATTGGTGCTTCTGGATCTGTATTGATAACTACGATTGTCTTGCTGTTCTTGCAGCCTGCGATGTGTTGCATCGCCCCACTGATACCTGCTGCAACGTAAAGATCTGGAGCAACTTTCGTTCCAGTCTGTCCAACCTGCTCTGCGTGGGGGCGCCAACCTGCACTCGTCACAACGCGAGAACACCCGACCGCGCCACCGAGCAAACTTGCAAGTTCTTCAAGTTGAGCAAAACCATCTGGCCCACCAACTCCGCGACCCCCGGAGATGATTACTTTCGCATCCGCCAAAGTGACCCCTCCTTTAGAGGATTCGCCACCACGCCCTAAGACGCGCACGAGTAGATCTGATGGTTCGAAAGTTGGTTCAAAAATCTCAACCTTTGCGGCGATACCCTCAGGCAGTGGCTCTGCCTCCACAGAGAACGCTAATACTGTCGCGATCAAAAGGTCGGAATGAACATAGGCTTCTTCAAGTAAATTCGCTGCCCACCTCGCTCTGGTCACAGAATGAGGCAAATCTGCGGATTTGCTTAACGCAATCACACTGCATTCGGCCGCCATTGGCAGATCAAGAATCGTGGCCAAGTGTGCCAACTGCTCGTTGCCTCGAGGGCTGCCCGCAGCCAGCACAGCCTCTGGTTTAAACTTTTCTACCAACTCCGCGAGTGCTCTTCCGCTTGCCGCGGGGGTGTAGTCAGTTAAGCCCGGGTGTTGGGCGACGTGAAGAACTGAGGCTCCGTATTCGCCAACGATCCCGGCCAAAGAAGCCCCGGCCTCCCCGATTACAACTGCTTGAACATCACTGACGAGTTTTCGTGCGGCGGTAATTGCCCGTAGCGAGAGAGGATCAAGTTCGCCCAAATCGTGATCAATCAGTACCAAGATCATGCAAGTATTCCAATCGTCTTAAGAACTTCAATTAACGCAGGCACGGCTTCAGGACCATTGCCAAGCACCTGTGCGCCGGCCGTGTTGGAAGGGGCCACGCTGAGGGATACCTTCTCCAACTTGGGAACCCGCGGAGTGGGCTTCTTATGATCAATAGGCTTCTTGCGTGCTTGGATGCGCCCGGGAACCGAGGGATAGCGAGGAATATTCAATCCATCTCGAACGGTGATTACCGCAGGAAGTGGCACTTCGTAAAGTTCACGGGTTGTACCAACAACCCTTTCACAGTGTGCAATTCCATTTTCGATCCTCATACTTTTCACGTTGGTCACGATTGGGCGACCTAGTGCGTGCGCCACACGGATATGGATCTGATATCCAGCACTGTCTGCTGATTCTGCACCGAAAATCAAAAGGTCGAATTTCGTTTCCTCGGCATTTATCGCCTCAACAAGTGCGGCAGCCGTGGCTTGGGGATCCCAATCCTCCCCCTCGGTCTCAAGAAGAATTCCTCTGGTTGCGCCAATTGCCAGCTGCGAACGCAATTGCTCTTCAGCTTCCGTTGGTCCGAGTGTCAGGAGAGTAAGAGACCCACCCATCTGTTCGACCAACTGAACGCCGGCCTCAACTGCATTCTCCTCATGCGGACTTATGCCAAAACCAAGATGCTTAGTGTCAATATCACGCGAGTCTGGAGTCAGCACAAAGGTGCTGCCCGCCAACACGACTCGCTTCAAACAGACAAGTACATCCATTACGACAAAATCCTCTCATTTGCAGGATCGAATAACGGTGTAGCGCCTACGCCGGCCACTGTCACGGGATACCTCTCCCCGAGGTATTCGACCAGGAATTTGGCGCCAATGACAGCCTTCTCTGTTGTCAAATACGTCATAAGCACATGCTTGCCAATTGAGGGCGCCGAGCCTGCACTGGTGACGTACGAACGACGTCCATGAGCGTCAATGATTGGCGACCCATCCAAATTCAGAATTGGTTCGCGTCCCAGCATGTACCTCTTCTCTCCCGTCGAAGAAGTGTGATCATCAACGGTGAGCGAGCATAAGGTTGCAACTGGTGCAACTTCACGGTGAGCAAGATGTGCACTCTTTCCAATGAAGTCCTGCTCCTTGAGTTTGGGGGTCTGCATTCCTGCCTCAACGACGTTGTATTCGGTTTCAAGTTCTGACCCATATGCACGGTAACTCTTTTCCAGGCGTCCTGTCGTGCCATAAACACCGATTCCGACAGGGATCATTGAATGTGCCTTGCCTGCTTCCCAGATCAGATCCCAAAGTCTTCCACCTTGCTCGATCGGAACGTAGAGTTCCCAGCCAAGTTCACCGACATAGGAAATTCTTGAGGCAAGGACTCGCAATGGTCCCATCTCGATCACACGGCACGTGCTGAACTTGAATCCTGCGTTCGACAGATCATCCGCGGTAATCGCCGACAGGATGTTGCGTGCATTCGGTCCCCATACGCCAACGGTGGTGAAAGCGGAGGTCTGATCAAAAATCTGCGCGGAGCCATCGCCGGGGAGTTGATCTGAGAACCACTTCTTGTCGGCCATTCCGTGAGCGCCACCGGTAACAACGCGGAAGTGATTCTTACCAAGGCGCATGATCGTGAGGTCAGATTTGAAGCCGCCGTTTGCCGCAAGGACTGGCGTGTACACGACTCTTCCAATAGCGACATCCATCTGGCGAACTGCCACTTTTTGAACAACGGATAACGCCGCAGGCCCTGTCACATCAAATATCGCGAATGCACTTAGGTCCACGACGCCGGCGGTCTCGCGCATTTGCAAATGCTCGGCATTGATAATCGGCGACCACCATCGCGACTCCCATTCGGCTGTACGCGGCATAATTCGATCGCCGAATTTCTCAAGCAAGCCTGCATTTGATGAATACCAGAAAGGCCGTTCCCAGCCTGCTGTCTCGAAGAATTCCGCTCCAAGGGCCTTCTCTTGTGCGTAGAAGGGCGATAGACGGACGTTTCGATTGCTCTCCCACTGCTCTGAAGGATGGACAATTCCGTAGGTCTTGTTGAATCCTTCGGCAGTACGCGCCTTAACGTGATACGTCGTCTTCTGGTGCTCATGGAATCTGGCGATGTCGGAAGAATGCAGATCGATCTCAGATTGCCCGAGCACCATCCACTCGGCAACGCTCTTGCCCGTACCTGGGCCTTCCTTCACCCAGACCGCAGACGCAGTCCAAAGTCCCTTCACCTCCGGCGTCTCGCCAAGGATTGGCATGCCATCTGGCGTAAGAGAAAGGATTCCGTTGATGGCGTACTTTTCGCGAACATTCTCGTCGCCGATTATCGAAGGCATTAACTCAAGAGAGTGCTCATCCTGCAGATCAAAATCATCCTGAGTAAATGGAAATTCAGTTGGCGACAGCGCGGCCGTCGCGTTCGAAGGAATATCTTCTGGCGTATAAAGAATCGGCCTGTGGGCGTATGAACCAACCTCAAGACCGGTGCCGTGCTGGCGTTCATACATATTGGTGTCCATGTCGCGGATGATCGGCCACTCAATATCGCCACGAGAGTTGGCGAAAAACGGGACCGGTCCGATGTCCTTCATCTGATGCACTGCCGGCGTAAGTGGGATGGAGGCTCCTGCCATCTTGGCAAGGCGTGGACTCCAGCAGCCCGTTGCTATGACCACATACTCAGCTTCGATGTCACCATGGTCTGTCCGCACACGTCGAATGCGTCCGTCTTCAACATCCATGCCGAGGACTTCAATATTCGCAAACGTCTGCAATGCGCCCATCTCAACTGCCTTCTCACGCATGAGCGTGCCGGCGCGAAGAGAGTCGACCACCCCAACGCCGGGAGTATAGAAGCCGCCAAGAATCACCGTCTCATCAATGTAAGGAACTAGTTCCTTGATTTCTGCCGGAGTGACGATTCGTGATCCTTCGATTCCCCAAGCCTTTCCCGATGAGACTCGCCTTTGAAGTTCCTGCATTCTCTCTGGGGTGCGGGCCACCTCGATGCCACCACATTCAGTGAATGTCCCGAGTTCCTTATACTGTCGAACACTGTCGGAGGTTATCGCTGTCATTTCTTTAGAGTGATCGACCGGAAAAATAAAGTTGGAGGCGTGCCCTGTAGATCCGCCAGGGTTTGGCAAAGGGCCCTTATCAATCTGCACCAGATCTCGCCAGCCCAGTCGAGCCAGATGATAGGCAATGCTGTTTCCGACGATTCCAGCACCGATGACAACTGCCTTGGCCTTGCTTGGAACTGTTCTCATAGGTCGATCCTTTTCTTGTGATGGCGTGCCTGTTGTTAGAGACTTTTTCTAATACTTCCTTCAAAACCTTCCACATGATCTTGCATCGCTTTTGCGGCAGCTTTTGCATCATTGTCACGAATCGCGATAAGCAAGGCTCGGTGCTCGATTACTGCCTCCGAGAGATCTTCGACTCGATCGAGTGCGAGGAACCAGATTCGCAATGCGTGTCCGTAGTACTGCTCGAGGGTGGACTCCAAAAAGGAATTGTGAGTGCACTGATAGATATGACGGTGGATTTTCTGATCTAGTTGAATTAATTTAGTCATGTTCGGATCGCCCTTGATGGCGTCAATTTCAGCAATGAGCGCAACAGTGGTTTCGCGATCTTCGGTGGTCGATCGCTGGGCTGCAAGACTTGCGGCTTTGATCTCCAGGACTGCGCGTACCTCGGATATTGATGACAGGTTCTGGACATCAACGCTTGCAACAAACATTCCACGCCGTGGATAGACATCAACGAGCTTCTCACCGGCCAGGGAACGCAATGCCTCGCGAATGGGGGTTCGACCAAAGCCCAATGTATGCATGAGTTCGCCCTCATTGATTAGCGAACCCGGCTCAAGTTCCAGAGAAACTATCATCGAGCGGATCCGGCTGTAGGCCTCATCGGATTGAGAGAGAGAACTCTTGCTTGCCCGTACAGGAAGGGCGTTGAGAATCATGACATTGATGATATATCAGTATCAAGCAGATAGATACATAAGACTTAACTAAATGTGGCTCTTCGGCTGGGCCTTCCACGCGACTCGGGCGCTTCGTACTTGCAAGATAGTTGGTTCCTTTAGGCTACCCCTCATGGCTTTCAAGCGTGGTGCTCCCAATGTGTGGGGCTGGTGTGATCTTGAGGAAGTGCCAGATCCGCCGCATCTGGGTGATTCTTTTCCGCAGGAATCCGAACCCCTTCTTATCATGCATCACCTTTCTGACCTTCACGTCTGCGATGCTCAATCGCCTCTCCGCCCCGAGTTTCTCGATCGCTGGGCAGATCCCGATAGTCCGATACGTGAGCAAGTTGGGACTATTGGCACGTACCGACCGCATTCAATGCTCTCCCCGCATGTAGTGGAGGCAATGGTTCAATCGCTCAATCAAATTAAGGTGGGGCCACTATCTGGCCATCCCATCGATGCCGCCATCGTCTCGGGCGATACGACGGATAACGCTCAACTCAATGAGGTCAATTGGTATCTCGCACTCCTTGATGGATTGGCGATTCGTCCTGACTCTGGGACTTTCGAAAAGTACGAAGGCGTTATCGATGACGGATCCGATCATTACGACGTGAAGTACTGGCATCCCCACGGAACGCCGTCGGGCAAATCTGATGATGAAGCTCGGGCAAAATACGGCTTCCCTGTTGTTCCGGGTTTATTAGATTCATGTCGAGAGCCCTTTATTGCGACCGGACTTGATGTGCCTTGGTTCGCCGTTCATGGCAATCACGATGCACTCTTACAAGGCACCGTCACGCCAAATGAAGCGACCAGTATTGAGATGATGGGAAGCAAACGTTACGAATCGCTTCCTTCATCGATGACCTTGGAAGCGACGTTGGGCGCATTCAATGAAACTGGCCCTGCAGATTACCCTGCATCAAGTGATGCCTCATTCGTCGTGGTCGCGGCAGATGCCGAACGCCGCGCGCTTGAGCGAGGCCAATTCGCCTCCCTCCACCTCAAAGCCCCTGGATCGCCAAAAGGCCACGGTTTCACCGAGAAAAACGTCGCTGAAAGAACAATGTATTACTCGACCGAGATCGGCAAAGTGAAACTGATCGTCATCGACAGCGTCAACCAGTTCGGCGGTTGGCAAGGCTCACTAGATGAAACCCAATTCGCATGGCTTGAATCAGAGATCGCAAACTCAACCAAGCCCGTTGTGCTCTCTTCCCACCACCCTTTGATGTTGATGTTCAATGACTACGCACCCACTGGGCGAAGGGTGTGCAGAGAAGAAATCGGAGACATGCTCCTCAAGTATCCGCAGGTGATTCTCTGGCTTGCCGGTCACGAACATCGGCACCATGTTGAATGGATTGGACCAGTGAAAGGCGACGTGGGCTTCTGGTTGGTTGAGACCGCCTCGCACATCGACTGGCCCCAACAAAGTAGAACTATTGAAATTGTCAAAGATAAAGAAAACGTTATATACGTTGGACTTACCGTTGTAGATCATTACGGCGAACCGGAATACAGGACGGCGCGAACGCCCTTAGAGATTGCGGGGCTCTCTAGGACGATCAGCGGAAATGTCTGGCAGAAACGCGAAGAACTAGGAGCCAATCACGGCTTCTCATGGGCCGAGGGTCTCCCAGAAGCAAGGAATGTCATCTTGCGTATACAAAAACGTTACTTTGAAATTCCAGAAGTTCGCTAATTATTTGCCAACAATCTTCTACATTACCTAGACGAACTGGTGTTCGAGCAGTAGGTTTATCCGCACTTAGCCTGGCTTTTGACCGTTTGGAAGCGGGAC
>CAYXIS010000083.1:0-6986 GCA_964465545.1 uncultured Bifidobacterium sp. | reverse complement strand
GCAGATGCAGGCATACCAACTTGCGGTTATCGAAGGGGGATTTGCTGACAAGCATGAAAGTCGCACAAGTGCAGGTGCCGAACTCGTTTATCTTGGTTCAAAGACGATAGAGGCTACTACGCGACGTCAACCACCTGTTGATGCCGATGAGATTCGTGAGCAAATGAAAGTGATCGCCGAAGGCATGAGTGGCAGCGAGTTCTTGGCGACAATTAATCAACGATGCAACCAATGCAATGTCCGAAGTGCTTGCCCCATCCAGAACGAGGGTCGGACGGTGATGGAATGAGTCCAATCATCAAATATTCACCCTTTGACATTGCCCACGCCCTCGCTGGCATCGATAGCAAAGTGCGCATGCCAACGCCCGAGCAGGCATTGATTATTTCGGCGCCTCTCGAACCTGCAGTCGTGATCGCTGGTGCCGGCTCCGGCAAGACCGAGACGATGAGTGCACGGGTCCTGTATTTGGTGGCCAATGGATTCGTTCGCCCTGATGAAATCCTTGGTCTTACCTTCACCCGCAAAGCAGCAGGGGAGCTCGGAATTCGAATACGGTCTCGATTGCGACAGCTGAGGCAGGCTGGTCTGGTTCCGAAGAACACAGCAATTGACGCTGCAGTTATGACTTACCACTCTTACGCAGGGCGACTTCTAGGCGAGCATTCAATTCGCTACGGCATAGACGCAAGTGATGAGCCCCTTGGCGACGCAGCAATCTGGCAGATGGCATCTGATTTAGTCACCAATTGGAGCGACGACGCCTTCACTTCGGAAAGTGCGTTGAGTACGGTCATCGGCGACGTCATCGGCTTAACTCGTCTCGTTCTCGAACATCAGTGCTCACCAGATGACATCAGGGATGAGTCGCTGAAAATCCTTTCTCACATTGAGTCGATGGGCCCGAAATCCAACGAGGTTGTCCGCAAGGTCGCGATAGTTCTCAATCAGCGCATTTCCATTTTGCCGATGGTCGAGCAGTTCATCGCGTCAAGGCGGAGAGAGGGGCTACTTTCTTATGACGATCAGATGTCCCTTGCAGCAGATGTGGCCAACGAGTTCGCTGATGTGGCAATGACCGAACGCTCCCGATATCGCGTTGTTCTCTTGGACGAATATCAAGACACATCACAGTCACAAGTGCGCATGCTTTCGGCGCTCTTTGGAGACGCTCATCCTGTGATGGCGGTTGGCGATCCGTGTCAGGCCATCTACACGTGGCGCGGCGCCTCTGCTGGCACAATCGGCGCATTTTCACAACACTTTCCCAAGGGCGCAGGGCAGATTGGACCGAAGCAATACTCGCTCTCAACCACATTTCGAAATGATGAAATCATTCTCAATCTTGCCAATGCGATTTCTGGTCAGATACGGGAGAACTCGGTGGTCGATGTTGCTCCACTTGTTGCCCACGATAATGCTGGTGCAGGCGAACTCGCTTGCGGGATCTTCGAAACAATGGAGGCGGAGGCAAGCGCTATCGCGGAGTATTTCTCCAATCTTTGGTTTCGTCCGCAGCGGATGGCCCTTGATGAGAATGAGCGTTCGTCCTTTGCGGTTTTAGTCCGTAAGCGTTCTCAGATCCCAGATATTGAATTGGCGCTGCGTGAGGCGAACATCCCCGTTGAGGTCCTGGGAGTCGGCGGTCTTGTCCACGTTGCCGAGGTCGCCGATGTCATCAGCCTGCTTCGCGTGGTGACAGATCCGGAAGCAGGGGCATCTTTGATGCGCCATCTGGGGGGACCGAGGATCAACCTCGGAGCCTCGGATATTGCCGCTTTAGGCCGATATTCCCGCACACGCGCGGAGGCCTCGCAGATGACCTCCAAGGGGCTCATCGCCAAGATCGCCGCCGGCAATCCTCTGCGGGAAGAAGCCGATGATCAATTCCTTGGGAGTTTGATTGATGCCCTTGATGAGATTTCGCAGGCAGACGAGAGAAGTTTTACTACTGAAGGTTTTTCAAGACTCAAGCACTTCGCAGAAGATCTTCGGCGACTTCGTTCGCGCGCGGGTGGACCTCTCACCGACCTGATTTCTGAGATTGAAAACTATCTCAACCTTGATGTTGAAGTGATGCTCAGAGACGGAACTCAGAATGGGCGACGTCACCTGGATCGCTTCACGGACGAGGCTGCGAGATTCGCCCGCACCGGAGGCACGATCACAGATTTCCTCAGATGGCTCGATGTTGCTGTTGCCGAAGAAGGGGGCTTGAAGTCCGGTACTCCCGAGGTTCGGCGAGATGTCGTTCAGATCTTGACCATCCACAATGCCAAGGGCGCAGAGTGGGACGTCGTCGCTCTTCCTGGATTGGCAAAAGGAACGTTCCCAAGTACCGGTAATGAAAAGGACAATTGGCTGACCAATGAGAAACATATTCCTTTCCAGTTGCGCGGTGATAGCCAAGAACTTCCGATGATAGATATTTCGCAGTGCACCACTAACACGGAGGTGCGTAAAGAGTTTGAAAAATTCTCTGGATCCTGTGACCTCCTCAAACACGGTGAAGAGATTCGACTCGGTTATGTGGCTGTGACTCGTGCACGCAGCCATCTCATCTGCACAACTTCGCGTTGGCGCGATGGTGCCAAAGCGGTCGAGCCGAGTGAGATCTACGAATATGTCTCCCTTGCGGCCGCTCAATTCGGAGGATTAGTCCTTGCCGATACCCCGCCACCCGAAGAAGGCCAGACCAACCCAGCCTCTGAGAATCCCTTGACGGGGCTGTGGCCGCGCGACCCGCTGGGATCACGTCGTACTGCCTTTGCTGCTGGCATCGATCTGGTTCGCAACTCGGCCCCGCATTCGCTTGTACAAGATGAGGACGAGAAGATTCAATCCTGGATCCGCGATTCAGGGGCGCTGATCGCCGAACTTCATAGAGGCAAGGACAAGCCCGAGGTCTTTCTACCGCCACGCCTTTCTGTATCCACTCTCGTCGCATTGCGCGAAAACCCCCAAGAATTGGCGCTTTCCATACGCCGACCGATGCCGCGCTCGCAGGACGAGTACTCACGGCGCGGCACTGTTTTCCATTCGTGGATCGAGAAGCATTTCGGTCAAGGCACTCTTTTTGACGACGAAGATCTCGAACCCGTCGATCCACTTGAAGAAGATCAGACCCTGGAAAAACTCAAAGCTTCCTGGTTGTCCAGCGAATGGGCCGATCGCCAACCGTTTGCTGTCGAGGTTCCTTTTGAAACGGTAGTATCGGGAGTTCTCCTTCGTGGTCGAATTGATGCTGTATACAAGATCGGAGACAAATTCGAAGTCGTGGACTGGAAGACGGGCTCCAAGAAACTAGGTGAATCGGCGGCAATCCAGTTAGCTGTGTACCGATTGGCGTGGGCGAAACTCAATGCCATTGAGCTCTCGCAAGTAAGCGCGGCCTTCCACTATGTTCCAACGGGCATCACAGACAGACGTGCGGATTTGCTGGATGAAGACGGTCTAATTGCGATGCTTGAAGTTTACTGATCCACATCCACACTGATGGGGAGATGATCACTAATGCCCGATGCTTCCAGTTCGACATTGTTGACATCTTCGGATGAAACTTTCTGCGAGAGTATGTAGTCGATCTGCACTTGCGGTGACCAGCTTGGAAATGTAGCTAGCGTTGCAAGTGAATTCCAATTTAAGCCGCGGACGAGTGGGCTAAAGCGAATGTTGAGATCGCCCATGATGATGATCTTCTTCTTATCTTTGACTGGGAGTTGCTTTGCCCATCTTTTTACCTGAAGCAGTTGGAGGTAGTTGAAGAATGGGACAAAAGAAAGATGAGTGTTGATCACAAGCCAACCGTTTTCCAACACGGCTGCGATGGCAGAACGCGGATGGTCATGGACATAGACGCGCTTGATAGTGCCATTTCTTGGCAACTTCATGAAGATTCCTACGGGGGCGACATTGAGTTCCAATCGATGCCATGACGTGACCGGAATCTTCGAGACCAACCCGATTCCATATCCAGGTGCGCCACTGATTTTCTCGGTCACGATTTTGACGTCAGAGTCGCCAGGTGCTTTCCAATCTTCATCTGGGGATCCGATGACGGAGGGTGCAAAGGCCCAATGTTCGGTGCGCATAAGGTGGGCGATCTGTGCGACTTGGTTCTCATCCGCCGACCTGCCAAGAAAGTAGTCCACCTCCTGCAGGCCCAGAATGTCGGTATTGAGGGCATCTATAGCGCTGGGCAGGCCCAGGTGGGTCTTTTCGGTCAGCGGGGTAGCTAGACCATGAAGGAAATTCCACGAGGTGAGGCGCATAGGCCCATGCTAGTAGTGTCGCCCATCATGAGCGGGATAGAGGGCAAAGATCGGTTGCAGAACCTTGTTCTGACTCGAAGTGTTATTGATCGGGCAGGCCATCTGCGAGTGAACCCGAACAAATTGGAAAGTCTCTGGCTGGAATCTAAAATCCTGGTCCTCGTTAAGGATCGCATCCATGCCACTGATTCGGAATTGATCTTTCACTCAGCTGGTGAAATCTCCGGGGATGGGGAGCGGTACTTCCTCAGATTGAACAGCGATAGCGGTCAGAGTGTTTTCGCTTGGCACACCGACGATGAGATATTTAAAGAGCAAGAACTGCGAACCCTTCGCCAAGTTGGTGCAGAACTTAGCGACGAGCAAGCAGGTCTCGCCGTCCACGCCATCGCGCTTTCTCACTGGCACGCCTCTCATCCGCGATGTTCACGTTGTGGTGCGCCGACGCAATCCGATTTGGGAGGCGCGGTGCGGATATGCGAAGTGGACGCAAGCCAACATCATCCTCGCACCGACCCCGCGGTAATCGTCCTAGTTAAGGACGAAGATGATCGCCTTCTCCTTGGTCGCCAGCATTCATGGGCCCCCAATCGCTTCTCGAATTTCGCTGGGTTCGTGGAACCTGGTGAATCCTTTGAGCAATGCGTTCTTCGCGAAGTCGAAGAAGAGTCGGGATTGGTTGTTCACTCCGTTCATTACTTGGGATCGCAACCGTGGCCATTTCCTGCATCAATAATGATCGCTTATGAGGCGACGACATCGGATGTATCGACAGCTCGCCCTGACGGCGAGGAGATTGTGGAAATCAGGTGGTTCACTCGCGAGAGCATGAAGGATGCCGTCAATTCCGGGGAGATCTCATTGCCGCCTCGCATCAGCGTTTCGCGGCGGATGATCGAGTATTGGTATGGCGAAGGCGCCATTGACGATCTTGGGGCGCATGGGTGGACGAGATGAACTCCCTGCCCGAGGTAAATGAGATGAGGGCCGAGGAGATCTTGGCGGCTCTGGATGACGAGCAGCGCCAAGTAGCGCTGGCAACACGTGGACCCGTCTGTGTCATCGCGGGCGCAGGCACAGGAAAGACTCGCGCGATAACTCACCGGATCGCCTACGCAGCGGCAATAGGGGTAATGAATCCGCAGAAGGTTCTGGCGCTGACATTTACTGCGCGAGCCGCGGGGGAGATGCGCGCTCGCCTTCGGCTGCTCGGCGTTCCAAGCGTTGCCGCGAGGACAATCCACTCCGCAGCGCTGAAGCAACTTGTCTTCTTCTGGCCAAGCGTTTTCGGAGGCCGGACTCCTGATCTTCTGACGACGAAGTCCGCCTTCGTGAAAGAGGCCATTTCTCGCGCTGGTTTGGCCAACACTCTCGGAACATCATCGCGCGATCTGCTTCGTGAGATTTCAACTGAGATCGAATGGGCGAAAGTCTCTCAGATTGCTCCGGAGAACTACATCGAAGAATCCAAAGACCGCGCGGAGCGAAATCGCATCAACCCGGGCCAGGTGGCACAGGTGTATGACGCATACGAAAGTTTGAAGAGGCAAGAACGGACCATTGACTTCGAAGATGTCCTTCTTCTTACGACGGCGATGATCGAAGAGGAGCGGGAAGTCCGCGAACGGGTGCAAGATCAGTACCGTCACTTCACCATCGATGAGTATCAGGACGTTTCTCCATTGCAGCAGCGGTTGATTAACGCCTGGCTTGGAAATCGCGAAGAGATTTGCGTTGTGGGCGACCCCGCGCAGACAATTTATTCCTTCGCTGGTGCAACCCCAGTCTTCCTCAATACTTTCACGCGAAGATTCCCGGATGCCCAAGTTATCCGACTGACATCGGGGTATCGCTCGACACCAGAGATTATCTACATGGCAAATACTGTTCTGCGCAACGCATTGATGGGACACGAGATTACTTCAGTCAATGATCATGGTTCGCATCCGCTGGTTACGGAATACCGAGACGAGGCCAAAGAAGCCGGTGGGGTAGTTGAAGACATCATCAAATTGACCGAGTCGGGAGTTGCAGCACAGGACATCGCCGTGCTGGCTCGCACTAATTCGCAACTCAACGTTCTTGAACGTGCCTGTATTGCGGCACAGATTCCCTACCAAGTGCGGAATAACGAGCGCTTCTTTGATCGAAGCGATGTCCGCGATTTCCTCAAGGGCGTTCGCCAGGCCTCCGTGATCCCAACACATGATGTTTCATGGTTAGAGGAATTGCGCACGATCGCCCAGCCATTCATCACCCAATCGAGTACGGATGGAATTACCGCCCTGCTTCACCTGGCCCGCGAACTTGATGCCGATCCTGCATTCACGCCGAAAACACTGCGCAACTACCTTCGCGAACTCGAAGAGCGGGCCGAACAGAACAATCCTCCAGTCATGCCTGTGACAACACTGGCGACGCTGCACGCAGCAAAAGGCTTGGAATGGGACCAGGTCTTTCTCGTAGGAGTAAGTGAAGGGATTCTTCCCACCCACGAGAATGCCGTGGAGGAGGAGCGGCGCCTCTTCTATGTGGGAATCACGAGGGCAAAGAGCCATTTGTCGCTGAGCTACCGTGGAAATCCCAGCAGATTCTTGCGTGAGGCGGGGTTACTAGGCAGTTAGGTCTAAATTCATTTGCGCGATGACGAGTCTTTGTCGTAGTCTTCCCACACGGTAATTCAATTCGAACAGTAAGGAGCGCGACATGTCATTG
>CAYXIS010000082.1:0-7173 GCA_964465545.1 uncultured Bifidobacterium sp. | reverse complement strand
CTCCGGACTGCGACCGAGGGAACAGGTCCATTTCTTCGGGATAAGCAGTCCGACGATGTGACCGCCGATGACAGCAAAGAGGCCAAGGTGGAAGAGCGGGCCGGCGATTCGAAGCATCTTCCCCTCGTAGATTTGTGAGGAACGACTTGTCCAGTTGAACTTGTCGTAGCGGTAGCGCCAGATGGATCCGACAACGAATGACCCGATTGCTGCGTAGGGCAGAACGGACCAGAGCATGATGTCTAAGGAAGTCATAGGTTCGCTCCGTTGGTCGAGAATGCTGGGGTTGTTGAATACGGTTCGAGTGCGATTGATAAGGCTCCGCTTAGGCCCACAAACTCAACGGGTGGCCCATTCAGTGCAAGGGCTCGAGCACGTTCTTCAATCTCTGGAGTCATCGGCGGCAATGTCGCAACGATGGCGTCAAGAACATGTGCATACAGCGAATCCGCTTTCCAAAGCGCATCCCTGATCAGTTCAATAGGTGCCCGATGCTCACGGAGAAGGAGGTTTCCCTCGACGGGATCGACAAGGGCAGCGAATTCAAGAACCACGGCAAGATGATCTGGCAGTTCCTCATCCGACAAGATAATTCCAGCGTCTTTGTATTTTTCCTTGAAGTAGATCAAGGCCATTCCCCTATTGCGCGTGTCACCGTGGGTCCAAGATGTGAGGAATAGTGAACAACGGCGGCGCATGTCAAAGATCTCGACGTAGTGACGCTGCAACTCGTCCAGAGTCATGGTGAATGTGCCATCAAGGAATTCCAGAAGAGGCTGACCCCATTCAGGATCTAGTTTCTTCGCCAGTGACTCAAGTTCCACTCGCCTGGCCATGAACTCCTTTTCTGGATAGACCAGAAGTGACGAGGCGATCATCTGCGCAGTGGAGAGGCTCATTTTGTCTGCCGTTCTTTCGCCATGAGGAAGCTTTCAATCGTCACAGGCACTGGGTTGCCGGAGGATTGTCCGAAAGGTCCTCCACCGAAATTCTCGACCCCTTCAATCCCGTCGAGGGAACAACCCAGATGATCGAGTTCTTTTGCCTGCTCCGTGTGGGCGGCGGGAATGACGTAGCGATCCTCGTATTTGGCAATGGCGAGCAAGCGGTACATCTCATAGATGGATTCCTCGGTCATGCCTACTGCTTCGGGAATATCTGCCCGTGTTTCGCGACCTAGGTTGATATCGCGCATGTAGGAGCGCATTGCCGAGAGTTTTCGAAGAGTGCCAGTTACGACTTTGACATCTCCAGCAGTGAACATTTCGGCCAGGTACTCCAACGGGATACGCAGCGCCTCTATTGCGCCGAAGAGATTGCCGACATCTTCACCATCGTGTCCCGTCTCAGTAAGGACGTCCACTATGGGTGAGAGTGGGGGCACATACCAAACCATAGGCATGGTCCGGTACTCAGGGTGAAGCGGAAGAGCTACGCGATACACCTTCGCCAATTTATAGACCGGAGATTTTTGCGCCGCAATTATCCAGTCCTCAGGCATTCCCTCTGCGCGAGCCGCGGCCAAGACCTCAGGGTCATTGGGATCAAGGAGGAGGTCCATCTGCGCTTCATAGAGATCCTGGTCGTTCTCGGATGATGCGGCTTCAAGGACTTTGTCTGCGTCGTAGAGAAAAAGACCAATGTATCGAAGGCGTCCGACGCATGTTTCAGCACAGACCGTCGGCAATCCGATTTCAAGACGCGGATAGCACATCGTGCATTTTTCGGCCTTGCCGGTTTTATGGTTGAAGTAGATCTTCTTGTAAGGACAGGCAGAGACGCACATGCGCCAGCCTTTGCACTGCTGCTGATCGACGAGGACGATGCCATCCTCAGCTCTTTTGTAGATCGCACCAGATGGACAGGCTGCGACGCATGCAGGGTTGAGGCAGTGTTCGCAGATACGAGGCAGATAGAACATAAATGTCTGCTCGAATTCCAGCTTCACCTTGGTTGTGACGTCTTCGGCGAGTTTCTGAAGTATCGGATCCTTCTCAATGTTCACGGGACCGCCACCGAGGTCGTCATCCCAGTTCGCCGACCATTCGATCTTCATCGGCTTGCCAGTAAGTAGGGACTTCGGCCTTGCCACCGGTGTCTGCTGACCCAGGGGGGCTGTGATCAAGTTGTCGTACTCATAGGTCCACGGTTCGTAGTAGTCCTTGATGTTGAGCATTCGTGGGTTGGAGAAAATTGAGAGCAATCGACGTGCTTTGCTCCCACCTTTGAGTTTTAGACGGCCGCCTTTTGTGCGAATCCATCCGCCCTTGGACTTTTCTTGGTCTTCGTAGCGGCGGGGATATCCCTGACCTGGACGTGTCTCGACGTTGTTGAACCATGCGTATTCGAGACCGGAACGGTTTGTCCATGCTTGTTTGCAAGTGACCGAGCATGTGTGACAGCCAATGCACTTATCAAGGTTCATCACCATGCCCATCTGGGCCATAACCTTCATTAGTACTCCACATCCTGTGATCGGCGACGAATCACTGTGACTTCATCGCGCTGGTTACCTGTTGGTCCTAGATAGTTGAAAGCGAAGGTGAGTTGCGCATATCCGCCTATGAGGTGCGTTGGCTTGAGCATCAAGCGAGTGAGGGAGTTGTGAATTCCTCCGCGCTTGCCAGAGGTTTCGGCAAGCGGCACATCGACTACGCGATCTTTCGCGTGATACATGAAAACAGTTCCTGCTGGCATTCGATGCGAAACGCAAGCCCGAGCTACGACGACTCCGTTTCGGTTGTATGCCTCAATCCATTCATTGTCCTTGACGCCGATCGTTTCGGCATCTTCGACGCTCATCCATATCTCTTGTCCGCCGCGGGAGAGCGAGAGCATAAAGAGGTTGTCTTGATACTCGGAGTGGATGGACCACTTCGAGTGGGGAGTTAGGTAGCGAACGGTCACTTCCTTCTCAACACCGTCTGCTTGATTGCCGAAGATGCGATGCATGTTAAGTGGTGGCCTAAAGACTGGAAGTTGCTCGCCGAGTTCGCTCATCCAGTCGTGATCGACGAAGAAGTGTTGGCGGCCTGTGAGCGTGTGCCAGGGTTTCAATCGCTCGACGTTGATGGCAAAGGCGGTGTATCGACGTCCGCCATGTTCAGATCCAGACCATTCGGGGCTGGTGATTACGGGAACGGGCCGTGCTTGGGTGTCTGCAAAGGTGATCCTCTTACCTTCGTTGTCGAGGGCTAAGTCGGTCAACTTCTGGCCTGTTCTCTTCTCGAGTGCGCGGAACCCCGCTACGGCGACGCGTCCGTTTGTAGTTCCGGACAGGGCGAGAATTGTTTCGCATGCATCGACATCGCGGGCAAGGGAAGGGCGGCCTGCGGCCACACCATGAGATATCACGCCGTTAATTCTTCCCAGAAGTTCTATCTCTGGCAGAACGCTGACTGGCACACCTTTTGTATTGGTTCCTAACTGATCGATTAGAGGACCAAGGGCCGCCATTTTTTCGCCGATCTGCGTGTAATCCCTTTTTACGACCACGAGTTTGGGCATAGTGACCCCGGGGATTGGCTCTACTTCACCCTTTTTCCAATCAAGGACTACTCCGCCAGGATTTGCCATAGCGTCGGGGGTGTCGTGGATTAGTGGAACAACAACGAGGTCTTCTCTTTCATCGAGGTGTCCCTTTGACTGCTCCGCCACTCGGCGTGCGAGCATTTGGAAGATGTCATAATCAGTCTTCGTCTCCCACGGGGGATTGATCGCGGGAGTGAAAGCGTGGACGAAGGGATGCATGTCTGTGCTCGAAAGATCGTGTTTCTCATACCACGTCGCTGCAGGAAGCAAGATATCGCCGAAAAGTCCGGTGCTTGTCATCCGGAAATCGACAGATACGAGCAGATCCAACTTGCCTTCGGGGGCATCATCGCGCCATGTCACATCTCGCGGCCGATCTTGCGGCGCATTCTCTTCTGCGCGAACTGAGTTGTCGGTGCCGAGCAGGTGCTTGAGGAAGTATTCATTTCCCTTGATCGACGAGCCCAGGATGTTTGCGCGCCAGACGGTCAGGACCCGCGGCCAGTTCTCAGGAGCATCGGGATCCTCAATGGCGAACTTAAGGTCGCCCTTCTTCAATTCGTTGACAACATGTTGCGCGGGTTCGACCCCTAGTGCACGAGCTTCGTCAACGAGGTCAAGTGAATTGCGATTTAGGGATGGATACGAGGGCATCCATCCCATTCGGGCGGATTTGGCAAGCACGTCAATTGCACTCATATCTTTGAAGCGGCCTTCGCCAAGGGGCGTTGCAAGCAGTTCCGAACCGAGTGCGTCATAGCGCCACTGATCGGTTGAGACGTACCAGAAAGCAGTTCCGATCATCTGTCTTGCAGGACGAGACCAATCTGCACCAAAGGCCAACTGCGCCCACCCCGTGACAGGTCGGCATTTTTCTTGGCCGACATAATGCGCCCAGCCTCCACCGTTGACTCCTTGGCAGCCAGTGAGAGTCACCAAGGCAAGGAATGTTCGATACATGGTGTCGGAGTGGAACCAGTGATTTGTTCCTGCACCTAGAAGGATCATTGAGCGTCCTTCTGAATCGATGGCATTTTGTGCGAATTCACGTGCGATACGAATTGCTTGAACGGCAGGAACGCTGGTGATCTCTTCCTGCCAAGCAGGCGTGTAAGGGGAAGTGTCTTCGTAATCTTCTGGCCAATCACCGTCGAGTCCCTCGCGAGCAACGCCATACTGCGCCAACATCAAGTCATAGACAGTCGTGACCTTCTTGTCGCCGATGCTGATGACCGGTACTCCGCGACGGAGCACGCCACCGCTCTCTGAACTTTCCTGCCCCATATCAAAGCGGGGCATAAGTACCGCAGCATTGGTCGCAGACTCATTCCCGTATACGGTCAAAGAAGGATCGATGCCTTCAAGATCCAGGTTCCACTTGCCCATTGAGGAATCGTTGTAGCGATGACCAAGGGATCCGTTAGGTACAAATGGTTTGCCCGTGCTCGAATCCAGCATCACGGTCTTGAATTTTGATCCCTCCGAAGTGTCACCAAGGTCGGAGGCAACAAGGAATTTGTCCGGAACCCATGCGCCATCTTTTTCGCGAAGTGAAACAAGGTAGGCAAGATCGGTATATTTTTTCACGTAATCGACAAAACGCGGGACTTGTTTGTCAACGAAAAATTCTTTGAGGATGACGTGCCCCATTGCCATGCCAAGCGCGCCATCGGTTCCTGGATGTGGAGCTACCCACTCATCAGCGAACTTGGTGTTGTCGGCGTAGTCGGGGCTGATTGCCACGACCTTCTGCCCGCGGTAGCGCGCCTCTGTCATGAAGTGGGCATCAGGAGTACGCGTCACCGGAACATTCGACCCCCACATGATGAGGTATGAGGAATTGAACCAATCTGCTGATTCTGGGACATCCGTCTGGTCACCGAATACTTGAGGAGATGCGACAGGCAGGTCGGCATACCAGTCGTAGAAGGAGAGCATTGCCCCGCCCATCAGGGAGATGAAGCGGGCACCAGCTGCATGTGAGGCCATGGACATTGCGGGGATTGGCGAGAAACCGAAAACGCGATCTGGCCCGTATTTCTTGATCGTATGCACGTGGGCGGCGGCAATGATCTCTGAGATCTCGGTCCAATTTGCGCGAACCAATCCACCTTTCCCGCGGGCGCGGTGGTAGCGACGTCTACGTTCTGGATCATCGACGACGTCAGCCCATGCCAAGACGGGATCGCCGAGCCGCGCCTTTGCCTCACGGTACATCTCAAGGAGAACGCCACGGATGTAAGGGAAGCGGATGCGAGTGGGTGAGTAGGTGTACCAAGAAAACGCGGCACCACGTGGGCATCCGCGTGGTTCGTACTCGGGGGAATCGGGACCAACAGATGGATAGTCGGTCTGTTGCGTTTCCCACGTGATGATGCCGTCTTTGACGTAGACCTTCCACGAGCATGAACCAGTGCAATTCACTCCATGGGTGGATCGCACCACCTTGTCATGACTCCAACGGTCTCGATAGAAAATGTCTCCTCCACGCCCGCCGATTTTCGTGACACTGCGCAGATCGGAGGAGACCTCATCGCGTGAAAAAAATCTTCCAAACTTGACGAGAGCATCTTCAGTGTCAGTCGCTGGCTTATCGATTTTGCTCATGGTCTAATTGTGACCTTCCCCTCCTTTAATAGAAATAGGTACAAAGACCCTATTTAAACTCGGGTCGCATTGGAGAGGCTTCTCTCGCAACGAATCATGGCGATCATTAGGGGGACTGATGACTAAAAGCTCGACAAGGGTTCTCTCGCTTTCCACATTCGCGTTCACCCTTATGTTCGCCGTGTGGTTGATGTTTGGCGTTCTGGGTATCCCAATTCAGAAGGAATTCGGTCTTTCTGATTCACAGCTTGCCTGGCTCTCGTCGGTGGCCATTCTCAATGGATCGATTTGGCGTCTATTTCTAGGAGTCTTAACTGACCGTATTGGCGGCAAGAGAGTGACGATCGTGATGTTGCTGGTTACTTCGATTCCGGCATATCTGTTGGCACACATGACGCTGAACTACCACTGGCTCTTGGTACTTGCATTTCTTGTCGGCTTTGCCGGGAACCTTTTTAGTGTTGGAATCGCATGGAACTCGCACTGGTTTGATCGTGATCGCCAAGGGTTTGCATTGGGAGTGTTCGGAGCCGGCAACGTTGGTGCGTCAGTCACAAAATTTATCGGACCCCCGATTATTGCCGGCACCGTAGGTGCTTCATATTTAGGTGGAATCATCCCCGGTGGCTGGCGGTTCGTCCCTGCACTATATGCAATTCTCCTGGTGATCACTGCACTCGCCATTCTACTTTTCACTCCTGCAGATACGGTGCGAATCCAGGCATCGCGTCCTTTGAAGGATATGTTTATGCCCTTGAAATATGTGCAGGTGTGGAGGTTCAGCCTCTACTACGTCGTTGTGTTCGGTGCATATGTTGCACTGGCATCGTGGATGCCCAAGTACTACGTATCCGTGTACAAGATGGATCTGCATGATGCGGCATTGCTGACTGCGCTCTTCATTTTTCCTGCATCGTTGCTCCGGCCGTTTGGCGGTTACCTCTCCGACAAAATGGGCGCCCGTAAACTGATGTACGGGTCCTTCGGAACAATGCTCATCGCACTCTTGCTTTTGGCCGCCCCATTCGGTCACCT
>CAYXIS010000081.1:0-7198 GCA_964465545.1 uncultured Bifidobacterium sp. | reverse complement strand
GAACACGCGTTGGAACAGAACCAGCGCCCGCTGGCCCCACGGTCGGAAGTTCCGCTTGCAGCCGCGCCGTCTCGGCGGCGATGGCCGCGGCAAACGGATCGTCGTCAACGGGCAGCGATTGGCCATGGTTATCGTCGCTGTCGTCGCTCAATTTCGGCCTTTCCGCGGGTCGGACGCCATGTTAGGATGGCCTAGAGTGACGGAACCGTGGTAGCGATGTCAAGCGAAAAATCGACCGCTATGACGCGGTGCGTAGGTTCCACATGGAATGTTAGTGTGAAAGGACGGACCTCTGGCGGGACTCCATGGCCAAGATTGACCACATGGGCCGGAGCATACGACCCTCGTTTAAGAACGTCAGCGACGTGCGATTTCAAGTCCTCCCATGGTCCACTTAATTTTTCTGGATCAATGTTGCCCTGCAGAGGAATCTCTCCACCCAGCATCTCGTTCGCAACATCTAGGGGAGTATCTGAATCGATTCCCATAACTGTCGCACCGACATCGCGCATCTGAGGCAGCATTGATCCGGTCTTTGTCCCAAAATGAACTCGTGGCACGGGAAGGTCGGAAAGCGACATCATTACCTCTTTGGAATGTGGCGCGGCGTAATTCGTGTACTCATCCAGGGAGAGTCGTCCAGCCCACGAATCGAAAAGTTGAAGGGCACTTGCCCCAGCCATAACTTGGGCGCGGATAAATGAACTTGTAGTGCGCGCAACCCAAGCAAGAATATCATTCCAGAGTTCTGGATCATCCTTCATTAATGCGCGAGTAATCGGGAGATCCTTTGATGGCGCGCCTTCGATCAGATAGGAGGCGAGGGTAAATGGTGCGCCGCCGAAACCGATGAGCGGAGTGTCGCCGAGTTCAGCAATCGCAATATGAATTGCTTGGGTGATCGGTGAGAGGGCACTCGCTTCTAGTTCTTTGAGTTGCTTTAAATCATCGCGAGTTCTGACCGGTTGTGCCATGACGGGCCCGATTCCAGCGACTATGTCGACATCAACTCCTGCGAGTCGAAGGGGAATCACGATATCGCTGAAAAAAATTGCTGCGTCGACTTTATGTCGACGAACAGGTTGGAGAGTGATTTCTGCCGCCATCTCTGGGTGCAAGCAAGAATCAAGCATGGGTACGCCCTCCCGGAGGGCGCGGTACTCAGGCAGCGAGCGACCTGCTTGACGCATGAACCAAATCGGAAGGGGCTCGGTGCGTATTCCTTGGTATGACTGAATTAACGGGGAGTGAATTGTGAGCCCGGTTACAAGCGGATGATCCAGTGGCAAGGACACGGGAGCATCATGCCACTGAAATGGGACTACTATTCGCGAGTGGCGTTGGTACTCATTGGTGCGAGTCATCACAATCTCGTCCTTTCTGATCTTGAATTGCTTGAGCGCAACGCGAGTCAGATCCGAGACCGCCTTTTTGCCACCCCAACGGCCGAAACCGGAATCTCCGGTGGTGTCCTTGTTGCCACGTGTAATCGATTTGAAGCGTATTTCGAGACCGAGGCATTTCACTCAACGGTTGATTATGTGCTTCGGACCATCAGCGAGATCTCTGGCCTTGGGCTGGGGCAGACAAATCATTCATTGCAGGTATCCGCTGGTTTTGCCGTGGTGGAGCATTTGTTTTCAGTCGCATCAGGACTTGACTCGATGATTGTCGGCGAGTCTGAGATTGCTGGTCAGGTGCGCAGTTCTTTTACGCTAGCCCAACGGAAGAAGACCACTACTCCACTGCTCGAACAGTTATTTCAGCGGGCACTCGCCACCTCGAAAATCGTCACTAGTTCGACGGGATTGGGCGCGGCTGGCCGGTCAATCGTCGATGTGGCGCTAAACGTTGTGGAATCGCGACATGGCGCGATTGCGGGCAAGCATGCAATTGTCCTTGGAACTGGCGCATACGCCAGGGTTGCGGTCGCGGCGCTGCAACGCCGTGGATGTAAAGATGTTTCCATTTATTCGGCAAGCGGTCGTGCGCGGCAATTCAGCGAAACCCATAACACAACTGCCATTCCATTAGACGGTCTGAGTGCGATTTTGGCAAGGACAGATTTGGTTGTGGGGTGTAGTGGCAATGCGACTTCAATCGTGAACGCCGAATTCGTTCGCGCTGCCCGAGGTGAGAAGTTCCTTCCGATGATAGATGTAGCTCTCTCATCCGATTTCGCTTCCGATGTAAGGACACTTGGATCGGTGGATCTGATCGACCTCGATGTTGTCCGAGTCAACGCCCCTAGGGAGCATGGTGAGGAAATCGAGCAGGCAATCGACATCGTGCAAAAGGCAGTTGTTAAATTTGAAGATGAACAATCTGCACGAACCATGGATCCTGCAATCGCTGCAATGCGCGCGCATGTAGGTATTTTGATCGATCTCGAGGTAAAGCGAGTGCGAGATCGGGTGGGAGAAGAAATCGCAGCCGATGTTGAATTTTCACTTCATAGAGTGACAAATGCTCTGCTGCATACACCCTCGGTGCGTGCGAGAAGCCTCGTGCATGATGGGGACCAAAAGGATTACCGAACCGCACTTCAGGTTCTTTTCGGTATTGATGTCGAGACCTCTGAAGATGACTGATCGACCTCTAATAATTGGCACCAGAGGAAGTCTTCTTGCAACTACCCAGACACGGCTCATTAGTTCATCGCTAGAAACCCTGGCCGGCTACAAGATTTCAGAGAAAATCATCCGCACCGAAGGCGACGACGTGACGACATCGCTTACCAGTCCGGCTCGTCCTGGCGTTTTCGTGGCTGCGCTTCGAACGGCGCTTCGAAGGGGAGAAGTCGATGTCATTGTTCATTCGTTTAAGGATCTTCCCTCGCTTCCTGAGAAGGAGATCGAGATCGCAGCGGTCCCCATGCGTGAGGATTTTCGCGATGCCCTGATATCTCGTAACAATCTCTCGCTCATGAAATTGCCGGCTGGCGCGAGGGTGGGGACTTCTTCGCCACGGCGATCGGCTCGTATTATTCATGTGCGCCCAGATTTGATGGTCCTTCCCATGCGCGGAAACGTGGATACGCGGTTGCGGAAAGTTATGGAAGGCGAATATGACGCGGCGGTTCTCGCGGTGGCAGGTCTAAATCGCGTTGGTCATGCTGACAAAATAACTGAGTTTTTTACGCCAGATCTTCTATTGCCAGCCCCCGCACAAGGTGCTTTGGCTGTTGAATGCCGTAGCGATGACGCCGAACTTATCGCCACGCTTTCTCTGCTGAATGATCCGCTCACGATGTTTGTCACAACGGCTGAACGCGCCGTCCTCGTCGGTATTGGTGCTACGTGCGCCACCGCCATCGGCGCCCTAGGCGAGCTCAAAGACGGAACGCTCACTTTGACTGCCGAACTTTCTGCTCCAGATGGTGACGAGCATGAACGCGCGAGTATGACTCGAAACCACGTGGGCGTAGAAGACATTGCAACGGCGCACGAACTCGGCTTGGCGCTGGCTGGCGAAATTCTGAAGACTCCCCTCGGCTCTCGTCTGGGATCGACGCGTGACTAAGCCCGTCCTTCTTATTCGCGGGGATAACAACGAATCCGACGAGGCCGCGCTGACAAAGTTGGGGATTGCCTCCTTAATTGACCCTTATATTGAAATTAAAATTGCCAACGATCCGAGCGACGGCGAGCACCTTCTTTCTTTGTTAGAGAATTTAGATGGTCAGATGTGGTTGCTCGCGACCTCAGTTAATGCGCTGAAATTCTGGTCGCAGATTGTTGGAGAAGATCGACTGCGCCAGGCGATATCGACGCGAACAGATTTGAAATTTGCGGCGGTCGGCGACACTACGGCCGATGCTCTTTGTAATTTTGGTGCCGATGAAGTCTTCATACCCAAAGATGCCACCGGTAAGTCCCTTGCAGATGAATTGGTCGCCACCTTTCCGAAAGGCCATGCCCTTATTCCGGGAGGAAATCTGGCGATGAAAACACTGCCAGCAACCCTCATTTCGTTAGGGTGGCAGGTGAGCACGGCCGTCGTCTACACAACATCCCAAGTTGGAAAAGAGCCAAAATCAGCGCAACTGGTGAGAGATAAAGAGGTAAGCGCAATTCTTTTCCGCTCCCCGAGCGCCGTCCGCGCCCTCACCCATTTTGTGCCAAGTCCGGCTGTCCCATTAGTTTGCGCGGGAGTCACGACTGCCCAGGCACTCGAAGGGCAGGGTTTGAAAGCAGCCGCACTCTCGCCAAGTCCATCGGCCGAGGTGGTGGCCTCGACCATTTATTCGTTACTCTCTTAAGAGAGAATTCTTATCGAGGAAAAGGTAGGCATCATGGGGATCATTGAGCGACCAAGGCGTCTTCGAAGTACTGCAAAACTTCGGGCGATGGTCCGTGACACGAATGTCGCTCCGAGTTCGCTCATCCTGCCGGTCTTCATCCGCGAAGGGCTGACTAGCCCCAAACCCATTTCGGGGATGCCTGGAGTCCTCCAGCACACCAAGGATTCATTTAAGGCCGAAATAGATAGGGCGCTGCACGCCGGCATAGGTGGTGTCATGATCTTCGGAATCCCTGAGGAAAGAGATGCCCTTGGTACTCAGGCTTTGAACCCAAATGGAGTCTTGGCAAGTGCCATACGGGATGCTCGCAATATTACGGGGGATGATTTGGTGATTGCGGCAGATCTTTGTCTCGACGAGTTCACGAGCCACGGACATTGTGGAGTGTTGGACACCCAAGGCTCGATCGACAACGACGCGACTTTGGAGATCTACGCGTCGATGGCAAAAGTACTTGCTCAGGCCGGTGCTCACATGGTCGGCACCAGCGGGATGATGGACGGACAAGTAGGTGCCGTACGTACAGCCCTTGATGATGCGGGGTTCACCGACGTTCTCATTCTTGCCTATGCGGTCAAATTCGCCTCAGCTTTTTATGGTCCATTCCGCGAAGCGGTTGAATCGCAATTGGAAGGCAACAGAAGCACCTACCAACAAGATCCTGGAAACATCAAGGAATCAATGCGCGAAGTCCGTCTGGATGTTGCAGAGGGTGCGGACATCATTATGGTAAAGCCAAGTCTTGCTTATCTTGATATCTTGTATGCAACTTCGCAAGCCATAGATATTCCCACAGCGAGTTACATAGTCTCAGGTGAGATGGCGATGCTGGAAGCCGCGGCTGCCTTGGGCTCAATTGACCGCGAACGGGCAATCCTCGAAGTGCTTTCGTCAGTGAAGCGAGCGGGGGCATCGGTGATCTGCACTTACTGGGCTCTGGAAGCAGCAGCTTTATTAAAGAGGAATTTTGCATGAGATCAATTGAGAAATCGATGATTTGGCACGACCGTGCCTTAAAGGTAATTCCGGGTGGAGTGAGTTCTCCTGTTCGTGCATTCTCCGCAGTCGGTGGAACACCGAGATACTTCGTCGAGGGCAAGGGTTCGCGAATTTTCGACGTGGACGGCAATGAGTACGTGGACATGGTCGGTTCATGGGGTCCGATGATTGTGGGTCATGCCCATCCTGAAGTTGTTCGTCGAGTGATCGAAACAGCATCCAAGTCTTCTTCCTTCGGCGCTGCAAGCCCCAACGAGGTTCTATTGGCCGAAGAGATCATCAGGCGCGTGAGTGCCGTAGAGCGTGTGCGATTTGTCTCCTCAGGCACTGAAGCTGTGATGACCGCTGTTCGACTTGCAAGGGCTGCTACAAAACGAAATGTCATTGTGAAGTTTGCAGGCTGCTATCACGGGCATGCAGATGCCCTCCTTGTGCAGGCAGGGTCAGGAGTCTTGACCCTAGGCCTTCCAAACTCTCCAGGGGTTACGCCCGGTCAAGCGCAGGACACGGTTGTCGTGGCCTACAACGATTTTGATGCGATCAAAGATCTCTTTGCGAAGCGCGGAAGTGAGATAGCGGCTGTTCTCACCGAAGCAGTTCCTGCCAACATGGGGGTGGTTCCACCTGCGGCTGGATTCAACGCACTACTTTCACGATTGTGCAATGAAAATGGCGCCCTCTTCATCCTCGATGAAGTGATGACGGGGTTCAGGCTTTCATCCGGTGGTTGGTGGCACCTCGTCAATGAAGAGGAATCTTGGACGCCCGATCTCATAACATACGGAAAAGTAATTGGCGGGGGATATCCAGTCGCCGCCGTTGCGGGCCCGGCTCGAGTCATGGATCTATTGGCGCCGATTGGATCGGTGTATCAAGCAGGCACTTTGAGTGGCAATCCTGTGGCGACTGCGGCAGGACTTGCAACCCTTGAGTTGTGCGATGACAACCTTTACGCAGCGCTGAACCTGCGCGCCCGCGAAGTCGGCGAGGTAGTTTCGTCCGCGTTATCCAAAGAGGGAGTTCCTCATAGATTGCAGAACGCAGGCAATCTCTTTTCGATCTTCTTTGCAGACAAACCGGTGCGCACGTTTGCCGACGCCCAAGGCCAAGACACGAAGGCATTTGCCGCCTTCTTCCACTCTATGCTCGATAACGGCGTATCGCTGCCGCCATCGGCATATGAAGCGTGGTTTGTTTCTGGGGCGCATACCGACAGAGATATCGAACAGATCGAATCTGCTGCTGGCGTCGCAGCGAAGGCGGCGTCAAAAGCAAAGAGTTGAATCGAGATCAATCGTCTTTGAGTGCGTCTACAGCGATTTTGACGAGCAACGACAAATCAATTTCATCTCTTCGTTGAAGCTCTCCGAACGGAGGTGGCACGATTCCGGTGGCGATAATGGTGGTTGCAGCCCGAGCTCTAATCCGGCGCTCGAGCGTCGGGTTCCTTCCAGCAAGCAATGTTTGAAGGCGCACCATGTAATCCCGGCGTTCGATGCTGGGAGTTCGCAATTCGGCTGGCAATTGGAAGAGAACTAGACTGACGACTTGTCTATGTGCAAATAGAATCTCCGCAAACCGACGCAACACTTCGGGAGGATCGACCTTATTTGCAGGAAGTGCTTCGATTTCTTCAACAAGTCCCCCCATTTCTTGAAAAGTAGATCCCACCAAATTCTTGAGAATCGATTCCTTGCTTTCGAAATGATGATAGATCGCTGCTTTCGAAAGACCCAGGTCTTCGGCTAGATCAGACATCGAGGTTCCCGCGTAGCCTTTTTCGGCGGAGCACTTGGCCGGCTTGATCATAAGCGATGATCGAGTGTGTACTGGATCCTGGGACTGGTTTTGAAATACACGCTGCATTTCACTAGGGTCACCATCAACCGTTCGGTT
>CAYXIS010000080.1:0-7257 GCA_964465545.1 uncultured Bifidobacterium sp. | reverse complement strand
TGATCGTGTATCGAGGTGTCGCAAATCCCGCCTGCTGGTTTAGTTTTGTCTCAAACACAAAAGTTTCGACCCAGCGCTCCACCTTGAGTTTTCCAAGGATGATTCCAGCAGTAACGGCAATAGTTATTCCCGAGATCAAGTAGATCGCGGCGATCTTCCAACCAAACATGCTAAATAGAAGTCCCACTGCTATCTCGTTGATGAGTGGGCTGGCGATCAGAAAACTTAGGGTGACGCCGACTGGGATCCCTGCAGAAAGGAACCCGATAAAGACCGGTACTGCGCTGCACGAGCAGAACGGAGTCACAATTCCAAGGGATGCGGCAAAGATATTTCCCAAACCCGCGCGCTTTCCGCCAAGGAAGGCTCGAGTTCTATCTATGGTTACGAAAGTTCTCGCTAGAGTGACGGCGAAGGTAATGCCAACCAGCAGCAGTGCAATCTTCGTTGAATCGTAGAAGAAGAAGTGGATTACATCCGGAATCTTCTTGCGGCGATCTAGGCCAAAGACATCAAAGAGGATCCAGTCCCAGAAAGTGGCGTTCAGAAGAAGCGCGAGAACCCAACCCACGATCAGCACCGCAAGTTCTCCGACTTGACGACCCCTGCTCTTTCTCGGTCTGAGACTGAGAGGCTGGCTCATTTCAGTGAACTATTTAGCAGCAGGATTCCGAGGTGCATGGATCGCAGCAGCAGGCAGATTCGGCGCTATCTGTGTTGCAGGAACAGGAAATTGCTGATTCTTCTATCTTTATATCGGCCATGATCGTGGACCTTTCGTCTCATATCGACGGATATCGATTTGAGAAGAGTATTCCTCAGATCGAAGAATGTCAATATGAAGTTGCCCCTATAGGGGGGAGGCCTCCGCGTGCTCGAACTTCTCATTGGGGATGAGCCGGGTGAGAGAGGCCGTCAGGAGGAGTATCAAGGCGGTGACGAGGTAGACCGGCCTAGCCGAGATAATGAAATTCTCCCGAGCCAGATAGTTCAGATTTCTTAACGAAGTACCGCCGTTGGTCACCATCGACACCGAGACATCGCCGCGCAACTTCCAAAGTTGGAAAATCGTTGCCAGCGAAAGTCCGCTTCCGAGTACGCCGCCGAACTGGCGCGCGAAGGTGTTGATGGCAGAGCCAGAGCCGCGATGGCGCTCGCCAAGTGCATGCGGTGCGACAACCGAGCCGAATTGAGTAACCAATCCTGAGCCAAAACCCATCACGACGACGGCACTGATGATGGCAGGCAATCTGGCGCTGAAAAAAAGAATCCCAAACCCGATGGCAAATGTGAAAAGGCCCAGCGTAGCCATCCAGCGATAGCGACCAGTCTTGGCCACTGAGCGGCTAGCTAGCCCTGACCCAAAAAGATTGCCAAAACCCATCGTCAGAAGAATGAGGCCCGCGATTGCAGGGGTTTCACCTTGCACTACTTGCACTGAAAGAGGAACTACTACAAGTCCGATCAGCATCGCCGCACCTGAGACCATGCTTGCGCTCAATGTCACCGTAAAGAGTCGATTGGAGAAGAAGTGCAGCGGGATCAAAGCTCTGTCGCCCTGGGCACGTTCAACTAGAAGAAAGAGGACGAAAGTGGCGAGTAGCAGGATTAGCAAATAGATCTTCCATTGATGCATTTCCTCTGACTTCACATTTTGACTCAGAAGAAGGAGGCTCAAGACGAAGATACTGAAGAGCAATACCCCCCACCAGTCGAACCTGTCTTTGTGAAGCTTCTGCTCCACGTGCAGGAAACGCATTGCGCGAAATATTGCATAAAGGGCGATTGGGATATTGAGGATGAAGATCCATCTCCAACCGACGATACCGAGAATGGAATTCTGACTTGCGATGATGCCTCCGACGATGGGTCCAAAAAGACTTGATGATCCGAAAACCACCACAAAAACCAGTATGTAACGGGCTCTTTCACGCGGTGGAACGAGGTCGGAAATGACGGCAAACGCGAGTGAGAAGAGCCCACCAGCCCCGAGGCCCTGAACAGTGCGTCCGACCACAAGTAGTCCGAATGAGGGGGCCAAGGCAGCAATCGTCGAACCGACTATGAAGATTGACAGAGCAGCCACAAAGAGTGGGCGCCGCCCGTATCCATCGGAGAGGCGTCCGTAGATCGGAGTGGTGATGAGGGATGCAAGTAAATAAGTAGTGAGAAGCCATCCTTGACCGGAAAGTTGACCAAAGTGTGTGGCGATTGTGGCACCCGCCGTCGACATTACGGTTTGATCAAGGGCAGCAAGGAACATTCCGAGGGCAAGCGAGGAAAGCACGCGAATCACCTCAGGGGAGAACGAACCTCGTTGTCTTTCGCGTTTTGCCATGATCAATGAGGTTGTTCGGCGATCGCGGGAAGTTCGTGCCTTGGATTGGGGCAACAACCGACGGAGCAGTAGTCCGCCCAAGGCCCGAGTGGTGAGAGCGCCTTCCGTTCCGACTTAGTCAAACGTTCCTCTATGAGATCAACAAGTCCAGATACGAACTCCTCTGATTTTCCTGGCGTCGCTACGCGGATGAATCGGAGATTCTCCTCTTCAGCGATGGCCTTGGCTTCATTGTCGAGATCCCAAAGCACTTCGATGTGGTCGCTCACGAATCCAATTGGTACGACTACGACAGCTTTCGTTTCCAGGCTGGCGATTTCGCGAAGAGCGTCGCCGATATCTGGTTCTAGCCAAGGCATATGTGGCGCACCGCTCCGGGACTGATACACGAGCGACCAGCTTGGAAGCGGGAAGGCAATTTCTTTGCCAGTTATTTCAAGGATGGCATTGGCAGCTGCGTTGTGCTGTGCCACGTAGACGCCATCAACAAAGGAATCACGGAAACTTTCTGGTCCTGAACTCTGTGCCATGTGAATTGGGACAGAGTGCGTCGTGAAGAAAATGTGGATTTCGGAGGTGGCGAATCCTTCATCGGCGAGCGTTTCCAATGCTTGCACTAGGCCATCGGCAAAGGGGATGACGAATCCAGGATGGTCAAAGTAGTGACGTATTTTGTCTATGCCCATTTTGCCTTCGAGACCAGCGTCACTGAGGGCTTGAGCCAGATTCTCACGGTATTGCCGACATCCGGAATAAGAGGAATAGGCGCTCGTAACAAGAGAAAGGACGCGTCGATGCCCGTCTGAATAGATCTCACGGAGCACATCAGCAAAGAATGGTTTGGAGTTTCGGTTGCCAAGGTAAACGGGAACGTTGATTCCTCGGGTTTTGAGTTCCTTGCTAAGGTGAACTTGAAGTTCTCGGTTCTGTTCGTTGATCGGGCTCACTCCGCCAAGAGCTAAGTAGTGATGCGAAACTTCTTCGAGGCGCTCTCTTGGGATTCCTCGTCCTGCTGTGACTCTTTCGAGAAAGGGCATGACCTCCTCGGGTCTTTCTGGGCCACCAAAAGAAGTCAGCAGAACGGCGTCGTAATTCATGCAAGCAATTCTTCAATTGCCGAAGGTTCAATGATGCGACCGGTATAGAAGGGAATCTCTTCGCGGACGTGAAGTCGGGCCCTGGTTGCGCGCAAGTCGCGCATCATGTCAACTAGATCATGAAGATCATCGGATTCAAGAGCAAGAATCCATTCGTAATCACCCAAGGCGAATGCGGCGACGGTGTTGCTCAGTAAATTCTTATAACCACGCGCAGCCATGCCGTGCTCAACCAACATTTGTCGTCTTTCCTCTTCGGGAAGGATGTACCAATCGTAAGAACGCACGAACGGATACACAGTTAGCCAATCCTTGGGTTTCTCTCCTGCCATGAATGCAGGAACGTGCCCTTTATTGAACTCAGCTGGGCGATGAAGTCCCATCGCTGCCCATGTCGTCTCAGTAGCGCGGCCTAATGCAGTACGGCGAATCTCGCGGAGAGTTTCTTGAATGATGCCGGCTGACGGTGCGTGGAACCAGAGCATGATGTCGGCGTTTGCGCGCATCCCTGAAACATCATAAATACCGCGGAGTTGAACGTCGTTATCGCTGGCCTTCTTGAGAACGGCCGATAACTCTTCGACGGCCTTCCGTGGAGATTCGAGTGGTTGAGTTCGGCGCATGACCGTCCACGATGTGTAGCGGATAGTTTCGTTAATTTCGCGTGCGGTGGCCTTGGTCAGTTGCTCAGTCATTGGGGGATTATCGCACTTAGGGCTAGGAAGCGCATATTCATGTGGCAATAGGGATGCCCTACGTAAACAAGCTTGACTTAACCTTTGCCCAAGTATCTCTATTAGTAGCGACAAGCAATCCCGACCTTGAGTGGTCTGCTGCAGTGTAATCAGAACCATCGGGACGCGATGCAAATCCACCGGCTTCTTGTAGGAACAAAACGCCCGGCGCATGATCCCATGGAAGTGTTCGCCAATAGAGAGCAAAGTCCAGGGAGCCATTGACGATGGAGGGGTAGTCATAACCCGCACATTTGCTTCCGACGGAGAGGTCGGCGAATTCTCCCTCAACCGCCGTCACGTGGGCGGCAAGTTTCGCTGGGAGGAATCGTCGTAGAACTGCTCCATTCATCAGGCTCAACTCAGGCGAGTCATCATCGACATTGATTCGCTCGCCGTTAATCCAAGATCCCGAGCCTTTTTCTGAGATCGCGAGTTGGCCCGTCATCGGATCTAGGATCCAAGATGCAACGGTGTGTCTATTGGTAATAAGGGCGACCATGATGGCGAATGGTGAGACACCACTGGCAAAATTAGCGGTCCCATCAAGCGGATCAATGAGCCATACAATTCCGTCGCTTGCGAGTCGATCTAGAATGCTTGAATCAGCAGAGACTGCCTCTTCTCCAACTACAAGTGAACCGGGAATCAGTGACCGTAATGCTGGTTCTAGAAAGGCCTCACTAGCTTTATCCGCGTCGGTTACCCACTCGCCAGGAGATTTTTCTCCAGGGTTAGCCTCCCGCTTCCCAAATACTGGCATTACACATGTATCTGCCGCTTCCCTCAGTAAGTGCGAGACGGCGGAGACTAAATCAGGCATGGTTCAAAGTATGTCCTACTCTTGATATGACGCTTACATAGAATGGCAGGGCAAAACGACTCCCTTAATCCTGCTAGACGATCGTACGTAAAAACATCCAACTCACTATTGTAAGAATATGAAATTGAAGCGGACACTAGGACCGCTCTCGGAACCTTCGTTTGCCCGCTATTTCGCTGCGGAAGTGGTTACGCAAGCAGGCACATATGCCAGCGCAATTGCACTAAGTTTTGCCGTTCTTGCTGTAAGCAATCCAACTTCACTTGGCCTCATTTTTGTTGCGCGCGAAATTCCTATCCTGGTGTTACTGCTGGCCGGTGGGGTCTTAGCGGATCGATTGCCGCGTCGGTTTGTATTGGCTGGGGCCTCGTTTGTCGCGGGAGTCAGTCAACTTGTAGCAGCGGTGATACTGATCTCGGGATCTGCAAATATCCTTGCGCTGGCTAGTTGTGCGGCCGTTAATGGCGCGGCCGGAGCGTTCTCACGCCCTGCTAGAACCGGACTGATCCCACAGATAGTCAGTGCTCCTCGACTGCAGCAGGCGAACGCTCTTCTGGGACTGGCTCCAAGAATAATTGGTATTGCTGGGGCCGCTTTTGGTTCCTGGCTGATCACTTCCATTGGAGCCGGATACGCCTTGGCGTTCGATTCAATTACATTTGTCGTGGCTGGTGCCCTAGTACTCACTCTTGCCAAGGACGCACCGAGGATAAAACGTGGCACTAGTCCATTTGCTGATCTGAGCGAAGGTTGGCGCGAGGTTCGTTCTCGCACGTGGCTTTGGACTTTGATCCTCTCCGGTGGTGCCTTCCAATTCGCTTACTTTCCCGCCTTGGCCGTGCTGGGTCCAGAGATCGCACGCAAGCATCTCGGTGGACCGCCGGCATGGGCGACCATCATCACGGGAGAACTCATCGGAGGCATTATCGGGGGCGTTATCGCCTTCAAAATTCAATTCCCACGTCCCTTTCTCGTCTACTGTCTGGCGGGGATACCGATGGTTGCTCAACTTATGGGCTTCGCCAGTGGTTGGCCTTTAATTCCTCTGGTGGTTTCCGCGATGCTTACCGGGGTGGGCTTCGCCTTGGCTGGCACGATTTGGTTCACAGCACTGCAAAGATTCATACCCAGCGATTCGTTGAGTCGAGTTTCTAGTTTCGATTGGCTCGGCTCACTAGCCCTCAATCCGATTGGCTACGCCATCATCGGGCCCCTTTCTGCGGCAATGGGCGAGAGGAGAACCATGGGTTATGCCGCTGTATTGCTCGCCGTAGCCACCTTTGGTCCTTTAACTGTTCCCGCTGTTGTGAGGCTCCGACTGTCCCCCCTGGATTCGGTAATCCCACTTGAGATCGAAACCGACGCGGCAACTGCCTAATTCTCATTGCTAAAGAAGAGAACGAAGGGTTACGCAACATGAGGCGTTCTTCGTGGGCAAGGTTATTGGTAGCGTTCGATCATGCAAGGACACGTGAATACATTGTCAATTGAATTTGTTTGAGATTCAAAACTATGGCTGATTTCGAACAATCAGGATTTCCGATTCTGGAATTTGACTCCGCGCAAGCGATTATTGAGCCAATCACTAGACAACAAAGGTTGGGTGTTCCCGCGGCTGCAGTTGCCTGCTTCTTTCCAGCATTAATCGATGAACAAGCGGCTACACACGATGGCATTACAGTGGCCGATCTCCCAAGTTTGCGACCTCTCCAAGTAATTCAATGGAATGGCCAACCCCTTGCGGTTTTCTACCCTGGAATGGGATCAGGTCTTTCTTCCGTTGTGTTGGATCGAGTTATCGCGATGGGATGTACGTCCATAGTCGCCTGCGGTGGCGCGGGAGCGCTCGTCGATCTGCCACTGGGACACGTTGTAATTCCTTCATCGGCGGTTCGGGACGAAGGCGCTTCCTATCATTACCTTGCCCCTGCACGAGAAGTGCATACTGTTCCTACAGTGCTTGAGATGCTTGAAGCCGTGGCATCGAAGAAGAAGGAGCCATTCAGCGTTGGCAAGACTTGGACGACTGATGGCTTTTTCCGAACAACTCGAGGCAAACTCGAGCAACGCGTAGCCGAGGGCTGTATTACGGTGGAAATGGAAGTCGCTTCACTACTTGCTGTTGCAGAAAGACGAGGTATTGATTTTGGGCAGTACCTTTATGCGGGAGACAACTTTGCGGGCGCCGAGTGGGACCACCGAGGCTTGGAGCAAGCGGCAGATCCGCAACGGCGGTGATTTTAGGTGTCACCCGAAGCGGGCGCC
>CAYXIS010000079.1:0-7558 GCA_964465545.1 uncultured Bifidobacterium sp. | reverse complement strand
TAGAGCAACCGCCTCCTAAGCGGTAGGTCGCCGGTCCGACTCCGGCCGAGGACACGTTGTAATCAAGGCTATTGAGTCAAGTTCTAATGTGTCAGAGTAAAACGCTTCATAGATTTGGGAGCCCACCAGTTTCGCTCGCCAAATAGACGCATTAGTGCGGGAACCAAAAGTGCACGGATTAATGTTGCATCAACAATTACTGCGAATGCAACACCGACACCCATCGCTTTGATGGATGAGATACCGCTGGTGATGAAAGCCGCGAATACAACTGCAAGGAGCATGGCCGCTGCAGTGATGATTCGTGCGGAACGCTGCAAACCTGTCGCCACCGATTCCGTATTAGATCTTCCTGCGTAGTGTTCTTCGCGAATACGCGAAAGCAAGAAGATTTCGTAGTCCATCGAGAGACCGAAAACGACAACTGCTACCAGAATCGTGATCCCTGTATCTAGGCTTCCTGTCGTCGTGAAATCTCCCACCAGCCATTTCAGATGGCCATCGATGAATATCCAACTCAGTACTCCGATTGTCGCTACAAGGGAGAGCACATTCAAGATGACGGCTTTGATCGGCAGGATGATGGATCCAGTGAAGATGAAGATCAGCACGAGAACGCTCAATGCGATCCAACCGAGTGCCCAAGGAAGAGTATGTGCGATTCCATCCTGAGTGTCGGTGAAATCGGCGGCGGCCCCTCCGATGAGAGTTCCCGACGGCGAGGGAATCGCGCGAAGACTATGGATTAATGATTGAGCCTGAGTTGATCGCGAGGGCATTGATTGCACCGCCGAGAGCCGAAGGTCATTTCCCTGCGTCTGCGCGGGATTCACATGGACAATTCCCGGAGTGGCGGCAATCTCCTTTGTATATGCGGCGACTTCTGCCGTCTTCGAAACGCCATCTGGAATGATGATTTCGATGGGGCTTCCTTCTTGACCGGGGAAGCGGTCAACAATGACTTGTGCGGCGATAGCGGCTTTGTCTGACCTGGGAAGGACCCTCGAGTCCACCTGACCGAAAGCCACGTTCTTTATGGGAGCGGCAAGAATGCCCAAAATGACCAATGAAACCAGCACTACTGGTACTGGTCGACGCATGACAAAGCGCGCAGTCGCGGCCCATCTTCCTTCACCCTTTGGCACGATCGCACTCTTTCGTACGACTGCTTTATCGATTCGGTGTCCGAGCATCGCCAAGATGGCCGGAAGTGGAATGAGTGCGCCAGCAACCGCGAGCGCAACAACGGATACTCCCGCATATCCGAATGATTTCAAGAAACTCAACGGGAAGAACATCATCGAACTAATTGTGACAAATACCGAAAGGCCGGAATAGAAGACGGTCTTTCCTGCAGTGGTCACCGTGGTGAAAACTGCATCCTCCACGGTCTTGCCTGCATGCAACTCTTCGCGGAACCGATTTACGATGAGCAGGGCGTAATCAATACCGAGACCCAGTCCTAGTCCAGTGATCAAGTTGAGCGCGAAAATACTGACATTTGTGAAAAGCGTAAAAAGATAGATCAGAAAGAATGAACCGAGAATGGCGCTGACTCCGACGACAAGGGGCATTGCTGAAGCGACCAAGGCGCCAAAGACGAAGGCTAACAAGATGAAGGTGAGAGGGATAGAAATCATCTCGGCCAGAGCCAGATCTTTCGAGATCTTGCTGTTGATTGCGTGCGCGATTACACCGGTACCTGAGGCGTAAACATGGAGGGACTCGAACTTTCCATCGAATTTGCTCTGAATGACCTTTCCGACATCACTGGTCGGGCCGAAGTCCGTATTTTGTGTGTAAACGAAGAGGTAGGCAGCTTTGCCGTCGCGTGATTGGAGTGAGGGAAGGTTGCCGGTAGACCAGTACGAGAGAGTCTGCGCCACACCCGGTACAGCTTTGACCTGGGTCTCCAGTCGAGCCGCGGAAGCGGCCACCGTCGGGTCGCTGACTTGGCTGGACCCCGAGTCCACGATCAAAACGATGCCAGGATCTTTCACGTGGAAGTGCGAGGTCAGATAATTCGCTGCCCGTGCCGATTCGCTCTTGGGATCTGAATAGCCGCCGCTGTCGAGCTTGCTAAAGGCCAAGGATCCGATTGCGCCGGCTGCGAAGACGACGAGGAGGAAGAGGATCAGGGTTGATTTGCGGCGGCGAACCACGGTGTGAGCGAGGGCGTTAAACACGTATATCTCCATATCTGAACGATGTGCAGATTATTGTCGGAGGAATTGAACATTGTCAAGATTAGCGAGATGATTCTCCCCGTGTCACTACTTAAACCCCGTGCCAACTATCACCACGGAAACCTCGAGGCGGCGTTGATCGCTGCCGCAACGAAGATGGTCCGCGCCAACGGCGCCGAGCATCTCTCTTTGCGCGCCGTGGCGGCGGAGGTGGGTGTGAGCCCCAGCGCGGCCTATCACTACTACCCCGACAAAGACTCGCTCATTTCTGGGGTTGGTCAGGCTCTTTTTGAATCTTTGGCAGATATGCAAGAAGCCGCACTTTCGCAATTCCAAGGTAATTCCGCAAAGGCTGCTCGTGCGCGTTATCGAGCCCTCGGCCGCGCATACTTTGACTGGGCGCAGTCGGAGCCGAATCTTTTCCGGTTAATGTTCGGGGGATTTTGTTCAATCGATTTTGCAGATGCTCAACTCAAGCGTCAGGAAAGCAGGGCATGGAATCTTCTCTGTTCATGTCTTGATGATCTCCAAGAGCACGGCGCCATTGATCCCAAGATTCGGCCATATGGAGAGATTCTTTCATGGTCAACTGTTCACGGTGCGTCAGCGTTGATTGTCGAAGGCCATCTTCCTAAGGACTCCTTCGAATCAGTCTTGGATGGTTTGGAACTTTCGTTGGGGATCGGGAAATGATGAGCGAGATTTGGCCAAAGACCACCTCGGACGAACGTGATCCTAGGGATGAGCAGAATGACCAGAAGCTTCGGGAAGAAGAGATTCAATCAGATAAACCCCCACACCACGGTTGACCTATTACTCGGTGGCTTTAGCTGCAGGGGTACTTTCGGTAGTTGGTTTCTTGCTTGTGCTCTCTTTGGCACCAGTGCTTTCCTTGGAAATGGGGCTTGCAGGCTTGGACTCGCTTTTTGAATCCGTCTTGTAGAAACCAGAACCTTTGAAGACAACACCGACGGCCGAATAGACCTTCCTTAATTGCCCGTTGCATTCTGGGCAATGCGTCAACGACGATTCGCTGAAAGCCTGAAATACTTCAAATTCGTGCAGGCAGGCGCTACATGCGTATTGGTATGTGGGCACTTAGCGTCCTTTCTTCTTTTTGATCTAATAAGCGGTCCTGTCCGCGCGGGGCGGTAGATCGAAGTCTAAAGAAGTGAGACGATAGAGGCGAATTACGCGATGCCTGGGGGGACCATGAAGTTGAGAAAGACGCTCGCATGCGCGCTATTGGCGTTTATCGGCACCCTTTTGATGGCTGGCCCGGCCAGTGCGAATTCCCTTGTCAGCACATCGCCGGTGGCGGGCTCGACGGTTAACGCAACGCCCAGCGCCATCACGCTCAATACTCAGGATGTCGTCATGGATACGGGCAACACCGTGACGGTTACGGACCCGCAAGGGGCACGGGTCGATGACGGGACACTGACCGTGAACGCCACGACTATTGTCGCAGGCCTTAAGTTGATGAAAGTCAGCGGGGTCTACACGGTCGCCTACACGCTTCTTACGGATAATGATGTCCCACTCCAAGGCACATTCACTTTCACCTTTAACGCGCCAAGTGTCATTTCACCAGCTACACCGACTGTGATTTCTCCATCGGCATCTGCGACAGAGGCACCGGCAAGCACAGGACTGGGCGTTCCCGTTCTGGTCGTCGGATTGATTTTTTCCGTCGCCGCCGTCTTCCTGTTCCTTGTCTACTACGCATGGAAGCTCATTAAGAAGAAATGATGTTGCTTGCGGCATCCATTCCCACTTCGGGGCCATTTGTAAACGCACTAACGACAATCAGCAAATTCTTCACGATTACCGCAAGCATCGCGGTCGTGGGAGTCCTCCTTGCAGCAAGTTTCTTACTGGAGGACGAACGAGGGAAGTTGTCGGCCGAGTCGTTGAGAATTCGCACTGTCGCATTTTGGGCGGCTATTGCTTGGGTCATCTTCGGTGCAGCAAACATCGTTTTCACGTTGGCAAATATCCTGGATGTGTCTTTGTCTGAGGCACTTGATGTGACCACCTTGCATTCCTTTGTCACACAAATAACCCTGGGCCAGTACATGCTCTTCCAGCTTCTCGTTGCGATTCTGGTTGCGGGACTTGTTCAACGGGTGCGCGGCGTCGGGGCGACGATCTTGCTCCTTCTTCTTACGTTGATCGGAATTATCGCGCCGATATTTCAGAGTCATTCGGCGTCTAACGGGTCCCATGCCCTTGCCATCGGTTCTCTCATCATTCACGTTGTTGCACTTGCGTTCTGGGTCGGCGGGGTATTCGGACTTGCACTCCTCGAGCCGCGCTCGCGGGCGATTGCGGTGCCGCGCTTTAGCCAACTCGCTCTCTGGTCGGTCATCGCGGTCGTTGTCAGCGGAGTAGCAAACGCTTGGACTCGATTGAATTTCGCTGGCGCTTGGCACAGCAGTTACGCACTCGTTGTCGTTGCTAAGGTCGTCCTCACACTTGCCCTCATCTTTATCGGATTTCAACACCGCAGGATTCTGGCAGCGAGGGAATTGCCCGCCGTTAATTGGGTGAAGTTCGCCCAACTCGTAACGGTGGAATTGTCGATCATGATCATCGCCTTGGCACTCGGGTCTTGGCTATCGACAAACCAACCTCCTGCTCCGACGCCAGGAAGTAAGTTCGACACTGCGATCACGGTGGCCGGATTGCCGATGCCTTCGGCACCCAATATCACCCGCGTTCTTATCGCCTACAACACGGATGCACTCTTCACCGGAATCCTCATCTTGATTCTTGCTCTGTACATACGGGGAATTCATATCCTCAAAAGACAAGGCGACTCATGGCCTGTAAGCCGCACTATTAACTTCGTCATCGGATGCGTGGCTATTGAGTTCGCAACGAGCGGCGGACTTGGCGTCTACGCCCACTTTGCATTCTCGTATCACATGGTTGCGCACATGGTTCTGGGCATGATTGCGCCAATCTTCATAATTCTCAGCGCGCCGATCACCCTTGCTTTGCGCACCCTGCCTCAGGGCAGAACGCCAGGGGAGCGTGGGGTGCGGGGAACATTGATTGCGGCATTGCACTCGCGGCTAGTCAGTATCTGGGTAAACCCCATCGTTGCACTTGCCCTCTTTGACGGATCCCTTTTCATCCTCTACCTAACGCCGCTGTTTGGCGGAATGATGCAGAGCCATATCGGTCATTTTGTGATGAACCTGCATTTCATCCTTGCCGGCCTTTTGTTCTTCCACGTCATCATCGGGATTGACCCGAACCCAAAGCGCGTGCCGTACCTCGCACGGATCGTCCTGCTCTTTGCGGCGATGGCGATTCACGCCTTCTTCTCCGTCGCCCTAATTTCCTCGACCACCCTCTTGGATCACGGCTACTTCGCACACCTCCATCGACTCTGGTCACCCGACTTGCTTTCTGATCAACACCTCGGTGGATCTATGGGATGGGCAATGGGTGAAGTTCCAATCATGCTTGCCCTTGTTGCAACCTTTCTTCTCTGGAATCGCGACGATGCTCGTGAGGCAAGGCGAATCGACCGAAATGCAGAGCGTGCGGCAGTCATGGGAACTCCCGACGATTTAGCCGAATACAATGCCTACTTGGCGAAACTGGCAGTTAGGGATGAACGTGACAAGTGAACCTCTCTTTGATCTTCCTTCGGAATACAAAGACCTGCGTGAGAGTGTTCGAGCACTCGCACTGAATGAGATTGCTCCTTATGCTCACGATGTCGATGAGAATTCGCGATTTCCTCAGGAGGCTTACGAGGCACTCCAGCGCGCCGGCCTTGCATCAGCCCATGTGCCAACTGAATACGGCGGCGAAGGAGCAGACGCACTTGCCGTCGTTCTCATCGTTGAAGAAGTTGCTCGCGTTTGCGGATCCTCATCACTGATTCCGGCCGTAAACAAACTTGGTGCGCTTCCACTAATGCTTTCCGGATCGCACGAACAGAAAGAACGATGGCTCCGACCGGCAGCGCAAGGCAAGGGCTTCTCGTACTGCTTGTCTGAATCTGGAGCCGGCTCTGACGCAGCGGCCCTCCGTACGAAGGCCGTGAAGTCCGGAGATACATGGATTATCAATGGAAGCAAGAAGTGGATCTCCAACGCGGGCTTCTCCGACTTCTATACGGTGATGGCGGCCACCGACCCTGACAAGCGCGATGAAGGAATCACCGCCTTCATCGTCGAGAAAAGCGACCCTGGAGTCTCTTTTGGAGCGCATGAGAAGAAGATGGGATTTCGCGGTTCGCCAACACGCGAGGTGTATTTCGACAATGTCGAGATTTCCGATGACCGTCGGATAAGCCCGGTGAACGAGGGTTTCCGCGTTGCAATGGAGACACTGGATCACACCCGCATCACGATTGCAGCTCAGGCCCTTGGCCTTGCTCAGGGAGCGTTGGATGTAGCCAGCAATTACGCCCACGAGCGTCATCAATTCAACAAGCCGATTTTCGATTTTCAGGGGATTCAATTCATGTTGGCAGATATGGCCATGAATATTGAAGCCGCAAGGCAATTGACCTACGCTGCCGCCGCCAAAAGCGAGCGCGGCGATTCTGATCTCAAGTTCTTCGCCGCGGCATGCAAGACATTTGCCAGCGATACCGCGATGAAAGTGACCACAGATGCTGTCCAGATCATGGGCGGCTACGGATACGTTTCAGACTATCCAGTTGAACGCATGATGCGCGATGCCAAATTGACGCAGATCTACGAGGGCACCAATCAGATTCAACGCATCATCATGGCAAGGAACTTGAAGCACTAACTACTTGGCAAACCTCACGATGAGATCGGGAGTCGCGGCGGCGGAAAGTCGAATGTCCCACTCGTCGCGCGGCAGCAAGTCCCCGGTGATCTCTCCGGGATAAACAATGCCAACCTTCCACCCGGGCATCTTCGGCATGGTCCGGTCGTAGTAGCCACCGCCTTGTCCCAGTCGGTATCCATCTTGGTCAATGTGGAGGGCGGGAACGATCATGACATCAACATCCGAGACGTCCGCTCTTTCCTTTCCGATCGGCTCAAGCAGTTTGCGAGTTTCTTTGAGATTTTTCATATCGCCATTCCACTCGATCCACTGAAGTGATTTCCCCGCAACTCGTGGAAGTAGAACCGTGACGCCCTGGGAGATGAGTTCGCGGTTGAGTTCATGCGTGCTGGGCTCGTCTCCAACAGACAAGTAACTTGTCACACATTTGGCCTTACTCATTTCGGGGGCGCTCAAGAGATATACAAATGTCGAAGCCACGTACCGTTCTCGGCGTTCTCGACGGTATCGATCTCGCAGTGCCTTCTTCTGGTCTGCCGTATTCACCTAAATCCCCTATAAATACCTAGAAATAATCGAAGTACAAG
>CAYXIS010000078.1:0-7682 GCA_964465545.1 uncultured Bifidobacterium sp. | reverse complement strand
TTTTTGCGTGCGGTACTGCATCTTGGTGCGGGGGGTTACGTTCCTTGAGTTCCCTTTCGGTTGCCGCTCCGGCCTTGATAACTGCAACACCGCCAGCCAATTTAGCAAGGCGCTCCTGCAATTTCTCACGGTCATAATCAGAGTCGCTCTTCTCAATTTCCTGACGAATCTGAGTTACGCGACCCTTGATCTGATCTTCGTTACCGCCGCCTTCGACAATGGTGGTTTCATCTTTACTGATAACGACCTTGCGCGCGTGACCAAGAAGTTCTACTCCAGCTTGGTCCAACTTCAACCCAACTTCTTCAGAGATGACGGTTGCGCCAGTAAGGATTGCAATGTCCTGCAGCATCGCCTTTCGACGATCTCCGAAACCTGGTGCCTTTACTGCTGCAGATCGGAAAGTTCCGCGGATCTTATTTACTACCAATGTCGCAAGGGCTTCGCCTTCAATGTCTTCGGCGATGATTGCAAGCGGCTTTCCTGATTGCATAACCTTTTCAAGAATCGGAAGAAGATCCTTGATGTTTGCGATCTTTGAATTCGCGATCAGAATGTAAGCGTCCTCAAGGACCGCTTCCATGCGATCTGAATCGGTGACGAAGTATGGGGAGATATATCCCTTGTCGAAGCGCATACCTTCGGTGAGCTGAAGCTCGAGGCCGAAGGTATTTGATTCTTCAACGGTGATGACGCCCTCTTTGCCGACCTTGTCCATCGCCTCAGCGATCATGTCACCAATGGTGGTGTCAGCCGCCGAGATCGAAGCGGTTGCCGCGATCTGCTCTTTTGTCTCGACGTTCTTTGCCATGGCTACGAGTTCGGCGACGACTGCTTCTACTGCCTTCTCGATGCCTCGCTTGAGTGCCATGGGATTTGAACCGGCTGCGACGTTGCGAAGTCCTTCGCGAACTAGTGCTTGAGCCAGCACGGTCGCGGTGGTCGTTCCATCGCCTGCAACATCGTCGGTCTTCTTGGCAACTTCCTTAACAAGTTCGGCGCCTATCTTTTCCCACGGGTCTTCAAGGTCGATCTCTTTTGCAATCGAGACACCGTCGTTTGTGATCGTGGGGGCTCCCCACTTCTTCTCCAGAACGACATTTCGGCCACGGGGTCCAAGGGTTACCTTGACCGCATCCGCGAGAATATTCATGCCACGTTCTAGGCCACGACGGGCCTCTTCGTTAAAGGCAATCTGCTTTGCCATAGTTGTTTTCGCTCCTATGTTTTCCGTTATGGGTGAATTATCACTCACACCCCTAGAGTGCTAACGCTAAATCTAGAGCAGGCCAATACGTACGGGCAAATGAGGCAAAAGAAGTGAGAATGGCAAGCAGAGGGGCGCTAGCGGGAGGAACGGGCGCTCATCCGCGCTTGGCGGAGGCGACGAAGGCGCTTGACCAGCATAGGAGAGGCCAGAAGGGCATCCTCTCGATCAATCAGATCGTTGAGCAGTTGGTAGTACCGCGGCGCGCTCATGTCGAAAAGCTCCTTGATCGCACTCTCCTTGGCTCCGGCGTAGCGCCACCAACTGCGCTCAAACTCCAGAATCCGCACTTCAAGGTCGCTGAGCCCGCTGGCGTGGTCAGGGGAAGTCATCATTGTGCTCTCGTCCATAGCCCAAGCCTAAGGCAGGTGAGGGGAAAGTGCGCTCATTTACAGGGTCGCCAGCAGAGTCTGGATATCGCTGACCTTGGTCCACGGGTTGACTATGGCGAACCTCAGGATCGGCTGGCCGTGGTGGGCAGATGGGGGAATGAAGCCGATCTGGTCATGGAGCAATTGATCACTCCATCGTTGATAATCAGCCGCTTCCCATCCAGGGCGGGTAAAGGCAACAACAGAGAGTTCGGGATCCCGGATCAGTTCAAGCCTTGGATGGTCGCGAATTTGCTCTGCGGCAGCTTGGGCGACGCTGATTGTCTTCTCTATAGCCTCGGCATAGGCATCGGTCCCGTGAGCGGCGAGCGAGAACCAAAATGGCAGACCTCGAGTTCGACGCGTTAGGTGGATTGCGTAATCAGAGGGGTTCCATGAGGCATCCTCTTGAAGGGTCTCAAGGTAGGACGCGTGCTGAGTGTGAACCGCCTTAGCCAAGTGCGGTTCGCGATATACCAGTGCACATGCATCAAAGGGCGCGAAGAGCCACTTATGTGGATCGACGATAAAAGAATCAGCGAGTTCGATTCCGGCAAACTTCGACTTCTGCGATGGGGCACAAAGCGCGGCCAGCCCGTAGGCGCCGTCAACGTGGAACCAAAGGTCGCGGTCCTTGGTGGCATTGCCGACGGATACGAGATCATCAATTGTTCCTAAGTTGGTTGTACCCGCAGTAGCAACCACGGCGAATACTCGGGCGCTCTGGGATTCGTGATACCTATCGACTTCTCGGGCAACATCGATACCGCGCAATTTTCCATTCTCATCAGGTGCAATGGCCAAGACGTCTACATCCATAACTTGCGCAGCCGATGAAATTGACGAGTGCGCTTCTTGGCTGCACGCGATTGCCCATTGCGTGGTCTGGGGCCAACGTTTTCGTGCCTCCGCTCTTGCGACAACAAGAGCAGAAAGATTGCCGATTGTGCCCCCTTGGACAAAAACTCCACCAGCACTTTGCGGCAATCCAGCCAGATCAGAGAGCCAACGCAAGGCTTGATTCTCTGCAAAGACTGCGCCTGATCCTTCCTGCCACGAACCCCCGTAAAGAGCACTTGCGCCTACGACTAGATCAAAAAGGTTTGCGTACTCGCTCGGGGCCGATGGAATGAAGGCCAAGTTTCGTGGGTGGTCAGTAGAGATGCATGCTTTTGCAAGGACGCTCTTGAACACTTCCAGAGCCTCGTGTCCGCCAAGACCTTTTTCGGTGATCGTGTTGCCCACTTCGGTAAAGAGGTCTTCGGCAGTTCGAGGGCCATCTAGAGGCGGGTCGGTCTTCAATCGATGAAGACTGTAGGACAGAACTTCCTTAGCGAGGTCTTCTACCTCCAACGTGAACTCATGCATGGATACAAGTGTGCCACGCTACAAAGGAGAAAATGGACGCGGGGTCCTGGCTCCAATGCCTAGGATTGAATCAACCAGGTCACATAAGGAGCTTCTGCCATTACTAAACCCAGGGTGGTCATTCTCGGCGCGGGCTTTGGCGGCTTAAACGCAGCGAGGGCGTTGGCAGAGCATGCCGATGTGACTCTTGTGGATCGTCACAATTTTCAAACATTCTTGCCACTTCTCTACCAGGTTGCTACAGCTGGGTTGGCCGCCGACCACGTGGCATATCCGATACGAGGAGCGCTTCGAAAAAGCAATATCGCGTTTCGAATGGGCTCGCCCATATCAGTAGATCACCGCAACAAGGAAGTGAAACTGGACAGCAGCGAGGTGCTCCCCTTCGATCATCTGATAGTCGCACTCGGGTCTGCAACGGCGGACTTTGGGATCAAAGGCGTAGCAGAAAATGCGCTAGGTATGAAAAGCGTTGCTGAGGCGATAAGTATCCGTGCAGAAGTCATGAGGCGTTTTGAAGACCTCTGCCGATTCCGAGATGAGACGCGACTTTCAATTTCAGTTGTGGGTGGCGGCCCCACAGGTGTTGAGATGGCCGGAGCCCTTGCAGAACTTGTGCGAGGTCCTCTCGCCTCCGATGAAGAGCGCGCAGCAAAACACATTGATATTTATCTCCTTGAAGCTGGCCCGCGGATCTTGCCTAGCTTCTCACCGACCTTGTCAGCGCGAACAAAGAGGGATCTGGAAAAACTTGGGGTCAAAGTTCTCACTGAGACCGCGGTGCAGGAAATCACGCCGCGAGAAATCTTGCTCAAAAATGGAAATGGGATCCCATCCGAAGTCACGATCTGGGCCGCTGGGGTACAAGGTCAACCGTTAGCGCAGAACCTTTCCTTGCCCATCGTGGCCACGAGGATTGATGTTGAACCAACTCTTCAAGTGAGGAATTACCCAAACTACTGGGCGGTTGGAGACATTGCCGGGGCAAAGGGACGCGATGGACGATTTCTGCCGATGGTAGCCCCGGTTGCCATGCAACAAGGCACCTTCGTCGCAGAACAAATTCAAAGGGTCGAACAAGGCAAAGAACTCCTCGAGTTTGTTTACAAGAACAAGGGCTCCATGGCAACGATTGGTCGACAAAAAGCTGTCGTCGAAGTTGGGAAAATCAGGTTAGTTGGTGCACCAGCCTGGTTTGCCTGGCTCTTCCTCCACCTTTTCTATTTGCTTGGCGGGCGAAATAAAGTTCTCACTGTGGCTGACTGGATGTGGAACTACCTCACCTTCGACCGTGGCAACCGACACATCATGGATTCTCAATAAATGGGGCAGTACGTAGATCTACGCGGTCATTCAATCTCGAACCTTGAGTGGCCAAACCATGGTGAGGCACTCGTACTTCTCCATGGCGGATTGAGTGCGACCGAGGATTGGGACAGGTACGTTCTGCCTGCAGTGGAGGATTCCTTCCATGTATTTGCCTATGACAGAACAGGCCAAGGGCGCACCGGCGACCAAGTCGGAAGCCTGCATTTCTCGTTTCAGACCAGGGAAGCGATCGCTTACCTTGAGGACATAGTGAAAGAGCCAGCCCACCTCATCGGCTGGAGCGATGGCGGCATAATTTCGTTGATGGTGGCAATGGAGCGACCAGACCTAGTGCGCTCGGTCATTGCAATTGGTGCCAACTACCACCACGAAAGCGGCGGCGAACCCATGGAACTCTGGGAAGTTTCATATGAGGATCGCCAAGAGCATGCCGAGCGTTCACCTGATAGCCCCGAGGCGATCGATTCGAAAGTCGCACGCATGTGGGCCATATGGACGAGCGAGCCGACTCTTTCCACTGACGACCTTGGAAAAGTCTTGTGCCCGACCTTGATCATGGCAGGCGATGACGAGAATTTCAGTCTCGCCCATATCGCTTCCATGTACGAAGCCATCCCGCAAGGAAGACTCGCCATCGTGCCAGGGACCTCCCATTATGTAATCAAGGAGAAGCCCGAATTAACCCAAGCCATAATCAAGGATTTTCTGGACAATCTGGCCCCGCCGCAAACACGTGCTCCTGTGCGAAGAAGAAACTCGCAAATTTAACTGGTCTTGGAAATTCGCTCGTCGTGAAGTTGATTGAAGATCGGCGCAGTAAGTGGTGCCAACTTTCCGATTTTTCTACTAAGAATCCAATCAGCTAATTCGGGATTCCTGGAGAATGCAGGTCCGTGCATATATGTCGCAACAATTTGGAGTGTAATCAACCCGTCAACGTTGCTTCCCTGTCCATTTCCGATTCCAGCGACAACATGGCCAAGAGGTTGAAGGTCATCAATAAATCGGGTCTGCCCTCCATGATTCTCAAAGCCTGTCAGCATTTCGATTGGCACGGTGGGCCTGGAAAGAATTTCGCCGACAGAGCGATGCCTAGCCGAAACGGTCTCGATGCCGACAAGTCCTAGGCCGGCAATTATGCGATCCCCACTAGCGGGGAATTGTGTGCCAAGAATTTGAAAGCCCGCACACACGGCAAAAATATGCGCACCGTTTACCAATGCACGCTGAAGCGAGTCCTTCTTAGCCAGGATCTCCAACGCGGCTATTTGCGCGTCATCCTCGCCTCCACCCAGAAGGTATAAATCGGCAGAAGTCGGAATTGCATCTCCAACTCCGACGGTTAGAACTTGATGTGATACTCCGCGTTCTCTGAGTCGCCAGCTGAGTATCTCAACGTTCCCGCGGTCACCGTATGTCCCAAGCAATTCTGGAAGCACATGAACGATCGTGAATGTCATCTTGCCACCGACTTCGCCAACCGATGAAAGGCCGTGTACGAAGCGATCAGATCGGCTTCGACCTGTCCAAAGAGTGTGGCCGCTGCACTTTCATCCGCAACGAGGTGGTGTGGAATATCGTTGACCGTCAACCGAGCGGAAACATCCAATCGACGCTCACCCGTAACCACTACGAATCTCTCCTTCAAGGGAGTGAAATCCACATCCCACAACCATGATGTGTCCTTGCCGTCTTGAGTATTTGCATTCACAACAAGCAGAACTCCATTGGGACCAGAGGCGCTAGTCGCCAAAGTTTCACGCCAACTTGCCGGATTCTTAGACAGTAGGAGTCGGAAGTCTGTATCGCCAATCTTCAACCGTGCAAAGCGGCCATCAACACTTGATACTTGCGAAATAGCCAATGCAGACGCTGGAAGAGGGACTCCGAAATACGAAGCCACCACAATCGCACGTGCGGCGTTGGAGAGGGCCGCCTGGCCAGGGATGCCACTGATGACTTTTACACTTTGATGCTCTGGCCCATGTAACTCATCGCCGTCGAGGACCCAGTTCGCATCTGGTCTTTCAAAACCACATCCACATGAGTAATCCGATCCATCTGCCTTCCAGTGGAGAACTGCTCCACATGCAGGACAGGTTGACGCATCAATGTGACCGCGGCCGCCAGCACTAAACCAAAGGACGTTCTCCCAATCGGTGGCGGCCCAGACCACAAATGGGTCATCCGCATCGGCAAGTATGAGACATCGTTTGGGAAGTGTGGCGAGCGCGTCCTTCCATTTCTGGGCGACGAATCGAACTTCAGATAGTCGATCGAGTTGGTCTCGTCCAAGATTGAGCAGGACCACCATCTCGGGTTCAGTCTGCTTGATCGCCCAGGGCATGACCATCTCATCCACTTCGAGTGCTGCCATAGGTGCAGACAGATTCCTACTAAGAGCAGTCGCAAGACCGGCAAAAAGATTTGCGCCCGTGTAATTGCTGACGACCTCACCCTTGAGGGAAAGGGACGTAAAGATCAAGGACGTCGTCGTAGTCTTCCCATTTGTTCCAGAGATCAGAATGACTTTTCTCTTTCTCGACAAGTGCGAGACCGCCTCCGGATGCAATTTGAGGATTATCCGGCCAGTCACCATGACTCCGCTGCCACGTTTTGCCAATCGCGACACGGCGCCAAAGAAATTTGCCACTCCGATGGCGATTCGCAATTTCACCGTCTTAGCAATCCAGAGGCTCTATGGCTCCGGTAGTGACGTTGTAGATCGCACCACCTACCGTGACCCCATCACGCAAAAGTGGGTAGGAACGAATACGTATGACATCGGTGATCAGGGCTTTCTTCTGATCCGAGACAGTCCGAAATTCCAGGCTTCGAGTATCGACTCCGTATTGCTCGGCAATGGTGGCGTGGATGTCGGCCTCCTCGCTCTGGGCCATCCTGCAATCGGTGTGGGGCATGACCAGAATTCGTTCCACCCCAAGCAGGTAGGTGGCCAGAACCAGCGTCCGCAGGACGTCCTCGGTTACCCTGGCACCGGCGTTTCGAAGGATCTTGGCATCTCCTGCCCGCATACCGACGACTTCGAGCGGATTCACCCGTGAATCCATGCACGTGACTATCGCCAGGCCCTGAACGGCAGTGCCGGTCAGTCCGCTGCCTTCAAATTTGGTCACAAAGGCCGCATTTGCCCCAAGTACATCGCCGAAGGCCTCTCGTGGGAACCGTGCTGGCTCGGGGGCGCTCATGTCAGCTCCAATATCTTCTACAGATCGGGCAAGCCTACCGAGAAGAAAACTGGGAGAACGCTGTAACGCTCGGGGCCTTCTGCTCGTTCTATGTCGTAGTTACGAATTCTAGGAGGAAAACCATGAACAAGCGCCATC
>CAYXIS010000077.1:0-7747 GCA_964465545.1 uncultured Bifidobacterium sp. | reverse complement strand
ACCAGCAAGGTGATTTCCGAGCTGTCAGAGACAGAACGCACGACTATTCGCAATCGAACAGGTCTCACAGTCGCTCCCTATTTTTCAGCGAGCAAATTGAGCTGGCTAATGAGAAACAACCCCAAGATCAAGGAAGGCGCTGCCGCTGGCACCGCTCTCGCGGGGACCATTGATTCCTGGCTATTGTGGAATCTATCCGGAGGCGCCAAGGGTGGCGTTCATATCACTGACGTAACAAACGCCAGCAGAACGTTGCTTATGAATATTGAAACCCTTGAGTGGGATGAGGAATTGCTGGAGTTTTTTGGTGTTCCTTTGACCTGCCTTCCAGCAATTCATTCCTCTTCGGAAATCTATGCGATGACAGACCCCGAGGGCCCTTTCGGTTATGCGATACCTATCGCCTCCATCTTGGGAGATCAACAGGCCGCCATGGTGGGCCAGGCTTGTTTCGACCCAGGGCAGTCAAAAACGACGTATGGCACCGGCAATTTTGCTCTAATGAACACAGGCACCACGATCGTAAGATCCGATAACGGCCTTCTCACAACCGTTCTCTTCAAATTCGGCGGGGGATCCGTCCACTACGCCCTAGAGGGTTCGGTAGCAGTCACGGGATCGGCAATTCAATGGCTAAGGGATCAGCTGGGCATCATAAGCACAACGGTCGAAATCGAATCACTGGCGCGATCCGTTGAAGACAACGGAGGCGTTTATTTTGTTCCGGCATTCTCCGGTCTTTTCGCTCCCCATTGGCGAAGTGACGCACGAGGTGTCATCGTTGGACTTACGCGGGCCGCGACAAAAGCGCACTTAGCGCGTGCCGCCCTCGAAGCAATCTGCTATCAGACGAAGGAAATACTGGACGCGATGTCGGCAGATAGTGGAATGACTCTTAGCGAGATGAGAGTGGACGGTGGCATCACGTCAAATGAACTCTGTATGCAATTGCAGGCTGATGTGATGGGAATTGATATTGTCAGCCCTCACATACGTGAGACCACGGCATTGGGAGCCGCTTATGCCGCAGGGTTGGCTGTAGGTTTTTGGTCGGGAACCGACGAGATTGGCAAACAATGGAAGCAATCTCGCAAATGGGTCCCCAAAACCAGTGTGCAAGATCGCGAAGAAGGTTTCAAACAATGGCAGAAAGCCGTGGAGAAATCCTTGGATTGGGTCGAGTGATCTATTCGACCGGCATTACGCGCAGCACCTCTACCCCTCCGATATCTCCAAGGATGTTGAGGAGGTCGGTCGGATCATTTCCTGGAATCGCAACGGTAATATCGTCGTAGCCACGGCCTTCTTCGCTCTTCATAACTACAAGCCCACGTATATCGCCGCCGGCAAATCCGATGGCCGACGCTACGGCACCCAATGAGCCGGGTCGATCAGGGAGTGAAACATGTAATCGGAAGATTGCCATGTCTCACCTTATCCTGACCCATCTGTTTACACGTGTACTGCTTGTAAATTTTCTGTTTCCACGCGGTTATTCGTTCAGGCATCTCACTGTGAAGGAGCGGAGCCCAGTACCACCTTGAACGTCTTGGAACCGCCCGTGGGAAGGTCGACCGTGATAGACACCGAAGATCCTGGTGCGTACGACCGAATGCGAACAATACAGGCCACTTGGTCGACAATCCTAAATCCGTCAATGGATCGAACGACGGATCCCGCAGGAATTCCGGCTGAAGCCGCAGCCCCGCCCGTGTCCAGTCGTGCAATCCTCGCCCCAACACCATCAAAGGTGCCGTCAAAATAGACACCAAGTACGGGTCTTGTGGAGGCTCCAGTGTCAATGATCTCGTTGGCAACCCGTTTTGCTTCGTTGATTGGAATAGCAAAACCGAGTCCGATGCTTCCGCTGGTGCTGCCAGATGACAAGGAGGCAATTGCAGAATTAACACCAACGATCCGACCAAGTGAATCCAGAAGCGCGCCTCCGGAGTTGCCCGGGTTGATGGCCGCAGCAGTTTGAATCGCATCGATATACGATTCTGCGCCAACACTCCCCGTCGTCACAGGTCTATTTAGTGCAGAGACGATTCCACTTGTTACGGTACTTGCCAGACCCAAGGGAGAACCGATCGCCACGACTGGATCACCGATGCTCAACTTTGAAGAATCTCCAAAGGCAATAACTGGAAGATTTCCCTTTTGCACTCTAAGAACTGCAAGATCATAAATCGTGTCTCGACCTACGATCGTCGCGGCAATGATGTCACCATTATTGAATTCCACACTTATTGTCCCGGCACCGCCTACCGCCGCATCTACAACATGGTTGTTAGTGAGAATGTAACTGGTGGTCGTACTTGTACGGATGATTGAACCGGATCCAGTACCACCGCCAGTCGCTGTGGTGACATCTATCGAGACCACACTGGGCGTCGCGGCGGCTGCAACGGCTTTGACGCTCATGTTGCCCGCACCAAGATCAACCAATGTTCTGGTCTTCAAGCACACCCCGTTGGCCGAGTAGTACATGGCAGAGGTCTTGTTGTCTACGCAAGCTTTTAAAGCGGGAGAAGTGGGGGTGACCGCTGTTGCCACGCCTCCGACGATTGTGGCGCCCAGAAGGAAACCGATCCCGACCTTCGCCGGAGTGGATCGGCCCCAAGTGGACTTCGCATCTTTCATAATCAGAGGCATGTCTTGACCTTTCACGTAAAAGCGATGCTGACAAACCTAGCCACTCAGAGTAGATCAAAATCAATAATTGGCTGAAAGTTTGATTAGAGTTTACTCGCGTGAGGATTTACGGCTATGCCTGAACAATCCAATCACCGTTGATGGCCACTCTTACCGGCGGCAATGGAGCAGGTGCCGGCCCTGCAAGGACGGCAGCACCGTTGAACGGGTCATAAACCGCACCATGACATGGGCAGACGAGCGCCTTATCGGGTGGCGAATATGACACTGTGCAACCCTGGTGGGTACAGATTTCCGTGTAGGCAAAAACCCCGTTCTTTGTTCTGAAAAGGATCGCCGGTTGTCCATCCGCTGCCGTAAATTCGTGAGTCTTTCCTACCGGAAGATCTGCCAAGGTGATGATCTGGTTGCCAGATCTCGCCCCCGAGGCGGAGAGGACCTTATGGCCAGATGCCGGCTTGAATAGATAGCGACCTACGAGCATCGCTGCGATCGAGGTGATCCCCAATGCCCCGATTCGCATCGCTCCACGACGGTCCAGCGACACGTCAACTTTTCGCCGCTTGCCGACAAGTGCCAGGAAGTATGAGAGCCACAAGACTGCGTACGCGGTATCGCTTCCCAAAAAGTATGGCTTCACATGCCATGTTGCTGCAATCCACAGGCCAACCGACATCGAGAAACCAACAAGAGCGGTGAAAGTGGGAGCAATCCAGAAAAGTGTCGCAATTCCGATCGCAAATTCCAGAATCGTCACGCCCACCCCAATTACGGTGGCATGCTCGATCATGCGTCGAAAGAGAAATCCCATCGGTGAGTTGCTTGCATAACCGGTGAGTTGTCTGCCGATGTAGGTCGAGCCTGTCTTGCTCAGAAAACCAGGATCAGTGGCCTTGTCCCAGCCGCCGTATATCCAGGTGATGCCTAGCCATAGTCGAATAACCCGCACTGCAGGAGATTGGGCGCGCCAGGAGGCAACAACTGCTCTAGGCAAGGAAAGGGAAGACATGAAGCAAGAATATAGGCAGTATTTAACAAACCGCTCCCTGACTTGGACTCGAACCAAGAACCTGCCGGTTAACAGCCGGCTGCTCTGCCAATTGAGCTATCAGGGACTGACGAAATATTGCACGTTGGGCAGGCGCAAACTCTAGCGCACCATAACGGGTGGCCAGAAATCCGCCTAAATCTCCCCGAGGGCTAGGTCGTGGAGCACTCGTCGAGCGGCCTCAAGGGTGACCAATTCTGTAAATAGGGCAGTGTATTCAGCCTCACTTGTCACAGGGTTGATTCGCTGAAGGGTCGACTTCACCTCAGCAACCCTTCTGCTCAACGCCACTTCTCGTAATCGAGCAACAATGCTTTGAACATAGCGGGCGGAAATCTCGCCATCGGTACGGATGGGCTCGACCGAAAGTTCAGCAATCAACCCTTTCATTCGCTCATCATCGGTCTGGTCCATGCGAGCCGTGGAATCGGCGTGTGCGTCGATCAACGTGCGCAGATGCCGATAGGCAGGGTGAGTGAACGCATCAATTTCAATCTGGGCCCACTCAAGGACTAACTCTGGCATTTGAAGACGTGCCTTGAGTACCTCGCGTTCAAGGGCCAACCGAGGCTCTGCTGGGCTTGGCCTCCACGATGAATCTGCAACTGTTGCGCTTTCTTCTTGTTGATTTGCTTGTGGACTAGCTTGTGCGCCTCGCCCTACGGCGGTTGCGACGGTTTCCACCTCGACGCCGAGCCAACCTGCCAACAATCTGATGTATTCAGGTCGAAGAGATTTGTCGCGAATCTGCGCGAGAATCGGTGCAGCCGCATTGAGCGCATTTACTCTTCCTTCGGCCGTCGACAGGTTGTGTTGATTGAGTTCAGTGCGAATGGCAAATTCAAAAAGTGGAACACGTCGGGCAATGAGATCGCGAAGGGCAAGATCGCCTTTTTGCTGGCGTAATTCTGCAGGATCCAAACCGCCAGGCTCAACTGCAACGAAGGTCTGCGTGACGAACTTCTGATCCTCGCTAAAGGCACGAAGCGCCGCCTTCTGTCCGGCAGCATCCCCATCAAATGTGAATATCACCTCGCCCCGGAATGCGTCATCATCCATGAGAAGACGGCGCAAGATGCGTATGTGATCTGCTCCAAATGCAGTCCCACATGTCGCGACTGCCGTAGTAATGCCCGCAAGGTGGGCAGCCATGACATCTGTGTATCCCTCAACAACGACTACTTGTCTCTTCTTGGCAATCTCTTTCTTGGCTCGGTCGAGACCGTAAAGCACCTGGCTCTTCTTATAGACAGGAGTCTCAGGAGTGTTGAGATATTTAGGGCCATTGTCGACTTCATCACTTGCCAGTTTCCTCGCGCCAAAGCCGACTACATCACCGGAGATATCCCTTATCGGCCAGATAAGGCGGTTGCGAAAACGGTCTATCGGCCCGCGCTGGCCCATCTTTGATAAGCCAGCAACTTCCAATTCCTCAACTGTGAAACCTTGCGCACGCAGATGTTTAGTCAGCGCATCCCATTCATCGGGGGCATAACCTACTTCGAAGGATGCGCAAGCATCCCTATCAAAACCACGCTTGGTCAGAAGATCTCTTCCACCTTGCGCTTCTGGAGATTGGTTGAGTTGGTCTTGATAGAACTTGGCTGCCGCAGTGTTGGCTGCGATAAGACGGGAGCGCTGTCCTGTCGGCGCTGAAGTCCCGGACCTGCTCTCCTCGTAGTGAAGGGTGTAGCCAATTCGCTCAGCTAGGCGCTCGACCGTTTCGGTAAAGGAGAGGTGGTCGATCTTCATCAGGAAGGCGATGACATCTCCACCAACCTGACACCCAAAGCAATGGAAATATCCCTTGCTAGGAGTCACATGGAAAGAGGGCGATTTCTCGTCATGAAAAGGACATAGACCCTTCTTCGCTCCGCCGCCAGCGTTCTTTAGTTGAACATAGTCGCCGACTATTTCATCAATAGGAGCACGGTCGCGGATGTAGGCAACATCCTCATCCTTTATCCGCCCGCTCATGAATCAGATTCTATCCGCGCGGTGAGTCGGGCATGCAGCGTATACGCAGCAGGATCGGTAAGACTCGCAACTTGATCGACCACTACGCGAAGTCGTTCGTCATCGCTATCACAGGCCTCCCAATCAGCCAAGAAGATCGAATCCAGACTGGCCGGAGCTGTCGCTAGGAGCATTTCCACGAGATCAGAAATGACAACGCGTTGCTTTGCATATCGATCTTGAGCGAGAGGAGTTCCAATTACGTAGAGACCTGCAACGGATTTGAGAAGTCCCACCTCAATTCTTTGATCATGAGGCACTTCCAAATTCGCGTTGTACCGGACGAGTGCATCTCCCCCGTGAACTTTCCGCGTCTCAAGTTCAGCAGACAAGACAAAGCGTCCGATCAATTGGCTAGTTAGATCTTTGATTCGCGCAAGCCCCTTGTGGGTCCCGTCGAAATAAGAGGGCCAACATGACAATTTCTGAAGTCGTCCAAGGGCAGCACGCGCCTCAGACTCCGTTGAGTCGATGGCATAATCTCGAACCATTACTTCGTGAAGCAACGGCAAGTCCTCGCTAAAATCCGTGACACTGACCTGTCCAGCAACCAGTGCGTCTTCCAGGTCGTGGACGCAGTAGGAGACATCGTCGGACCAATCCATGATCTGCGCCTCAATGCATCGCTGTTGGGCTGGCGCGCCTTGTCGCATCCACTCGAATATTCCCATGTCCTCGGAGTAAACCCCGTACTTGATTTGGTCGCCATCCTGTGGCCACGGATATTTCGTAACCGCATCCAAGGATGCTCGTGTGAGATTGAGACCGGCTGATCGTCCTTGAAGATCCAAAGTCTTCGCCTCAAGACGAGTTAGCAAACGAAAACTCTGTGCGTTCCCTTCGAACCCTCCGGCACTTTGTGCAATGTGCGCAAGCGCGCTTTCGCCATTGTGTCCGAATGGCGGGTGCCCCAAGTCGTGCGCCAAACAAGCTGTGTCCAGAAGGTCTGGATCAGCGCCAAGTGAATCTCCTAGTTCTCGTCCAATCTGGGCAACTTCAAGGGAATGAGAAAGCCGAGTGCGTTGAAAATCATTCTCCCAAGGAACGGCCACTTGAGTCTTCGCCCCAAGCCGCCTGAGGGAGGCGGAGTGAATGACACGAGCGCGATCGCGCATGAACTCAGTTCGCCCCGGTCGCTTTGCAGGCTCGGGGAAGAACCGTTCCAAATCGTGACCGCCATACCCATTCACAAGCGTCATCCTAATGACCTGAATCTATGTGGTCGCTGAGATGAATCCCCCTGCGTCCTAGCGTGACGTAGGCCAGATATGCACCGGTTTCGCGGATTAGGTAGTGAAGATCAGCATGCAGCAGCGAATTTGCCCCGGTACGAACTGGTGAGCATGAACTCTTCGCCCCGAGATCATTGGCCATCGTCATCGCCCTAAGACAGTGATAAGGATCGGTGACGATGACGACACTGTGGAGGCCCCTTCGTTTCATCTCTGCAATATAACTTTGAGTACTCACCAAAGTGTCCCGGCCTAGTGGAATGGCTACAACGACGCTCTTACCAATCCCGTGAGAGACAAGCCACGCTTTGCTTGAAGCTGCCTCAGTCGTACGATCTCCCGGTGCGCCAGCCCCAACCGTGATGATCATGGGAGCCAACCCCAGTTTGTAAATCCGCTTAACTTCAACCAATCTGGCCAGCAGTGCCGAACTTGGGCGACCATTGAATTGAGCAGCACCGAGAACGACGATCACGTCAGATCTTTTTGCAGTGGAATTGTGTGCGGCGAGCCATGTTTTTCCCAGCGTAAAAACTGGCACGACGATCGCAATGAGCAATATTGCGCTAATGATTTTCCGAAGGACTTTAAATAAGAACACCTCAGCCGCCTGAAAACGCGTCTTCGATTTCAATCTCCGCCAATTCATCCGGATCCTTCAACCAACCATCGGGAAGAGTCACCGGTCGCCCATGACTTGTTCTTCCGCGAGGAGAATTTCCGATCTCGGTAGGATAAGGCTGATCGACGAGTTGATCCAAAAGCGAACGCAACTCTTGCAGCGATGAGACCATTC
>CAYXIS010000076.1:1211-7749 GCA_964465545.1 uncultured Bifidobacterium sp. | reverse complement strand
ACCTATATTGGTTGTTCCCGCCATGCACCCACGGATGTGGCTTAATCCCTCAACCGTTGCAAATGTTCAAACTCTCCGTGCTCGTGGATACGTGGTCATGGAGCCAGAATTTGGTCGCCTTACAGGCGCTGATATAGGGCAGGGTAGATTTCCGGAGACTTCCAATATTCTTGAGGCATTCCAAGAGATAGTTGGGTGGAATGCCGACCTACTCGGTCGAAGAATCCTGGTTACTGCCGGCGGAACTCGAGAACCAATTGATCCTGTTCGCTTTATTGGCAACCGATCCTCCGGCAAGCAAGGGTACGCAGTTGCACAGGCTGCTGCGGCCAGAGGTGCTGAGGTTAGGCTCATAGCCGCCAACTGCGATTTACCTGATATTGAGGGCGTAGAGATCATCCATGTGGAAACAACAGCAGAGATGGCTCAGGCCCTTGATGAAGAATTTCCCGATTGCGATGCCCTGATCATGTGCGCAGCCGTTGCAGATGCGAGGCCAGCGCGTGAGAGTGCCGAGAAAATAAAGAAGAACGAGCTTTCGAGTATTCATTTGGAGCCAAACGCAGATCTGCTTGCTGATCTATCGAAGAGAAAGCAACGATCTCAAGTTCTTGTCGGATTTGCAGCGGAGACCCAATCACATTTGGCCAATGCATCCAAGAAACTCCTCGAGAAGAACCTGGACGTGCTCTACGTCAATGACGTGTCAGGAGGGGCCATCTTCGGCAGCGACAACACCCAAGGCACAATTATCACCAAAGACGGGGGCGAGATCGTCGTATCGCAGGCTTCCAAGGACACGCTCGCCAACGTATTACTTGATCAGGTCAATTTTCGGCTAAGTTTGCCCAATGTCTAAGCGCTTATTTACCTCTGAATCCGTAACTGAAGGACATCCAGACAAGATCGCAGATCAAATCTCCGATGCCATTTTGGATTCCCTCCTCAGTCAAGATCCTAAGAGCCGCGTGGCGGTTGAAACTTTAATCACTACAGGGCAAGTTCATGTTGCAGGCGAGGTGACCACTGACGGATATGCGGACGTGATGGGTATTGTCCGAGACACTGTCCTTGAAATCGGCTACGACTCTTCAGAGAAGGGCTTTGATGGGAACACGTGTGGGGTTTCCATTTCGATTGGCCAGCAGTCCCAAGACATTGCTCAAGGCGTAAACGACGCGTATGAGAATCGGGTTTCCTCATCTGTTGATCCTCTTGATCTGCAAGGTGCTGGTGACCAAGGCTTGATGTTTGGGTATGCGTGCGATGATACGAAGGAACTCATGCCGCTGCCGATTTCATTGGCTCACAAACTCGCACAACGTCTTGCACACGTTCGAAAGAGCGGAGATCTCTCATTCCTTCGTCCTGACGGAAAGACACAGGTCACGATTGAATACGACGGCAATCGTGCCGTTGCTTTGGATACGGTAGTCATCTCAAGCCAACATGCACCCGACATTGACGTGGTGAAAAAACTCACGCCGGACATCATCTCTCAAGTGATTGATCCAGTGTTGGAAGAAGTTGGATTATCGCGCAAGGATCTGCGTGTCCTCATCAATCCAACTGGGCGCTTTGTTATCGGCGGCCCGATGGGGGATGCTGGCTTAACTGGACGCAAGATCATCGTTGACACCTATGGTGGAATGGCTCGTCATGGTGGTGGCGCTTTCAGTGGAAAAGATCCCTCAAAAGTTGATCGGTCTGGGGCATATGCGATGCGTTGGGTCGCAAAGAATGTCGTGGCAGCTGGCTTGGCGCGCCGTTGCGAAGTCCAGGTTGCATACGCGATTGGCACGGCACAGCCGGTGGGACTTTTCGTTGAAACTTTCGGTACTGAGACAATCCCTGTTGAGAAGATTCAGGACGCGGTTCATGCCACATTTGATCTAAGGCCAGCCGCAATCATTAGCGAACTGGATCTTCTTCGCCCGATCTACGCACGAACGAGCGCCTATGGCCATTTCGGTCGAGAGTTGCCCGAATTCACTTGGGAAGCGACCAATCGCGTGGACGCACTGCGCGCGGCGATCCGGTAATCCGATTCAGTGGTCACTCCAAGACCATTGAAACTCAAGGCACAAGTAGGCGGCCTCGGCAAGAAGAGTGTCGCAGCGATTCTCCCGGTGGCTCGCATATGGGTCGACACTGGGGTATTTCATCTCGATACGCCCTTTGACTATTGGGTACCGGAAGATCTATCCGCGATTGTTCAAGTCGGAATAAGAGTGGAAGTCGAATTCGGTTCTACGATGCACGAGGGAATCGTCATCGAAAGGGTTGAGTCATCCTCGAATACCGGAAATTTGAAGCAGATCCTGAAAGTTCTGTCTTTGAATCCCGTGGCAACTCCTCGGACACTCGAACTATTTCGACTTGTTGGCAGGCGATGGGCGGGCTCTCCGTACGACATCATTCGAGGCGCGATTCCACCGAGAATCGCATCAGTTGATAAGGAGCAATCGGCTCACAATCCAAAGCCAGCGCTTCTCAGTCAACCACCTGCTGTCCACTCCGAAGCGCTAACTCAACGAAAAATCAGAACCTACTGGGCTCTTCCCCCTAGCATTCCTCGTCAAAAACTCATCGCCGAACTTGTGGTGACTCGCTCTGAATTCGGCCAAGTTCTCTTGATTGTGCCCGATGAACGAGAACTCCTCAGCATTGAGCAAGAACTCCTGCTCTATTTCCAGGATGAAAACATGGTTCGACTAGATGGAGGTCTCACACGAAGTGAGCGCTACAGAAATTTTCTAAAGGTCGCAAAAGGTCAGGTCGACATTGTCTTGGGTTTGCGAGGGGCTATTTTCGCGCCGCTCAAAGACGATGCGACCATCATCGTTGCAGGCGAATCATCCGAGTCTTTGCATGAGCCTCGATCGCCCGGATGGAATGCACGGGACGTGGCTTTGATGAGATCAGGCGAGATGGATGCCAGTCTCATTCTGACTGGCTATGCACCATCTCTTGAAGTCGCACGACTAATCGATTCAGGTTGGCTCGGCCACGTTTCCTCAAAAACTCGAAAAAATGTTGTGGCCTTCCCTCAGACCATGGGGGAGCTGATACCAAGTCCGGCTTTTTCAATAATAAGAAAGGCTATTAGGCAAGGCCCTGTGCTATTCCTAGTGCCTAGGAAAGGTTACGGAAATTCCGTCCTGTGTAATAAATGCAGGAATATTGCTCTCTGCACTTGCGGTGGACGGTTAGAACTCGTTGGTGCAGGTGAGAACCCTCGGTGCGTGCTATGCCGCACGGTTTACGAGGGTTGGAAATGTGGATGGTGTCAGAGCGGCGAGATCTATTTGGCGTCAAGAGGGATTGATCGTTTCGCTGAAGAGATCGGTAGATCCTTTCCAAATACTCCGATTATCAACTCATCTGGCGAACACATCGTCAATACGGTTTCGTCCTCGCCCTGCCTTGTCATCTCTACTCCTGGAGCCCAGCCGAAGAGCCAGGATGGTTACGCGGCGGTTGCACTTCTAGAAGGTCTGCGCTTCTTCGGGCATAGCGAACTCAGATCAACGGAGAGTTCACGGGAGATTTTCTTCCAATCAGCGGCGATGGCACAGGAATTGAACCCCATATTCGTCGCTATTGATCCAACTCACCCCATCGTTGCTGCATTAACCCGTTGGGATTCAACTCCTCTCGTTCGAAAGGAACTCCGCGAAAGAGAAGCTATGCATTTCCCTCCGTATTACCGATTCATTTGCATAGATCTTGATACAAAAGAGGCTGCGAAGTTTCATGCTGGAATAGTCCAGGCACAAAAGGATCATCGAATAGGCCAGGAAGTTAAAATATCTGGACCACTTGAGAAGACAGGCACGATGTCGAGGTTGATACTTTCAGCTCCAGTGGCGACCGCGGCTTCCCTTGTGGATTTTGTTCACGAACTGCAACGCCGCCGGTCCATCTCTCGGAAGGTTCTGTTCACAATAAGAGTTGATCCGTACTCTCTGACCTAGTTGCTAGACTGCCCGCATGCCTATTCAGCCCATACGCCTCTTCGGAGATCCCGTTCTAGTTACTCCATCGGTATCGGTGGTTGATTTTGACAAGGAATTGCGGACGTTGGTGGCAGACCTCACCGACACAATGCTGGATGCTCCTGGTGCTGGGCTAGCTGCGCCACAGATAGGCGTACCACTTCGAGTTTTCGTCTGGGATATTGATGAAGCGCTTGGGCACCTGATCAACCCAAGTCTTGATTTGAGCGAAGACTTACAAGAAGGCGAAGAGGGTTGCCTTTCTTTCCCAGACCTCCGCTATGACACACCGCGATCGCTTCGGGTAGTCGCCAAAGGCTGGAATATGTACGGTGAGCCAGTCACCGTCGAAGGAAGTGAATTGCTCGCAAGGGCCCTTCAACACGAGACCGATCATCTCGACGGCATCCTCTTCATCGATCGATTGTCGAAAGAGGATCGAAAGCGCGCAATGAAGGAGATCAGAGAGTCGGAATGGTTCGGCCTGGCAAACAACGCAGGTTTGAATCCGCAGGTAAAGATCTCACCTCATTACACCTTCGGCAAAGGTCTTTAATGCGAATAGGTGTGGCAGCGACTCCAAGCGTAGCCATACCAGCGTTGGATTGGCTGAGCGCATCAGAACACGATTTATCGCTGGTGATTACAAGACCAGATAGGCCTGCAGGTCGCGGTCGCGCTTTGAGGGAATCAGTTGTCGGTCAGTGGGCATCGGCTCACCACATCCAATGCGTCAAACCTGTTTCGTCAGAGGATCTCCACGAATCATTGGCCTTGATAGATCTCGTGGTGACGATTGGCTACGGAGTGATCCTTCCGATTGAAATACTTTCGGTGCCTCGCTACGGCTTTATAAATCTTCATTTCTCCCTCCTTCCGGCATGGCGTGGTGCGGCACCGGTGCAAAGAGCAATCTTGAACGGCGATGAACGGCTAGGTATCACCGTCTTCGCGCTGGATTCTGGAATGGATACCGGTCCGATCTATGTCCAGCGTGAAATTCGTGTTGAACCTTACGGGAATGCCGGAGAAGTTCTCGAGGCGATGGCGTTACTTGGCCCCGAAGCCATCGCCGAAACGCTAGCGATTATTGAATCTGGAGTTCGACCGATTCCACAAAGCGATAAAGACGTTAGTTACGCCCCGAAAATCTCGAAGGAGGAGGCAAGAATCTTATGGAACAAGAGCGCGGTAGCCGTCGATCGCCAAATACGCGCATTCACTCCAGATCCTGGAGCGTGGACAACATTTAGAAATGGAGCCATTAGGGTGGATCGTGCCCGTGTTTTCGTGGACGGTCGTGAACGTGAACCTGGTTTCGTGGAAATTCAACATGGTGGCGTCGTCGCAAGTTGCGCCAATGGCAGCAGACTTCTCATTGAGGAGGTGACGCCAGCAGGGAAGAAGACTATGTCAGCCAAGAGTTGGGCCAATGGTGCGCGAATTGCGGAAGGTGAAAGATTTGTCTAGTACGGGAAGCACATTTCGAAAGCCTCGCCCTGATGCTTCTCGTCTTCTGGCCTACGAGATACTAACTCAGGTTAATCGGCATGAGGCTTATGCAAACTTGATCCTGCCTAAGGCGTTGGGCGAGAGTGCGCTTGAACAACGGGACAAAGGCTTTGTCACGGAATTGGTGTACGGAACTATTCGAATGCAGGGTCGTCACGATTGGATCCTTTCGCAAGTGAGTGAGAGACCGTGGGAGAGTGTCGATATCGGAATAATTGATGTCGCTCGCCTGGGAGTTCATCAGCTTTTTGAAATGCGCGTCCCCGCTCATGCAGCGGTATCGACAACAGTGGAATTGTCGCGCAAGGTCCTTGGAGAATCCAAAGCCACTTATGTCAATGCTCTTCTTCGCAAAGTCAGCGCGCGGTCGTTGGAAGAATGGATCGCCTTCATCGATGAGTTACAAGATCCGATAGAGCGATTAGCACTCAAGTATTCACACCCAGAATGGATAGTTTCAGCGTACTTCGACTTGTTGAAAGAGGAGTCGGAGGTCGTAAGAGCCCTTGAGGCAAATAATGTGCCCGCCGCGCCCACGTTGGTGTCTTGGCCGGGCCGCTCGACGCAGGCAGACCTTGTTGCCCTGGGTGGATCGGCGACCAAATATTCTCCATTCGGTGCGACCTCGGTGGAGATCCCATCTGAAATTGATTTGATTCGAAAAAGGCTTGCTGGGGTTCAAGATGAAGGCTCTCAACTGGTCGCTTATGTCTTCTCTCAAGCTGCTATGAGTCAACAGGATTGGTTGGACTTGTGTGCCGGCCCCGGCGGCAAAGCAGCGTTGATTTCCAGCATCGCCATTCTGAACGGGAAGGAATTTGTAGCCAACGAGGTCTCGCCTGCGCGTGCGCGTCTGGTTGAGCAGGTGATCGCTGGAGGCGAAGTCTGGGTGGGTGATGGAAGAACTCTGGGAGAAAGGGGGAGAGCCTTCGGAGCGGTAATCGCCGATGTCCCCTGTACGGGTATTGGCGCATTGAGACGCAGACCAGAAGTTCGCTGGCGTCGCAAGCCGTCAGATTTATCGGGCC
>CAYXIS010000076.1:0-1201 GCA_964465545.1 uncultured Bifidobacterium sp. | reverse complement strand
GGGGGGCGGGTCTGTGAGGGGGGGAGATCGCGGGGGGCGAAGTCGGGGGGGGATGGGGGAGAACTCTGGGAAAAGGGGGGAGAGCCTTGGGCGCGGTTATCGGCTGTCCCCCCTGCACGTGTTTGGGCATTTTGAGGCAGAGAACAGGATTGCTGTGGTGTCAAGCCGTCAGATTTATCGGGCCTAACAAAACTTCAAGGGGAACTACTCGATAGTGCGATCTCTTTGGTTCATGTTGGAGGCATTATCGGATACGCGACGTGCTCTCCGCATTTGGCTGAGACGAAAGTTCAAGTGATGGCCGCACTGAAACGTCATCCGAACATTCGTCAGGTATCCGTCGAGCCCTTTTTGCCTGCGAACTTGAAAGACGCCGTCGTGAACGGGTCCATGCAGCTATGGACCCATAGACACGGCACGGATGCCATGTATCTGGCTCTTTTCGAACGCATTTCCTAGAGTCAGATACCATTCGGCCATGTCTCGAGAAGTGCGCATCACTCCAAGTATTCTCAACGCAGATTTGGATGACCTTTCAGGGGAGATCCGACGAATCGCGGTTGTATCTGACCTAGTTCATCTTGACATCATGGACAATCAATTCGTACCGAACTTCACCTTCGATTTCGATTCTGCCAAAAAGATAGTCCAGGAAAGTGTCCTTCCAGTTGACGCACATCTTATGGTTCTGAATGCAGACAAGATCGCACCGGAATATGCTCAGATCGGATGTGCAAGTGTGACCCTCCATGTTGAAGCGACAAAGGATGTCGCTCAAACTCTCAAGAGCATCAGACGCGAAGGCGCGAGATCAGGATTAGCAGTGAAACCCAACACCGATATTTCCGACTACGCTGAATTTGCCGACTTGGCGGACATGTTCCTAATAATGACTGTCGAACCAGGTTTCGGCGGACAGCGTTTCATGTTCGATATGATCGAAAAAATCAAAAGAGCAAGAAAGTTGATTGGTTCTCGTCCAATTTGGCTGCAGGTTGATGGAGGCATTTCTGAGGAGACGATTGAGATCGCAGCCGCGGCAGGGGCAGACACCTTTGTTGCTGGAAGTGCGGTATTCCGATCTCAGGATCCGGCCTCGATGGTCACAAAATTGCGTGAATTGGCGAAGTCTGTGCCAGAATAGTCCCACGTTGTTCCGGGGGTCGGTGTAAATCCGAACCGGCGGTGAAAGTCCGCGACC
>CAYXIS010000075.1:0-7815 GCA_964465545.1 uncultured Bifidobacterium sp. | reverse complement strand
CTAGTTCTAGTCGCCAACCAACGCCATCGGCGCGCCTTCTGGGACGTAGGCACATGCGGGATCTTCTCCAAGGGCGTCTCCAGTTGTCGCAAATGCTCGAGCACGTGATCCGCCACATAGGTCTGCATATTCGCAATAGCCACATCGGCCGGAGAAGTTGGACGAGCGAATCTGCACGAGCAACGGATTGTCTTGGTAGATAGTTGCGATCGGCTTTGTGCGGACGTTGCCCAATCCATGTGGCAGGAAGCCCGCAGGATAAACCTCGCCGTCGTAGGCGATGAAGACTATTCCCTTGCCATCGCGGGTCGCCGTTGTGTGCGCACGCAAACGATTTGTCGGAGGTCCCATCAACGAGACAAGTTGAGAGGAAAGGCTTCTGTATAACTCTGTCTCTGGTGCAAGATCACCAGCGATTCGGCGATTTACGATGCGACGGAAGAACGGTGCCTCCACGGTGCGCACGATGAATCCATATTGAGAGGCGTCGTATAGAAAATTGCAGATGTCTTCGTGCTCATCGGCAGAGACTGCTTCAGTGACTTCACCGCGTCCGACTTGTACGAGGAAGAAGACTTCCCAGATGTGTGCACCGGCGTCCTTAACGATCTGCGCGATTTCTGCCAATTCGTCAACGTTTGCGCGCATTACGGTGGTGTTGATTTGCACGGTCATGCCCGCCGCGCTCAGCGCGCGAATCGCTTCGACGGTCTTGGCAAAGTGACCTGGAATTCCGCGAACACCCTCGTGCGTGTCAGGAAGCGAGCCATCAAGGCTTATCGAGACGGCTTTGACTCCGCTGTCGTGGATTCTTTGGATCATCTCAGGTGTCAGCGATGGTGTGACCGAAGGAGACAGAGCGACGGGAATTCCCAAACTGGTCGCGTAGTCGACTAATTCAAAGATATCCGGCCGGAGAAGACAGTCACCGCCGGTCATCACCAAGATCGGGTAGGGCCGGCCGAAACCTGCGACTTGATCGATGAATTCCTTGCCCTCCACCGTGCTCAATTCGCCGGGCAGCGCCTGTGCCGTTGCGCTTGCTCGGCAGTGTTTGCATGCCAGAAGACAAGCACGAGTTGTTTCCCAGAATACGAGCATCGGTCGTTGGGCGTAATCAATGCGGGGGCCTGAACCTGTTATCGAACTCCCTGAATCATGAGCCATCTCAAACTCTCCGTTCGACTCCTTTAAATGCCGCGCTCTGGCGGGTCCTCAAAAGTCTATTGATGTTGGCTGTTTCTGACTCAGGAGCGTAATGTGATCTCAAGGACAGGCACTCTTTAGGGTGAGTGCTAGTCCTCATCCGGAGGAGGGGTCACGTGGTTGTTTATCTAATTGGTGCGAGCGCGCTGGCATTCATCGTTGTGCTTGCATACGGAGCTATCACGGGACGCGTGAAACTTGACGACGGATGCTGCTGTCCAAGTGACCCCAGTAAAGATTTGAGAATGAGGGACTGCTGAGAAGAGTCACGAATTAGCAACATTTGACAGGAAATATAACGTAACTCTAGAGTTACGTTATGACGGTTCTTCAGCTTCCAACTTCGCAATGGGGACCTAGCGATGGTCCGAGTGTTCTACTCATTCATGGTCTCAGCGGGAACCGTGGAACGTGGTGGAATGTTGCTGAACAACTTGCAGGGTTTGGGTGCAGAGTGGTTGCGCCCGATTTGCGTGGACACGGCGATGCACCAAGTGCTTCCGTATACCGATTCGAGGATTTTTCTTCGGATCTTGAAGTTCTTGGTGATGATTGGGATCTGGTGATTGGGCATTCACTCGGTGGACCAATCGCATGTCTGCTGGCGCAAAAGCTAAATGGCATCGAGGGGGTCTTGCTCCTTGAGCCAGTCTTTGAGATTTCCGAGAAAGATTTTCCAGTTGTTGTGGCGGAACAAGTCAGTGAAGTTGATCCATTTGCCGACCCATCTGAGTTTGCTTCTTCCCATCCGAATTGGCACCCCCTTGATGCTTTTCATAAGGCTCGTGCAGTTAGGTCGGTTAGTGCATTCACCGTTGAAAAGGTTATGCATGACAATGCGCCATGGAACCATCGATCCCTCGCGCTGGGGCTTAACCGACCAGCAAGAATCCTTGGAGGAGACCCTTCGGTATTTACCATGCTCCCTCCAAATATTGGATCAGAAATCGCCGAGGAAGATTCAGGCATTTTCTTTGAAATTGTTCAGGGGACTGGCCACTCAATCCACCGCGATGCTCCGCGCGCTGTAGTGAATGCTGCTCGCGAGATGATTGGCGTCTGATGACGAGACCCCTTTCCACAGAGGTCCGTGCCGCATTGAATTCGGCGATTGATCATGTGTTGTATGAACGCGGCCTCCATGAGGGAACAATTGATGAAATATGCGCAGAAGCGGGTGTCGGCAAGCCGGCTCTTTATCGACACTTCGGATCCCGCGAGCAATTGTTAGTGGATTATCTCCAACGGCGACGCGATCAGCGATCTTTGTTAATCACGGAAGCGATGGATGCTGCAGGTATTGATCCTAAACGACGCGTGATGGCTGTAGTGAATTGGGTCGCGGATTGGATCGAGTCAGACGATTTCGTTGGGTGCGGATTTCATCGCGCTTTACTGCAGCGCCCAAATTCCGATGAACATATTGCGGATATAGCCTTGTTTCAGAAGAATTGGGTTCTAAACACTCTTGTCAACGAATTGGGTTCGAAGGACAAACATTCTCAAGCCATTGCTCGACATTTGTTTCTCTTAATCGAAGGATCCATGGCTGCTGCCATGTACGAACCGGAAAAGCGATCCGGCGCGGATCTACGTCGACTCGCCCGAGAGTTGATTTTGAAGTAGGCATGCTAACTAAGGTGGCAGTATTTCAACCATGAGGGCAGCCAGATGGCGAGAGCGGATGGCATCCCCGACGTTGATATTGAGCCTTCTCTACACCTTTACCTATGTTGTCCCTATTTTTTTCTATCCGATGGAGCATTCCGTAGTCGAGATCTTTAGGTGGAGCAACTACTTGATTTGGGCTCTGTTTCTCCTGGACTACTTAGTCCAGTTGTACCTTGCGTCAAACAAGAGAAAATTCTTCACTACACACTTCGTCGAACTGTTTCTCGTAGTTGTTCCATTCTTCCGACCCTTGCGAGGGCTTAGGGCATTGCTATTTACGAGCAAAGCCAGCTTCAGAAGCAAGAAGGCCTACATCAAGTCCATCCCGATCTTGATTGGGGTGACCACCGTTTTGATGATTCTCATTATGGGAGCGGCGGTTCTTGAGATCGAGCGATTTGCTCCAGGCAGCCACATCACGACGTCGAGCGATGCGATCTGGTGGGCACTAGTCACCATAACCACCATCGGATATGGCGATGTCTACCCGATTACGACCGAGGGACGCTTGGTGGCGGGGGTACTAATCATCTTTGGCATCGCAATGATCAGCGCCCTGACGGCAAGTTTTGCCGCATGGATCCTGGCCGACCATGAATCGGGAAGCTAGTCCTTCTTGATTCCGTGCATTCCGTCTGAGTTGTTGTGAGCAACCTTCTTGGTCGACGACTTGTCATCCGATGTAAGCGCGCCCTTGTCGTTTTGGTTAGCGAAGACCTTGATTGCAGGGACATACCAAGGTGCTGAAGAGTATGGATCGCTGACGCCCCACCATGGTGCGACATTGGGAGAATCAATGCGGAATGTACCTACTCCTGCAACGCCGCCATCCGCGTATTGGCCTCCAGCATTTGATGCGAGCCAGAGTTTTCCAGGAACGACGCTTGTGCCGACGGTGACGTTCGTTGGGTCTTCAGTAACGGCAACGTTGAGCGAGTCGTAGCCGCATCCCGCGCTCGTTGAGAAACACGCCGCGCTCTGTCCGATCGGTGCGTAGCCATAGTGAGTGGTGTTGTAAGCGACTCCGAAAATTGCACTGCTCGTCACTTTGACGTTCTTCACGGAAAAGGTGATGTTCTGGGCAAGGCCGTTGAAGCATGTCTTTGACTCTTTGTCGTACCACTTGCCAATATCGCTGCCGACGCACAGGGCACTTGCAGATGGTCGGTACTTGATGTTGAACGTGTTTGTGATGGAGGCGATCTTTGCACCCGGGTTCACTCCGTCAGCGCTTGGGCTGTAGATATTGAGAGTGATCGGCTGCGCAAAAGTTGCATCCTCTGGAGTGGTGCACGTGTGCAAGTACCAACTGCCCGATGCACAACCCCAACTGCTCATGGTCACGACGACCTTGGTGAGGTCATGGCTGCTACCGGCTGAGAAGTTGACGGCATTTCCAAATTCGTTGAAGGCTGTTGATTCAAATCCGATGCTTGGCAAATTCCCGGGAAGCGGGGCAATCACGCTGTTGTATATGACACCGCTTTTCTGGCCATCGGAAGAATCTGCGAAGGCCGGTGCCATCGCGGTAGCGAATAAAAGAGCGACCAAGGCGATAAATCTCCTTGTGTTGCGCGTGGAAATTCTCATCTCAACTGCCCTTCTCTGGTGTGGGGTGCCTTGCCGAAGTCGGCTAGGCAACAGAGGAATTTTAGTGCTAGTTGAAGTCAATAAGGGGGTTAGGACCGGTCAATTTCGAAGATCTGGTAGGTCGAAATCAAACTCGGTACTTAGTAGGGTCGGCGGCGAAATCGTTTCGACATGTTGGAGAACAGAACCAATAGGTCATTCCATTTCGTTGGTAGTGGGGTGTGGTATCACTTGGGTGAACGGTCATTGTGCACACTGGATCCACAACCATGGTGTCGAACTCGCGGAATGCGCCGTCTTCGAGCCAGAGTGTTCGGTCTGCAATTTCGCGAAGGCGTTCGTCGTGGCTGACAACCACGATGCTGCAATGTTGTTCATTGGCAAGTTGCCTGAGAACCCGCGCGATGTCACGACCGTGGCTGGAGTCCAGATTTGCGGTTGGTTCGTCGGCAAGTACGACTGTGGGTCTATTTGCAAGCGCTCGCGCTATCGCAACGCGTTGTTTCTCTCCTCCGGACAGTTGGTCGGGATAGAAATGAAGTCGTGTTCCGAGGCCGATGCGTCGGAGGAGTTCCTCGGCACGCTCTCTTGCGGCCTGTCCCACCACGCCGGCTAGGTTGCAGGCTAGTTCGACATTCTCGAGTGCGGTCAGCGCTGAGAGAAGATTGAAGTCTTGGAAGATGAACCCCAGATGATTTGCACGAAGAGCGGGGAGTCGTCGTTCAGGAGTGGTGGCTAGGTCTATTCCATCAATAAGGATTGAACCGGTAGTAGGTCGCAGCATTGCGCCAAGCATCAGCAGGAGCGTGGTCTTACCGCTTCCAGAGGGGCCCATGATGAGGACTACTTCACCTGGTTCAACAACCAGATCAATATTGCGCACTGCGTGGACGGCTATCTCACCTTCACCGAAGGTTTTACTGAGTTGGTGAACACTGAGTGCTGAGTTTGGCATGTCAGGCCGTCCGAAATGCGGTTGCTGGATCGACACGTGCGACGCGTCGTAGGGGGAGGACAACGGCGATTGAGGCAACCACGAAAGCGCTGATGGCAGTCTGCATGACAGATTTGGCTTCGATGTCAACGGCGAAGTTGGGGGTGAGCGCCTCGATTCCGGCTCCGATCGCAATTGAGAGGATTGTTGCGAGTACGAGTGCGAGGGTCACTGTCCACACTGCCTGGGTGAGCACGATTGTGGTGAGTCGCCGACGACTGGCACCAAGGGCTTTGATGATCCCGAATTCGCGTTGTTTGGAAACGGTAGCGGTGAAGAGCGTGAGACCGATGAGCGCTAGAGAAATGAGGAAACCGATCGTAGACATGATGGCCATGACATCTGTGGCCATCGATCTCACGACGTTTCCCTCTTGTCGAGTGAATTCAGCGCGGGTCATCACGGTGACATCTGACAGGGTTTTGGCTAGGCGCTGTTGCATGGCGGCGGCCGACGTGCCTTTTTGGATTCCAACGAGAATGTATCCGTAGGTAGGTCCGCGAAATCCGCATCGGTGATGAAAACTGTGGTATTTGCGATGTATGTCCCGTTCGTGGACAGGCCACTGATTATAAAAGGCTTGCCGAGGATAGTTACCGTTTGGCCAAGTCCTACACCTAGTTCGCTGGCAGCAACTGAATCGACGATTGCTTCACCGTGCGTCGGCGCTGATCCAGAACTGAGATGCCGTGGGCCACCTCGGCCGGTTGAAACATCGTAACCGAGCACGTAGGTGAGGAGATTATTCTTCCCGGAATCGACGGTGCTCGTAGTAAAGCGCAGTCCTTCCACCCATGCGATCCCAGGGATAGCTCGGATCTTATCGACAACATTTGGTGCTATGGCAGAGGCGGTCATGTGCATAGTTGTGACTCCGTGTTGGGCGACAAACAAATCTGCGGGGGAATTCCGAATGTACGTCGTGACTTGTCGCATTGCTCCGGCGAAGATGCCGTTAAGTACGAGTACAAGTATGAACGCACCTGACACTCCAAGGATCGAGAGACTTGCGCGACGGCGATCCTGAAATAGATTGCTCCGGGCAATCGATACTCGTCGCATTTTTCAACCTCCCCGATAGGCGACCGATGGCTCGAGCCGAGCCAGTCGGTGAGCGGGGAGGAGCGAGGCCAGGAGGGCCATTAATGCCGCGGCAATAACGGCCCGAGTGATATCAGTGAGAGCAAGTTCGACGGTGAATTGCGGACGCACGCTTGTGATTAATGCCCGTCCAGCGAAAAAAAATATGCCGCCGGCACCCAAACCAAGACCAGCCACTATCAGAGACTGACGTAGGGCAAGAGCGAGCAGGTTATTGCGGTTTGCACCTATCGCCTTCACGATTCCGTATTCGCGGCGGCGATCCATCATGGCGGTGTAAACGCTCAGAGCTATCACCAATATCCCAATTGCAAAAGCGACCCCTCGCATCATGCCAATCGGAACTGCGTAGGCCCGCGTCATCACCGCGCGGTCTTTAGCGGCAAATTCATCGCGATTGTGTACGGCCAGTCCTGTAGCAGCGAGTTCGGCGCGCACTTTCTTTGGGTGCTCAGTGCCGACGAGTACAAGACTCGTGGTGTTAGGCGAATTGAGTAAGAGGTCTGTCGCTCTATGAGTCATGAAAACGAATGAGAGCATGAATGTGTCGGTGCTAGTTCCGACGATCCGAAAATTGCGACCCATGAGTTCAAGGGAGCCGCCGATGTGGAGTTTATGACGCTTAGCCATTACTCGACCGATAGCTATTTCGTTGTCTGCTTGGGGCGCGCGCCCCGCGATGATCTGCCAAGGGCCGCCGTGTTGACCGGGTACCCAGCCGACTATTGATGCGGGAATCTTCCGATCATGCAGACTGATGATTGCAAGAAAAGTTCGCACAGGTGAGGCCCAATCGACATCCGGTTGAGCTTTCACAAAATCGACAGTTGAGCGCGGGATTTGAGAGACAGCTCCGAAGAAGTTGTGAGTGCCAGATTGGGCGACATAAAGATCGGCGCCAACGTGGTCCTCGTACACGGTAACACTTCGATTGATCCCGTTCCCGAGTCCATCAAGGAGCAAGATCAACATAATTGCCAGTCCAACCGCGCCGGAACTAGCAATGAGGCGGCGTGGATCGGCCATCAGGTTTCGGCGAGCTAGAGGAACCCGACCGCTCATGTTAATTGCCGTTAAAGGATTTCATTTCAATCCCCTTTTCAAACGATACCTTTTTATGGTGTGCCGTTATAGGGGTCTTGATTGGACACAAATTACCCAAATTAGGCGGATTTCCTGAGGGGCAGTAAAAGGGTTGGTGGAGCGGGTGACCGGGATCGAACCGGCATGGCCAGCTTGGAAGGCTGGGGCTC
>CAYXIS010000074.1:0-7898 GCA_964465545.1 uncultured Bifidobacterium sp. | reverse complement strand
GTGCTTTTCCGTTTCCTGCGAGGTCGTAACTCAATTCAACGACGTCGAAGCCCTTTTCTTTGGCTTGCGCCGTGGTCAATCCGACCGAGGCAACTTCAGGATCTGAATATGTGACGCGAGGGACTCCTGGGTAGTTGATGGGGCGAGGGTTCAATCCGGCAATCTCCTCCGCAACAAGAATTCCCTCCGCAAAGCCGACGTGAGCCAATTGAAGTGTCGGGATCAGATCGCCGACGGCCCAGATGCCTGGAACGTTGGTGCGGCACTTGTTGTCAACGGTGACGTAGCCGCGCTCCATCGCGATCCCCTGATCTTCGTATCCAAGGTTGGCTGAGACAGGACCGCGGCCGACTGCCACTAGCAGGAGATCGGCGCTAAATTCCTTGCCATTCTCAAGAGTCACACTTACGTTCTCCTCGGAAACCTTCGCTGCTTGGAATCGGGTGCCGAGCTCGAAATTGATTCCTCGTTTGCGGAAGGCGCGCTCCAGCTGCTTGCTCGAACTTTCGTCCTCGAGAGCGACAAGGTGAGGAAGTGCTTCAATGATTCGAACGTCGGCGCCGAATGACTTCCAAACCGATGCGAATTCGCAGCCGATAACGCCTCCGCCAAGGACGATGACGGATGCCGGCACATAGTCCAGGGTCAAAGCGTGGTCGCTGGTGATCATGCGTTTTCCGTCGATGTCTAGACCGGGTAGAGAACGGGCGTACGAGCCGGTGGCGAGCAGGACGTTTTTTCCGGTGTATTTCTCGCCGTTTACTTCGACGGTGTTTTTGGAAACCAGGCGGCCATGTCCCTGCACGAAGGTGATATTTCGTGATTTGACCAGTCCCTGCAAGCCTTTGTGGAGCCGAGCTACGACGCCGTCTTTATAGGCGTTGACTGCAGGCATGTCCATCGAAAGGAACTGGGCGTTGACGCCGAAGTGGCTTGCCTCGCGTGAATTGTCGGCGATTTCCCCCGCGTGCAATAGTGCTTTTGTCGGAATGCACCCTCGATGAAGACAGGTGCCTCCAAGTTTGTCTGCCTCGATAAGAACTACCGATAAGCCAAGTTGCGCACTTCGTAGTGCGCACGCATAACCACCGCTGCCGCCACCGAGGACGACAAGATCGAATTCAGCCACTATTCACCTCTCCAGTTTGAGACCCTTATTCTGCCAGCGTTTTGGGGGTGCAATAACCTCGCTACGCCTAAGCGGAGGCGTTCTCGATGAAGCGGATGAGGCTGCGCGTGGCCACGCCGGTCCCGCCTTCGGGGGTATAGCCGAAGGCTCCGGTTTCGTTGTAGGCGGGGGAGGCGATGTCCAAATGAACCCAAGGCAGGTCGCTGGGAACGAATTCCTTAAGGAAGAGTCCGGCCACCAGCATTTTGCCCATCTTCTCGCCCATATTGGCCAGGTCGGCAACGGGGGACTCAAGGGATGGCCGCATCTCCTCGGGAAGAGGCATCGGCCAGAAGGATTCGCCACTTTCTTGGGCTGCTGCGAGGAATCGCTGTGAGATTTCCTCGTCGTTGGTCATGACCGCACTTGTTCGTGTTCCGAGGGCGATCGTTTGAGCACCTGTCAGGGTTGCGACATCAATCATCCCATCCAGCCCTTTCTCCTCAGCGGCTTTTACGAGGGCATCAGCAAGGACTAGACGTCCTTCTGCATCGGGATTGAGAACCTCGACTGTCTTGCCGCCATAGGTGGTGAGGATGTCTCCTGGCCGAGTTGCGCTGTCGCTCACCATGTTCTCGGCAAGAGGAGCCCAAGCATGAATGGTTACCGGCAATTTCAATGTGGCAATGGCCAACGTCGCAGCACAGACTGCAGCGGCCCCGGCCATATCTGACTTCATTGCCTCCATGCCCAGTCCAGCCTTGAGATTGAGACCGCCGGTATCAAAGGTGATGCCTTTACCGACCAAGGCATATTTCCTCTTTGATTTCTTTGGAGTGTAAGAAATATGAAGGAGGCGCGGGGGATTTGCCGATCCTTGTCCTACTCCAATGATTCCGCCATATCCTTGGGACTTTAATTGTTTCTCGTTGAGGATTGAAATTTTCAATCCAGACTTTTCGCCACCTGCGCGCGCCACAGCTTTCTTGAATTCCTCAACGAATGAGACCGGATGAAGGTGACTTGGAGGAGTGTTCACCAGATTCCGCACAAGGTTCGTGTACTCGCCAATAACGATTGCGCGATGTGAAATCGATTTGGCTTCGGGTGATTTTGCAAACGACGTGTGAACTGTGATGAAGGTAACAGGAGATTTTGCCTCGCCCCTTGTCCTTCCTTTGAACTCTTCGAAAACGTAAGAGCCTAGTACTGCACCTTCTGCAATAGCGCTCGCCGACGGAAGGTCGGGGCTAGGCAGCGAGTATGAGACCGCATCATTTCCCGCCAAGGATCGGGTTGCAGCCCCTGCTGCACGTCGCAATGCCTCATGCGGATACTTGCGTGCCACCTTGCCCAAACCGGAAAAGACGAGAAGTGGAAAGCCTGCAGCGGGGAACTTCACTACTTCGTCGGCTTTGCCCGTCGCACCCATAGTGACGAGTGCCTCCAAGAGTGGTTTGGAGTCAAGTACTAAATCGCCGGACTCGATAACCAGTGATGGCTTCTTCCCATCATCGAAGGCCAGACCGACCACGAGAATGCCCTTGCTTGCGACGCCATCTGTCAAAGTTACCTTCACCACGACTCCTTCGGGTCTTCCTTCGTTACAAAACAACAGCCTAGGCGATAGGTTGACGACATGAAACATTCACCTCTACATCAACAACATGTCGATCGCTCAGCCAAGATGGCTGATTTCGGGGGATGGCTAATGCCCATCGATTACCCAGAAACTGGCACGATCGTTGAACATACGGCGGTGCGCGAGCGCGTGGGTATCTTCGACGTCTCCCATCTAGGTAAGGCCTCTGTCAAAGGTCCCGGCGCACTCGAATTCCTTAATAGTGCGCTGACTAATGACCTCAACCGAATTTCTGATGGTCAGGCGCAGTACACGATGATCTGCAATTCGCAAGGTGGAGTCATTGACGACCTCATCGTGTATAGAAACAGCCCCGAAGATTTCTTCCTTGTCCCTAACGCCGCGAACACGACGGCTGTCGTTGCTGCTCTAAGAGCCCTCGCGGATCCGACCATCGAAATAGTCAACTTGCACGAGGATTTTGGTGTCATTGCCGTGCAGGGACCAAAATCCGGTGAGGTTCTTCGTTCCCTCGGCGTAGATACGGACTTGGACTACATGAGTTTCTCGCATGTGAATATCGCCGACGTATCGGTGATTCTTTGCAGGACCGGCTACACCGGCGAAATGGGATTCGAGATTCTTCCATCATGGAGAGGCGCCTTGCCCGTCTGGAATGCGATCGTTGAGGCGATGAAGCCTTTCGATGGCGTTGTGTGCGGTCTGGGTGCACGGGACACGTTAAGAACCGAAATGGGCTACCCATTGCACGGGCACGAGCTCTCACTTGACATCACTCCAGTTGAAGCAAGTGCTAACTGGGCTGTTGGTTGGAAGAAGGAACATTTCACTGGGTCAGACATCTTGAGAATCCAAAGAAGCGAAGGAGCCCCCCGAAAACTCCAAGGCCTCAAATGCGTGGGCCGCGGAATTCCTCGCGCGCACATGACCGTAAAGGCAATGGATGGAACAGTCATCGGAGAAGTTACAAGTGGGACGTTCTCGCCAACTCTTAAAGAGGGGATCGCACTAGCATTAATTACTCCCAATTTCGTCGTGGGGGATCGTCTGCTAATTGACGTGCGAGGGAAAGATTGTGAAGTTGAAGTCGTTAAACTTCCCTTTGTTCCTTCTCGCGTCCGATAAGAGCCGCCTCACTTGCTTTGAATTCGATCGGGCTTTGAAATGATGCACGTCGCTTAGTGCGCCGCATCGCAAACAAGACCGCAGGTGCTGTGATGACCGTGAGCATTGAAGTGACAAATGCTCGCGGGACATCCCACGCCATGGATGAAGCAAAATGAAAGATAATGAACCTATGTGCATTGGTGGCAATGCCTGCCCCTGGTACATAGGACAGTTGCGTATGTGAACCCAACGCCCACGGCCAAAATTGCAGATCCATCAAAAGGCCAAATAGCAATGCTGCAAATATCCCGTAGATGGCGAGAAGTACTATTTCGGTCTTCCCTCTGATTTCCCTCTTTCCTAGACGTTGTGGCAAAAGGCCTGCACCCAGCCCGACCCAACCTGCGGCAAACATCTGATACGCAAGCCAAGGGCCAAAACCTCCTGTGATGAATGCCGACACGAACATCGCAATGACTCCGAGGATGAATCCGAATGCAGGACCGAATACGCGCGCGCTGAGGATGAGGATGAACCACATCGGTTCAATGCCAGCAGCTCCTGCGCCCATTGGACGCAGAGCCGCAGTCAATGCCGCGAGAACGCCAAGAAGCGCCACAGACTTAGCATCGAGACGCTCGTTACTAATATCGACGATCAAGATCGCAAGTGCTAGAGGAACCCCAACCACCGAAAGTATTTGGTTATTTAGGTGATGGGCCGATGAGTCAGCGTTGAGGAAGAAAGGCCATAGAAAGCAACAGGCACTAATAATCGATGCAATGACGAGAACTACGAGCGAGCGGGCCCGAAAGGAGTAGATATCTGCAGTTGTACTCATCGAGTTGTGAAGATCGCTTCAACAACATCCTTGACGGTGAGCCAGGGCGCGGGTGACATGATTTTGGCAACTTGCGGGGCAAACGCCGGCGAGGAAAGGAGAACGTCAACAGTTGTACCATCCGCTACGACGTCGCCATCGGCGATGAAGATCGTGCGCGTTGCAAGGTCGGCAACAAGCTCGACATCGTGGGTTGCTACCAAGATTGTGCAGCCTCGTGCTGCGCTATCCCGCAATGAGGCAGCAAGGGAATTCTTGGCAGCGTAATCAAGACCTCGTGTGGGTTCATCAAGAATCAAGACGCGCGGCTTTGCCGACAACACGACGCTCAGTGCGAGTGCAAGCCGTTGACCTTCGGACAAATCTCGAGGATGCGTTTTGCCCGAAATACCCGGGACGAGTTCCTGTAGTAAAGCGAATGTCTGGCCCTCTGCGATCTTGTTGTCTTTATCTGCGGCTTTGCATTCGGCGGTCACACTTTGACCATAGAGAAGGTCACTTGGTTCCTGTGGAATGAAACCAATGGCCTTCGTCCTTTCAACACCATGTAAATCGAGAGGATTGGCTCCGCAGACCGAAATGTCACCACGGTTTACTTTTAGGATACCTGCGATAGCGCGCAAGAGAGAACTTTTTCCCGCACCGTTTCGTCCCATGATTGCAACGATCTCGCCCGCACCAATATTGAGGGAAATGTCGCGAAGAGCGGGGGCGGCCCCGTACGACAGGGATACCTTTCCAACGGCCACAGTCTCTGTCGAGGCCGGTGTTGAGGTTGGGGGGGCAGGAATCTCAAGTTGTTCAAGTTCTTTGCGAAGGCGTTCAGTCGATCTTCTCATGTCCCGCACGTTCAAACTGATATCCGCAAGATTTAGAGCGCGAGCCAATTCTACGATGGGCGGGGCGATGTCGGAGGATTTAAGAACTTCTTGAGGTGTTCCGATAAGGGTATGGCCGTCGCCCTTGATGTGGATGATTCGATCTGCGAATTGGATGACTCTTTCTAGTTTATGCTCAGAAATAATCACAGTTAGACCTAGATCGTGGACAAGTCGTTGGATTATTGAAAGGACCTCCTCCGCTGCGATCGGGTCGAGTGCGCTTGTGGGCTCATCGAGTACGAGAATCTTGGGATGCATGACGAGTGCGCTTCCAATAGCGACTCTTTGCTGCTCGCCTCCGCTTAGCGTTGCGATGGATCTGCCGCGAAGGTGAGCCAGGCTCAGGAGATCCAGGACCTCCTCGACGCGTTTTCGCATGAGATCTGGGGCCAAGTTGAGGGTTTCCATGCCGAAAGCGAGTTCCTCCTCAACGATGTCGGTCACGAAACCATTCAATGGGTTTTGTCCGACAATTCCTACAAGGTGTGCCAACCCTCCGGGTTTGACTTCACGAGTTGAAATGCCGTTCACGCTGATGTCTCCTGCGAGTATTCCGCCAGTGTGATGAGGGACCAGTCCGTTTATTAATCGAAGTAATGAGGACTTCCCGCTGCCGGTGGAGCCCATGACCAAGACCAGTTCGCCTTCAGAAACTGTGAAGGAGAGATCTTCAAGAATTGTCTTTGTCGATGTTGGGTAAATAAGCGACACTCCAGAGAAGACGATCATGCCCTCACCGCCACTTCATGGACAGAGATTTCTTGCGGCGGGACTGCGACAAGAGCGAGGACAGCGGCGGCCAACGAGGCGATCGGGAAGGCAAGAATGATCAGGGCGGCGAGACAGAGCGAGTATTCGGAGATGCGCCATGAGTTGGGTCGGTATTTGGAACGCTTTTTACTGAACCCGTAGCCACGTGAATCCATCGCAGCTGCAAGATCCAATGAGCGAGAGAGCGCATCCTCGAGCAAAGGAAGAGCCATTCGTCTCCAATTCTTCAGACCCTTCACATCCTGACCGCGCAACCTCTGTGCTTCGCGAATTCGAGCAGAACTGGAAACTAATTGCGGAAGAACGGAGGTGGCAATCACGACTGCAACACCGAACTCGTAGACCATCACGGGAAGAGATCGGAGAAGTCGGTGAGGGCTTGCAAGGGATGCTGCCGCTCCAAGAAGGGCGATGATGGAGGCGATGATTATCCCGTCGTGAGCAGTTGCCATCAGGCGTTCTGCAGTGACCGCACCGCCAATTCTAATTCCTGGCATCCACGTTGGCAGAGGGATCTGGGGAATTGCAAAAAGGATTCGACCCGGAGTTGGCACCCCGATCAGAATCCCCGTGAGGGTCCTTATCGCGACGATCCACATTCCAAGTTTGAGCGACCACTGGAAACTTTTCGACCATGGTGCATTCTCGGATTTTCGCCAGACGACGACCGCGACTGCACCCACGGTACTAAGCGCGAGGGGAACGGAACTAGCTTTCGCAAGTGCAATTGCGATCGAGCCAGCCCAAATCCACCAGGCAAGTGGGTGCAGGACGCGGTTCATGGCGTCTTTACTTTTTTGGAATTAGCGCCGATGGCGTTGGTATCTCAGCTCCGCATTCTTTCGCTGGGTAGTTATTGAAGGCGCAAATGAAGCCGGAGGATGCCGTGCGTGCTTTCACGACTTGCGACAGCACATCAACGCCGACAGCGTTCTTATCGACCACGACGCACTTTGTGAAGTTGCGGGGCATCACCTCACCCTTAGGGCGAAGAAATGCGCTGCCGAAATCGACAATGAGACCGATTCGTTTCTTGCCAGCGGGAACAGTTTTGACCAGTCCGCAAATTCGCGCGAAATTAGGGGTCATGCGCGGGGTGGCAGCATTAGGAATACTGTCGCTGCTAAAAGTAAATGCCCAGCCCTCCACGGAGCCATCGGCAATCGGGACGGTTGGACCGGTCATGGCCATGGTCCAAACTTTGGCGCCCGGAGCAGCTTGGAAATAACCCCAGTAGCGGTACCCCTTCTCCACTGCGTTGGCGGATGGGGCAATAATCGATGAGAAGATCGCAGCGACTGCCACGATCAAAAAAGAACGTTTGTAAATATTTTTCACTGATGAGTCTCTCTTTAGGGAGTCTCACAGGGCGAACCTTGAAAAATGTCTGAGCAATAAAAAAGTCGTTCGAATTATTCTCGAACGACTTGGCTATCGGAGCAAACATTTCTGTCTGGACTTTTCGCCCCGCAAACCTCGGCGGGTGGTGTCGATTTCGAGCTCTTAGCCAGGTAATCCGACTTAGCAGTAAATCACTGCTTTACGGTTGCGGGTCAGCGCCGGAATTTCACCGGACTTCCCCTGGGC
>CAYXIS010000073.1:0-8230 GCA_964465545.1 uncultured Bifidobacterium sp. | reverse complement strand
TTGCCGTAGCTTTCTTAGCCACTGACTTCTTAGCGGTTGCTTTCTTTACAGCCACGGTCACTCCTCAGTTAGAAGTACGTACTATTGGTAGCGCACACTTATGGGAGAAGGTTACCCCAGTGCCCCAAGCATTGAGGCTACTCGAGGTGCAATTGCCCGAAGAGATTGCCCCCTGTGGCTTATCGCGTCCTTCTCCTGGGCATCCAATTCGGCGAGGGAAAGTTCGCTGCCCTCCGGTAGGAATATGGGGTCATAGCCGAATCCAAAGTGGCCGATAGGTTGCCTCAAAATCGCTCCGGACAAAATCGCCTCCGACGTACTTTCTCGGCCGTCGGGCATGACAAACGCTGTGGCGCAGGTGAAGTGGGCGCCGCGATCCTCATCGGGAATTGGTCCAAGTTGTGCGAGTACCTTTTCTATATTTGCAGCATCGTTTCCATGAACTCCCGACCACCGTGCCGAAAGAACTCCAGGTGCTCCACCTAAGGCCTCTACGCAAAGACCACTGTCGTCGGCGATGGCGGGCAGACCAGTCTCTTGGCAGACGGTCCGAGCCTTTAGAAGTGCATTCTCCAGAAAAGTATCACCAGTCTCCTCCACATCCTTCAACTCGGGAAAATGTTCTAGACCAACAAGATCTATGGAGCGCGGATGCAATTCCTCAAGAATCCTTCGAAATTCCGCGATCTTTCCGAGATTGCGGGTGGCAAGAACCAATCTGATGGAACTCAAAGGGGTACCTACTTCGCCAGAACTGCGATTTGAAGAGCAGATAAGTCCTTGCATCCGGCAACTGCCAGATCCAACAGGGCATCCAACAAGGCGCGATCAAAGGGCGCACCCTCTGCGGTTCCCTGAACTTCAATGAAGCGGCCGTCGCCACTGCAAATAACATTCATATCGGTGTCGGCGCGGACGTCCTCTTCGTAACAAAGGTCGAGCATGGGGACCCCATCGATGATTCCCACGCTAATTGCGGCAACCGAATCTGATAATGGGTTGGACTTTGCGGGGATGAAACCTTTCTCTTTTGCCCATGAGATTGCATCGACCAGGGCCACGTATGCACCAGTAATTGCCGCTGTTCGTGTACCACCATCAGCCTGCAACACGTCACAGTCAATGACAATTGTGTTCTCACCAAGTTCCTTCATGTTCACAATTGAGCGGAGAGATCTACCAACAAGTCGGGAAATTTCCTGCGTACGGCCGCCGAGTTTGCCCTTCACGCTTTCGCGATCAGAACGAGTGTGCGTGGCGCGAGGCAGCATCGCATACTCTGATGTAACCCATCCTTTGCCACTGTCCTTAAGCCAGCGAGGAACACCAGGAGTGAACGAGGCAACGCAGAGAACACGGGTCTTTCCAAATTCAACGAGAACGGACCCCTCTGCGTGCTCTAGCCAATTACGGGTGAATTTGATCTGACGAAGGTCAGAATTCTCTCTTCCATCAATACGGGCCATCTTTTCCTCTCCTAGGACAATTCTTGATGTTCTACTCGTCCCACTTCAGGGCCAAGAAATCTTCGAGCCAGTTTCTCAAACGAGGCAGCATCGCCAGTGGCCAAGAACCGATGCGTCGGAGAACTATCCTGGGCGGTGCGAAGCAATGAGTTCTCAACAAGAACACGGTAGAGGTCTTTCGCGGTCTCCTCAGCGCTAGATACAAGCGAAACCCCATTACCCATGACGTAAGAGATCACGCCGGTGAGCAAGGGATAGTGAGTGCATCCCAGAACGAGGGTGTCCACATCGGCCTTCATTATTGGCGCCAGATAATTCCGTGCAATCTCGGTGATTTCAGGACCAGAGGTTTCTCCGCGCTCGACGAATTCAACAAAGAGCGGGCACGCAGCCGAAGTGATCTTCAACTGAGGCGCGGCGGCAAATGCGTCTAAATACGCTTTGGAGTCAATTGTTGCTTGGGTTCCGATGACTCCAATACGTCCACTACGTGTGGCTGCCACTGCACGCCGCACCGCGGGCTGAATCACCTCTATTACCGGCACTGAGTACCGCTCTCGCGCATCTCGCAGCATTGCTGCGCTGGCTGTGTTGCACGCGATCACAATTGATTTGACGCCTTGTTCGACGAGGAAATCGAGGGACTCCAGAGCAAAGGTACGAACCTCGGCAAGGGGCCTTGGGCCGTAAGGCCCGCGAGCCGTGTCGCCAAGGTAGAGAGTCGACTCATGCGGGAGTTGATCCAGTATCGCGCGCGCAACGGTCAAACCCCCTACCCCGGAATCAAATATTCCTATTGGGGCATCGCTCACGGTTTGTAGCCTACCTTCGCTAAGAATCAACCGCCTGCGACTGCAGGGAGAATTGTTATGGAGTCGCCCGGCTTCAATGACGTTTCAAGCGCACCTGAAAACCGGACATCCTCGTCGTTGACGTAGACATTGATGAAGCGACGAAGGGCGCTGTTTTCCAGGAGGCGCTCGCCTATTCCAGGATATTGAGCGTCAAGGTTGGCAATTGCCTCAGAGAGGGTTGAACCAGTGGTCGACACAACTTTTTGATCTTTGGTGAATGGGCGCAAGATCGTGGGGATTCGTACCTCGATTGACATGGCGTAATTATTGCCATCTTTGCCATTATTCGGTAATCGCGTCCTTATTCGCCAATCACCACGGGTTCCTCCGTCACCGCGCCATCGACTATTCGAAAGGAGCGGAACTCAGTCTCGGGTGCTATCTCATCGCGGGTGGAGACGAGCACGTAATGGGCTCCCGGTTCCCCGGCATATTCAATATCAGTTCGGGATGGGTACGCCTCAGTGTCGGTATGGGAATGGTAGATGACGACGATCTCCTCATCCAGATCGTCCACTTCACGGTAGAGAGCCAGCAAATCCTTTGGGTCGAATTCATAGAACGTGGGCGAATGCGCCGCGTTGATCATCGGCTTGATTCGCTGCGCCCTACCAGAGCCAACTGGGCCCAAAATCACACCGCACGACTCATCGGGGTATTCAGCACGCGACTGATCCAGAATCGCGTCCACGAATAGGCGCGAAATCTCAAGACTCACTCATCTGCCCGTTCTGCTCGAAATCCTCCATGAGTGCAAGGACCAAACTCTCCTGCAACCACCCCAACCATGAGTACACAGCGAAGACCGCATGCAGCGGGTCCTTGGGGGAGAGCAATTCTAAACGCTCGTGCGAATTCTCATCCACTTTCAAACGCACCCCCAGCGCCAACCGAATGTCATTAATGGCGCCTAGCCAAGCCAATGCACCTTCTGAATCAATCAGGATGCTTCCGTTTTCCATTTCCATTAACTGAGAACGAACCAACCTCGCATGCTGAGCCTTCTTTGTTCGCAGATCTGATTCGGTGTAGCGACGAAATTCTGAAGCATCAACAGGATCAGCGTATGCATTTGGAAGAAGACGCATAAGGACTTCGTCATCTGGCGGCGAATCATGTCCGGTAATGCCGATCATCTTTGCCAAAGGATCCGACTGCGCCGCGTCCACTCGTTCAGCCAGAATCTCAATAAGCTGGCCGGATAAATTGATGAGTACATCTCGCTCGCTTTCGGAGACGTCAAGAAGATAGGAATCCTCACTGAATTTCACGAAACCTTTAAATGTCCCCATCGCTAAATCTCGATTCGGCAAAACACATCACTGATCATCGCGTGCCAATGTCGCCCACAAACCGAATTCATGAAGGCGCGCAACATCCCTTTCCATTTCTTCTCGTCTCCCGCTTGAAACGACCGCTCGACCTTCGTTGTGTACTTGGAGCATCAACTCTGTCGCCCGTTCTTTCGAGTAGTTGAATAGAGACATAAAAACGTACGTCACGTAGCTCATCAGATTGACCGGGTCATCCCAGACAATTGTCACCCACGGCCGATCCACGAAGAACAAGGGATTGGTGAGTTCTTCAACCTTGCCTTCCGCCTTCGCCATGGGACTCCTCGACTAGTAAATTACCACGGCAAATATAGGGCTAGTCGCTCCCCGTAGATTCTCATTTCCTGCCACATTGATGCGGTAGCGGGAAATTCCTCGGAGATTCTCAGTGGCTGAGAAAGTGAATTGCCCCGTCACATCTGTCGTCACGGCCTGGCCGACCCTTCGCCATTTGCCCGCAAGGTAAGTCTCCAAAGAAACGGGTACTCCCGCTTCATGCGGCTGGATGACGCCGTTAAAGGTAAAGGGCAATCCGGCAAATGCGGAGGCAGGCGGTGAGACATTCAAGAGACGAGCAACGGCGAGATCTTTCTCGGAACTGAGCGATGCCAAGCGCTCCCACGTAGCATCGGATGAAAATCGCAGCGTTGCATCTTTGCCAATGATCAACGCGGTAGATACCAAGCCGTCAGGCCCGGTCGTTGAATCCAGAACGTTGCGCCAAGCACTCTCGCCGCCCTCCTTTAATTCAAGGCGCACCGAAAGTCCGGATATGGGCGTCTTGTCGGGAAGCTGAAAGAGACCGTTCACATTTACCGGGTTCCCGTACGAAACAACATCTTGATCGGCAGTTAGCGTACTGATGACTTGATCGGGTGCGATGGCTTGGGCCACTTGGCGAACTGCATCTGTCGCACTGGGATCCTCCATCCCGAAAGTCCACGCAGTGATTCCACCTAATCGATACTTGGCGACAAGTTGTGCCCGTGCAGCGTAACTTTGCGCATTCTCAAACCAGGCCGTTCGAGAAGCAGTGCAGGACGTGGCAAGCCCATTGCTCGCGGTTCCTGAATAAACCTTCTGGTAGGAGAAAGTGGCCTCGCCGAAAGAGTTGTTGTACATAGGAGTAGCACCATAAGTTGCAGCTAAATCCGCGGCGTCTCGCATCACGAATATCGCGGCCTTTGCCCCCGGTGCGATGACACTTGCCACCGAGTTCGGACAGACGCCATCGACCTTGGTCACCCAGTCCCGCCCGTATCCCGGAACTCCTAGATAGACCTTCGATGCTGCGACGACGGAAACTGCGTAGGAGATGCTCTGCTCGGCCCAAGCCAGCGGACCGATCGGCCCAGGCGAACTTGTGGAATAGTCGTACGTCATGATTCGAAGCCGATCGATCATCGGGGAAATCGTTGCCCAGTCGTAGACGTAATATCCCCTCTTGCCCGTCGCAGGATCAAAGAGAACAGGTGTCGTGACCGAAAGCAATTTGCCCAACCCGTGTAGCGAGGTACTAAGTTGCGAAATGAAGGCGTTCCAATTGATTCGAGTTGCAGGCCAGGAATCAGTCCCATCTGAGAAAGCAAAACCTTCGAAATCCAAATCAATTCCATCAAAGTTATTCGCGACCACAAGATTGGTGATCGTATTAACCACCTGCGTTCTCGTCGTGTCAACTGAGAGAAGTTTTGCCAGCACCAATTTGCTGGTTCCGTCAGTGATTGTGGGGATGATTTGAAACCCTGAGTCCCTCATCGTCGCAAGAGGCAGTGCCATAGGAACACTTGGGTTCGAAGGCGTGTACAAATCAGTGATCTTGGTTTCACTCTTCAATGTGTACCAAAATGGCATGACCTCTTTAATGAGATCACCATTGGCAACGGCAGAGGGAAGCGCAGTCTTCATGCCGTAATAAGGAATCCAGCCTGTGAGGATCTTCCGTGGTGGCGACTGAGCGGAACTTTGTGAGGCTGGGAATATCGCCGCTACGACAACCATCAGCGCAGCCGAAACCGCTGTAAGGCGGAAGGCACGCTCTTTGGATCGCATAGGGTTTTTAGGGTATCGGGTGGGATTGCCTAATCGCCCCGAGATGCATAAGGAGAGGCTATTTCGCGCAAAATTCCCAGATACTGGGCCGATACCTAGTTGTCCTCAGGGGCAGGTCGTAATCCTGAATAGATTTCCTTGCACACTGGGCAGATCGGGAATTTCTCAGGGTCGCGCGAAGGCACCCACTTCTTTCCACACAAGGCGCGCACGGACTTGCCACTAATAGCCGACTCGACGATCTTTCCTTTTTTCACGTAGTGGGCAAATCGATCGTGATCGCCATCATCAATCTTGAGATCTGGCTTTGTAAGAAGATCAGTATCGCTTCCCTCTTCGGGTGAGCGTCGAAATATTGCCATGCCGCAAAGAATACTTGCCCCAGTAGGATAAAGAAATGAAGGACCTACTTCGCACAGCAGATCTCTCTCGCGCAGACGTAGAACTGCTCCTTTCCACTGCCGCCGATTTCGCCAAAGATCCGCTCAAGGCTCATACGGCCCTTGCCAACCGGACCGTGGCGATCTACATGACCAAGCCCTCAACACGAACTCGTCTTGCATCAGAGACCGCTGTCGCACATCTTGGCGGCTCGCCGATTTTCATTCGGGGCGATGATCTGCAGTTAGGACGAGGCGAGACGATTTCTGACACCGCGCGCATCATCAGTCAATTTGCGAGCGCGTTGATCATTCGAACCTTCGCTCAATCCGATGTTGATGAGTTAGGTCGATCTTCAACTATCCCAATTATCAATGCACTCACCGACGATGATCATCCGACACAACTTCTTGCGGACTGGTTGACCATCCGCGAGACTTTCGGTGAAGATATCTCGGGAAGAAAATTCACCTATCTCGGCGACGGAAACAACATGTCGCACGCATGGCTGATCATGGGAGCCATCATGGGCGCGCACGTTGTCGCTGCGACACCTGAAGGCAAGTGGGCACCAGATGCTGCTGTCGTCGAGCAAGCCAGAGCGATCGCCGCAAAGAGTGGCGCAACAGTGGAGGTAAGCCACGACCCCGAAGCCGCCGCGAAAGATGCCAGCGTTCTCTACACCGATGTCTGGATGTCTATGGGCGATCCGGAATCCGACCGAGCAGAAAAGACCAAGGTCCTAGCGCCCTTTACAGTGAACGGACATTTGATGGACCTGAGCGCGAGTGATTCCATCTTTATGCACTGTCTCCCGGCCCATCGCGGCGAGGAAGTAACGGCTGAGGTGATTGACGGGCCGCGTTCGGTGATCTGGCGTGAGGCGCTTCACAGAAGGACAACAATTCAGGCCCTTCTCTACCACCTAGTAAAGGGTGAAATAAAAGGGAACGGCTAAGGGCAAGTCAATGCAGAGCAATTCCAAACGATCACCGTGTGACCCGTGAGACATCGATTTGCATGACAATAAATTAGTCAAGCACTACGGTTATCCCCATGCGTGTTGCAGTACCAAAAGAAATTCGGGACGGCGAGAAGCGTGTAGCCCTAGTACCCGACATCATTAACAAACTCACTCGGCTCGGCCTCGATGTAAGTATCGAATCCGGTGCAGGGCTCAATGCTCAAGCTTCAGATGCAGCCTATGAAGAAGCCGGAGCCACCGTCGTAAAGGGAGATGTACTCAAGGACGCAGATGTCGTCCTCTCAGTAACAGCCCTGACGCCGGCACAGATGAAGACCCTAAAAAAGGGCGCCATCACCATTTCCTTCCTTTCGGTGACGAAGGAACAGGACACCATCGACGCGGCGCTGGCTGCGAAAGTGACAGCCTTCTCTCTCGAGTTGGTCCCGCGTATTTCCAGAGCGCAATCCATGGACGGCCTCACATCCCAAGCACTCTGCGCCGGTTATCGCGCAGCAATTGTCGGCGCTGAGCTCTCTCCACGGTTCTTCCCGCTGCTCATGACTGCCGCTGGAACCGTCACCCCTGCCCAAGTACTTGTGCTGGGTGCCGGTGTCGCAGGCCTGCAAGCAATTGCGACTGCCCGCCGACTCGGTGCGGTTGTTTCGGCATACGACGTCCGCCCATCATCGGCCGATGAAGTGAAGTCGATGGGTGCAACCTTCATCAACTTGGAGCTTGAGTCACTCGAAGGCACTGGCGGCTATGCCCGCGAGATGACCGAAGAACGTGCGGCAAAGCAGCGTGAATTGCTCACTCCTTACATCGCCAAATCACATGTTCTCATCACGACAGCGGCAGTTCCGGGACGGGCAGCCCCTCGCTTGGTGACACAGGCAATGGTGGATTCGATGTCGCCAGGTGCGGTCATCGTCGACTTGGCTGCAGAGACAGGCGGAAACGTCGAAGGCTCAAAGCCAGGTGAGACCATCATCAACTCCAACGGTGTTGTCATTTGGGGCGGCAAGGACGTACCGAGCCAACTCCCCTTCCACGCATCAATGCTCTACTCACGAAACGTCGTCAACCTACTCTCGCTGATGACTAAAGAGGGTGTCGTAACTCCGGACTTCGACGATGAGATCATCATCGGTTCGGTAGTTGCTCACAACGGCGAAG
>CAYXIS010000072.1:0-8550 GCA_964465545.1 uncultured Bifidobacterium sp. | reverse complement strand
GTGAAGGAGACCTTGCCACCGCGAGCGCGCTTCAAGTGGTTGTTGATGACGATGCGATTATCAATAAGGAGTTTTGCCGGGACTGCGCGCACGCTGGTTGCGGTCGGTACCGTCAGCGAGGCTTCCATGCTCTGCACAACGCGCCCGGCGACACCACGGAGAGGAACGATGGAGGCGGCCTCTGGCGTTGCAAGGACGGGCGCCGGCTTAACAATCGGGTCGGCAGGCGTTGGTGTGGTCAAATCGGATTGGCGGACAATGGGCTGTGTGTGAGTGCCCTCAGTGATTTGCGGCTGCACCTGTGAACTCTGCGCTGGTGGCTGGACCAGTGTGCGCTCTGGCACGACAGGTTGAACGGTCGCACCCTTGGGCACTGGCGGCATTGAGGGGCGAGGTCCTTGAGGAGAAGCGCCCACCTGCTGTGTTGATTCCAACGAGGGGATGAACTGCGCGAAGAAGTCGAGCCACGTCTTGTCGAGGGAGGATGGGTCCTGCAGGTATCGCCCGTACATTTCGTCAACGAGCCATTCGTTTGCACCGAATTGCTCGGCAACCTCCTCACCGAATTTTCCGGCGAAGGATGAATTGCCAAGCGATGGATCCAAAGGCTCATGTGCCGACACTGGCGAGCTCCTTCTTAAGTAAAAGTTCTCCGTTTGTGCTTTCAAAGCGGACAAAGCCTACAGACTCAATGTTTCAGGACTAATTCCAAATTTGAGCACTGAAAGCGATATAGACCACATTCACGGATCGGTACTAAATATCTCACAATTAGAGATCTCAGCGCATTCCAATCTTGAAAGGTTTGCCTACTTCGGAATGATGGAGAGCGCGAAAGCCAGCGTGGCCAAGGAGATCGCACCGATTGGCACAGCGGCGATCCAGAGGTGAGCCTGCACCTGGAAGTACGAGACGCCTAGGGCAATCAGGTTGAGCAAGATCGCCGGGGCACGTCCGTAGTCCCGCCCAGCCAGATATCCGCGGGCGGAGAGCAATAAGGCTAGGGCGCCGAGGAAGGCGAAGATGACCACCCCAGCTAAAGCAAGGGGCGCCTCGAGGTGGCCGCCGATGCTCTTGATCAGCATGAAGGCCCCTAGGGCTAGCAGGGCGGCGGCTTCGACCCGAAGCAGGGTTGCCACGATATTCCTGCGCGATGCCATCTTGGCATCATCTGGGTTCATGATGGCAACGATAGCAAGACATCGACATTGAAGTAACGCGATCGAAGATCATGTATTCACACGATGGCATTCGTGACTCGTTGACTAATCTTGCCGCGCCTCCATTTTTCTATGAGGAGTTAGGGCGGGGTTTGTCGCGAGTTACCAGGCATGGTGGCCAACTATCTCTCGTTCGCTTCGTCTTGAGCGCTCGCGCCGACCACAATTCTGCCGACCCAATACCAGAGTCAGATGATTTGGACATTGTAATGTTCACCGACGTTTTGGTTCGTTTGAGTCGAGCAGAGGATCTATGCGCGCGCATTGGAGAGAAAGAATTCGTAGTTCTTCTGTACGCGAGCGAATCGGTCGCTCAAAGTTATATTAAGCGGGTTTCGAAGCAGTGGCAGACTTCTAGCACAATGATCGACACGAACAGAGGCGTGTTCCACCTGAGGCTTAGTTCCTCCTATCTGACTTCTCACCCCGGTCACAGCGCACTGGAACTCCTCGAAAGCCTAGATCTCGCGCCACTTTCAACTGGCGATCTGTAATTGCTTTTTCGAATCGATGGTCTCAGGTCCGATGAGCGCTCCTGCTGTGACGAGAATCCCTCCCACGGCGAGCAAGAGTGCCACGGCACCATGGTTTCCGAAAATTCGCTGTAAGGGTGGTAGGTAATAAGGGTAAGAAGCAGGAAGGACAATGGACATGCTGTATGCGACGCCATAGCCACTGGCGCGAACGGATGTTGGGAAACGCTCTGTGAGATACGCGGCAACGGGGCCATAGACGGAGACGGTGACGATCTGCAAGACCACAACCAAGATCACGAGTGATGACAAGGTTCTGTGGTGAAAGATCTTCAAGTAGGTGGTGGGCGCAAGAAATGTCGAAAGTATGCCGAATGCTATGAAGAATCTTCTTCGTCCCACAAACGTTGAAATATGCCCGGAAGTTGCCATGGCAATAGCGGAGATAGCTGTAGCACACATCATTGTTAGGGAGATGTCTTGAAATGTTAGGTGCGCCTCTGCCTTAAGTTGACCTGTGAGCACTGCTATAGACATATATGTAAAAATCCACATACCGCTCATCAGCATGAAGACTTGCCAGAGAGGTTTCCTGTTGATGCCGACGAGAATATTCTTGACTGGATTCAAGACTTTTGTTCCCTCTTCCCAGGTCGGAGAATCAGTGACATAGGTGCGGTAGTAGATGAACATCGCAAATGTCAGAATTGCCCCGAGTAAAAACGGGACTCGCCATCCCCATGAGTTGTATTGGTTCGGCGTTAACACCTTCAGCAAAATAAAGACAAGAGCGGCAATCGAAGCGTTCGCCCACGGTGACATCCACATGATTAAGCCACTCACCAGACCACGGTGTCGAGTACTTGTCCACTCCATCGCTAGCGGAACAGCAGAAGTGTATTCACCACCAATAAAGACACCTCCTACAAGTCGTAGGGCGAGGACGACAAAAATAGTGAATGCTCCAAGTGAACCTGGAATCAGAGAAATCATAAGCGTGGTGATTGCCACGCCCAGGATGGCGAATTTTGTGGCAGCGACCCTGCCAATGCGATCGGCTATCGGGCCGAAGATTATGGCTCCGATGGGGCGACCTATTAGAGTGGCTATGAAAATAAGTCCCGCATTTCTGACCATATCTGCCGTCCCGAACAAGTGTGCGGCTGCCGGCGCCAGTGCAATGACGGGAAGAAAAATGTCGAATTGGTCGACGTAGTTTCCGAATATCCCTCCTTTGATCGCGCGTTTGGCACGTTCGGACATTTCCTCAACAAGAGGGAGCAATGATTCGCTTTGGACTAGGGATCTCATTCTGACCAACTTTCATGAAAGTGATGGACCGGGCCATTTCCCTGTCCCACCTGGAGGAGTTCGGATGCAATGAGGGCTTTGTTCAAATAATCCTTGGCTTGCATCACCGCAACGATCCAATCTGCGCGCTGGGGACGGAGAGCGGCAATCGCGGCTGAAAGAGTGCAACCCGTGCCGTGGGTGTTCTGTGTTTGAATTCTTGGTGCGCTCAACCGCGTGACGAACCCGTCAAACTTGAGGAAATCAACGCTCTCATCTCCCATGAGGTGGCCTCCCTTGAGAAGAACACCTGGGCTAAGGCTGTACAGTCTTTCGAGTTGCTCAAGCATCCCGGCTTCACTTGTTGCTTCTCTCTCGCCAAGAAGTTGAGCCGCTTCTGGAAGATTCGGAGTCACAAGATCTACCAGTGGCAGTAATTCATCGCGTAGAGCAGCAAGCGCATCCTCGTCAAGCAGCCGATCGCCGCTTGTAGAAATCATCACGGGATCCAAGACTATGTACGAGGGTGCGTAGCGTTTGATGGCAGTGACAACCGCTCTAATGACCTCGGTATTTCCCAGCATCCCAATCTTGACGCTGTCGACCCGAACATCTTGAAAGAGCACCTCCAACTGCTGGGCCACGAATTCACCAGAGAGTTGATGGACGCCTGCTACACCGCGAGTGTTCTGCGCTACAACCGCCGTAACCACATTCATCCCATAGGTTCCAAGGGCGGAGAATGTTTTTAGATCAGCCTGCATGCCAGCCCCGCCACTCGGATCGGTACCTGCAATGCTTAAGCAATTAAAGATCACGTGCGTGCATTTCTTATTGCTTCTGCTGCGGATTTAGGATCGATTGCAGCACAAATAGCTGAGACAACGGCGAGACCATCTAGCCCGGTCGACCATGCTAAATTGGCATTTTCGATTGAAATACCCCCTATCCCAATACATGGGAAGTGAGTTGTCTTGAGAAGCGCTGAGACCGTTTCGGGTCCCAATGCATCTCGAGCGCCTATTTTCGTTGTGGTGTGAAATATCGGACCGATTCCAAGGTAATCCAAAGTGCTTACCGGCAGTGTGTTTGCTCTTTCAATTTCCTCAGTTCGCGAGACGGTCTGGCCAATGATGAAACGCGGACCGGCAATTTTCCGTGCTGCGCGAGCATCCAAGTCCGATTGCCCCAGATGCACTCCATCGGCCCCAGTTGCTAGGGCAACGTCAAGCCGGTCATTGATAATTAGAGGGATCTGTCTCTTTTTGAGAATCTCTAGTAAAGCAAGTGCTAGTTGGGCCAATTCACGGGCAGAGGCGTCCTTATCTCGAAGTTGAACTGCGCTTACTCCGCCTTCGATCGCCATTCTCACCGTCGCTAGCACTCCGCGATCAGCGCAGAGCTCTGAATCGGTTACGAGATAGAGGGAGAGATCGGGCTTCATTAGTTCGCGTCCAGATGCCTTTCAATTGCGGAAGCGTCAAGTCTGTAGAGGGCATCGAGTAGACCAACTGCGAAACTTCCAGGTCCACCGCTTTCTTTTGCAGCGATTTCTGCAGCCACCGTGAGAATCGTTGTGCCGGCGCTTGCCGCAATGAGCGGCAAAGGTTCGACTACCGCACACGCAGCGATGAGGGCGCCAAGAGCGCAGCCCACGCCGGTAACCCTTGTCATAATCGGATCGCCATTCCTAACTTCAATCGTCTGCTTCCCATCGGTGATGTAATCAACGGCTCCGCTTAGTGCGACGATGCTTTGTTGTCGCTGAGCGAAATCAAATGTCTGCGCTAGTGCATTCTGCGAATCCGCAGTGGATTCAACGCCGCGCCCTGCCGAATTGGTAACACCGGCCAAACTCAGAATTTCCGAGGCGTTTCCACGGATGATCGTCGGTGATTCCGAGAGAAGAGTGGTGGCAAAGCGAGTCCGATAAGTCAGCGCACCTACTGCTACAGGATCCAGAACCCAAGGTGTTCCAGATGTTTTCGCGGCCGTGACTGCCAACCGCATAGTTGAGACCTTATCGGGGGAGAGGGTCCCTAGATTCACAAGGAGAGCCCCGGCAACCTTGGCGAATTCGGCTGATTCTTCGGCGTTTTCTACCATTGCTGGAGATGCGCCGACTGCAAGAAGCACGTTCGCGGTGAATCCTGCGACAACGATATTGGTCATGCAATGCACCAGGGGATTGCCGTTTCTAAGCGCATCAAGTACGCGGACTGCATCCTCTGCGGTGGCGGAGATGGGGGATGATGTCATTGCCAGATACCTGTGGCCGACTCAGAGACCGCCAACGGGCAAGTAAACCGAATTGCCCATCCGGATAAATTCTTGGGATTTATCAGCCATTCCCGCTTCAATTGCCTCGAGCGTTATTAGGTTGTTTTTTTCTGCGTAAGTACGCACATCTGCGGAGATGCGCATCGAACAGAATTTTGGTCCACACATCGAACAGAAATGTGCAGTCTTCGCTGTTTCTGCGGGCAAAGTCTCATCATGGAAACTTCGTGCTGTATCAGGATCGAGAGATAGCGCAAATTGATCGGCCCAACGAAATTCAAAACGTGCCTTGCTGAGTGCGTTATCTCGTTCCATTGCTCGAGGATGTTGCTTCGCCAAGTCAGCGGCGTGCGCCGCGATTTTGTAGGTGATGACGCCTGTCTTTACGTCGTCGCGATTTGGTAATCCAAGATGCTCTTTCGGGGTCACATAGCAGAGCATGGCGGTACCAGCTTGAGCAATCATTGCCGCGCCGATTGCCGAAGTGATGTGATCATAGGCAGGCGCGATATCAGTAGTTAGTGGTCCGAGTGTGTAAAAGGGAGCCTCATCGCAGAGCTCCTCCTCCAATCGGACATTTTCAACAATCTTGTGCATTGGTACGTGCCCGGGCCCTTCGATCATTACTTGAACGCCATGCGATTTTGCGATTTTCGTCAGTTCGCCCAGAGTTTCGAGTTCGGCAAATTGCGCTTCATCGTTTGCATCAGCAATGGATCCCGGTCGTAACCCATCTCCGAGGGAGAATGTCACGTCATAGCGGCGCAGGATGTCGCACAATTCTGCGAAATGTGTGTAGAGAAAGTTTTCCTTGTGATGCGCCAAACACCATGCGGCCATGATGGAACCACCACGAGAGACGATTCCTGTGACTCGTTTGACGGTCAATGGAATGTAGCGCAGAAGCACTCCTGCATGAACGGTCATGTAATCGACACCTTGCTCACATTGTTCGATGATGGTGTCTCGGTAAATCTCCCACGTTAAGGCCGTCGGGTCCCCTTTAACTTTCTCCAGAGCCTGGTAGATCGGGACCGTTCCCACAGGTATAGGGGAGTTACGAAGAATCCATTCCCTTGTCGCATGGATGTTCTTGCCTGTCGATAGATCCATGAGAGTGTCGGCACCCCAACGAGCGGCCCAGACCATCTTTTCCACTTCTTCGGCAATTGAAGATGTCACCGCTGAGTTGCCGATGTTTGCATTTATTTTGACGGCAAATTTCTTGCCGATGATCATCGGCTCGCTCTCCGGATGATTGCGGTTAGCCGGAATCACGGCACGTCCCCGTGCAACTTCATCGCGCACTAATTCGGCGGGAAGATTCTCTCTGGCTGCTATGTAGGCCATTTCAGGGGTGATAATGCCTGCTCGGGCCCAGACCAACTGCGTGGATGCCCCGTTTATTGGATCTGGGCGATCCCATCTGTCGCGAGCCTTTGGCAGACCATTCTCAATGTCGATAACGGCATCGTCATCCGTATATGGGCCAGAGGTGTCATATAGGTCGAAATGTTCACCGTTGGTCAGATGGACCCGCCTCACAGGGAATCTCATGTGAGGGTGGCCCTGCACTTCCTCGTATCGCTTGCAACTTCCCTCGATAGATCCAACGGTTACAACCGGGGCATTTGCGGGGTCATGAATAGGCATGTGCATTCCTCCCTACGCCGGCATTACCCGGACAGGTTCAACGGTCGGCGACCCTGGTCGCCCTCTCAGTCCGCTGGTGCGAACTCCCGTGGTTTAAACAACCTGCGAAAGGTATAACACGGGAATCAAATCCGCAATAAGTGATTTCATCGTCACGGAAGGTGAAGTGGGTAACTCCGTCATCCACCGATGCGAATAACTCATCTGACGAAATGTTTCTGAGAACTTAATGTCAGCCCATGCCTGTTCAGGATTTCGCGATGACTTTTGGCCCTCTTGCGCCGTTTATGTCCGACACTGAAGTAGAGGAAGTCTGGATCAACTCACCGGAACGAATCTTCATTGCGAAGGCAGGTAGGAGCGAACTCACTAATCTTCTTCTCTCGGGCGATGACGTTAGAAACATCGTGGAACGAGCGTTGATGTGGAGCGGGCGTCGCCTAGATCTTTCACATCCGTTTGTGGATGCCCGCCTTCCCGATGGCAGCCGCCTTCATGTGGCAATTCCTGAGATCACTCCCGAGCACTGGGCCGTAAACATTCGAAAACACTTGATGCGAAATCTCTCCCTTCGAGACCTCGCAGCCCGTGGTGCAATGTCTCCAGCGATCGCGGTTTTATTGACGAATAGCGTGCGAGCCGGAATAAATATTCTTGTCAGCGGTGGAACCCAGTCGGGTAAGACGACGATGCTCAATGCACTTGTGTCGGCGATCCCGGTGCAAGAGAGAGTGATAACAATCGAAGAGGTATTTGAGTTGAAACCAAACTTGCCTGACGTCATCAGTCTTCAAACTCGAAGTGCCAATCTTCAAGGCGAGGGAGAAATTCCGCTTAGGCGTCTTATCAAGGAATCCTTGCGCATGAGACCTTCTCGGATCATCGTTGGAGAAGTACGAGAAGCTGAGGCGCTTGATTTGTTGATTGCTCTAAATTCTGGCCTTCCGGGAATGGGGACAGTTCATGCCAACTCGGCGCGGGATGCGATAGTCAAGTTGCAGACTCTTCCTTTGTTGGCTGGCGAAAACATTTCACAGAAGTTCATTGGGCCAACGGTCGCTTCGGCAATAGATCTCGTTGTCCAGATGGCTCTTGATGGCGATGGAAGACGCCGAATTGTCGAAGTTTCGTCGGTGACAGGGCGGATAGAGAATGATCGAATCGAAGTTGAAACAATCTGGGCCTTAAACAACAACAATTACGAGCGGGGTCTGGGCTCCCTTCCGCACCCCGAGAAGTATGCAGATCTTGACCCCTGCACGGAGAACACGTGCGAGCAATGAGTTCGATATCCGTATCAGCATCAAACTGGTTTGCAGTTGCGAATCAACCGATCTTTGTCGGATTGGTTGCAAGTTCTTTATGCGGCTTTGGACTCAACGTCTTAATGACCCAAACGCATGTGTCATGTCCGCGCAAAACCCATGAAGGCGTAGCCCCCTTTCGCCTTGTAGGGCTTGTCAAGAAGAACAAGGCCTATCTGAACTGCGGTGCGAGCGCGGCGGTCGTGACGATTGCTGTTCTCGGATGGACCAAGTCGATGATCATCACCATCCCGTTCTCCCTTTTTTCCGTGGTCATAACATGGGCGTACATGCGCAAGCGAGAACGGCGAGAAGCCGCGCAACTTCTTC
>CAYXIS010000071.1:0-8692 GCA_964465545.1 uncultured Bifidobacterium sp. | reverse complement strand
TTTACGCGTAAATGTTAAGCAATTGCTTAACACGGTTAGAAATTTACGCATTAATGCAAATTGAGTCCACCATCGGGCACGCGTGTCGCACTTATTTATTTTGCGGGCGAAAGCGGGTAAAAATGGTGAAAATCACTGCTTTTCTTACTTTCAATCTCTCAACAGAAGGTAGAGACTTTGTGTTAAGTGGTCACCCGTAGAAGGCGACCACTCGTGAAATTGACGAAAAGTGAGCCTATCTCGCTGGCAATGTTGCCGGTTTCAATGGCGAGCGCTTGTTTTCAAACTCGTCAATGGAATCGATCTGCTTCAACGTTAGGCCGATATCGTCAAGGCCTTCCATCAAGCGCCAGCGGGTGTAGTCATCCAGCTCGAATCCAAGGCTTACTCCGTCGTACGAGACAGTGCGGTTCTCCAAACTCACAGTGATCTCGAGTGCGGGGTTGGCTTCTACGGCGCTCCACATCGCTTCAACCGCATCTTGGGGCAAGATGACCGTCAGCAGACCGCCCTTAAGGCTGTTTCCGCGAAAAATATCGGCAAAACGGGGCGAGATGACGACCTTGAATCCGTAGTTCTGAAGTGCCCACACTGCGTGCTCACGTGATGATCCAGTCCCGAAATCGACACCGGCGATGAGAATCGTTGCGTTTTTGTACTCATCTTTGTTGAGGACGAACTCTGGATCCTTGCGCCATGCGGAAAAGAGGCCGTCTTCGTAGCCAGTACGAGTGACCAATTTTAGCCAGAGCGCCGGGATGATCTGATCGGTGTCAACGTTGCTTCGGCGCAGCGGAACACCAGTGCCGGTATGAGTGATGAATTTCTCCATGATTTTCTCGCCTCTCTACAGATCTGCCGGTGATGACAAAGTGCCACGGATTGCGGTGGCAGCAGCCACGAGTGGGCTGACCAAGTGCGTCCGACCGCCTTTTCCTTGGCGACCTTCGAAGTTTCTATTGCTTGTCGATGCCGAGCGCTCCCCTGGTGCCAACTGGTCAGGGTTCATGCCAAGGCACATAGAACAGCCAGCATTTCGCCATTCTGCTCCAGCGGCAATAAATATCTTGTCAAGGCCCTCTGCCTCTGCCTGCAAGCGCACGCGAGCAGAACCAGGTACGACGAGCATACGAAGGGACGAGGCGATCTTCTTCCCGTCCAAAATCGCAGCAGCGCTTCGGAGGTCCTCGATTCGCCCGTTGGTGCAGGATCCCAAGAAGACAGTGTCAATAACTATCTTCTTCATAGGGGTGCCTGCCTTGAGATCCATATATTCCAGGGCACGCTGCGCGGCGCCTCGCTCCTCCGGGTCTGCAATCTTTGACGGATCTGGAACATTCTCACTAAGTGGCAGACCTTGGGCGGGGTTTGTTCCCCATGTGACAAAGGGAGCCAGAGTGTCGGCGTTAATGGTGATCTCAGCATCAAATTTCGCATCGGGATCAGATTGCAGTGTGCTCCAGTAAGCTACGGCCGCATCCCAGTCCTCCGGAGCATGGGCGCGACCTCTGATGTAATCGAAGGTGGTCTGATCTGGTGCAATCAATCCTGCGCGAGCGCCGGCTTCAATGGACATGTTGCACACCGTCATGCGGCCTTCCATCGAGAGGGCGCGGATAGCGTCTCCCCGATATTCCAAGACGTAACCCTGACCGCCGCCAGTTCCTATCTGGGCGATAATCGCCAAGATGATGTCTTTTGCTGTGACGCCAGGTTGCAGCGTTCCTTCGACGTTGATTGCCATAGTTTTCGGCCGATCCAAGGGCAACGTCTGAGTTGCAAGAACGTGTTCCACTTGGCTGGTTCCAATTCCAAAAGCCAATGCTCCGAATGCGCCATGGGTGGAGGTGTGAGAGTCGCCGCAGACAATCGTCATTCCTGGCTGCGTCAGCCCCAACTGTGGCCCGACAACGTGGACAATTCCTTGGTCGATATCACCAAGGGAGTGAATTCGAAGCCCGAATTCCGCGCAATTCTGACGCAATGTGTCAATTTGAAGTCTCGACACAGGATCGGCAATGGGCTTGTCGATGTTCTGGGTCGGAGTGTTGTGATCCTCGGTGGCAATCGTCAAATCAGGGCGGCGCACGCTACGTCCAGCGAGTCGAAGTCCGTCGAAGGCCTGGGCACTTGTGACCTCGTGAATGAGGTGGAGGTCGATATAAATAAGGTCTGGCTCACCTTGCACGCTTCTCACCACGTGCTCCTGCCAGATCTTCTCAGCCAGTGTCTTTGCCATAACCTCTCCTACCCTCACCACTTGCGCATCTCATACATTGAGATGTTAGTATTACATCGTGGACAGAAAGAATAGCGGAGTTGGCGTACTAGATAAAGCCGTAGCAATCCTTGCGACCCTTGAGTCGGGTCCCCATTCATTGGCGCAACTTGTTGCCGCAACGGGCATCGCTCGCCCAACAGCCCATCGTCTAGCCGTAGCGCTGGAATTTCATCGTCTAGTCACGCGAGATCTTGGCGGTCGGTTTGTACTTGGTCCCCGCTCCAGCGAACTCGCTGCGGCGGCGGGAGAGGATCGGCTCCTGGCGGCGGCGGCACCGGCACTGGCCGCGCTTCGCGATGCGACCGGTGAGAGTGCTCAACTGTACAGACGGCAAGGTGATCTTCGAATTTGCGTAGCGGTAGCAGAGAGAGTCTCCGGTCTGCGTGATTCAGTTCCTATCGGTTCTGCTTTAACGATGCAGGCAGGCTCTGCAGCGCAAGTCTTGCTTGCTTGGGAGGATTCCGAGCGCATTCATCGCGGCCTGACAAACGCGCGTTTTACTGCTGCACAACTTGCGGCGGTACGTCGCCGCGGATGGGCTCAAAGCATGGGCGAGCGCGAAGCTGGCGTCGCATCTGTCTCGGCCCCGGTTCGAGGCCCGAACGGAAAAGTTATTGCTGCGGTCAGCATAAGCGGCCCCATTGAAAGACTTGGAAGACAGCCTGGTCGCCTTCATGCTGCAGTCGTTGCCGCAACGGGTGCCAGACTTTCCGAACACATAGCCAACGTCTAGTTCGCTCGCTTTTATTTAGGAAACTAGGCGAAGGGCACAACTAGGATAATTTTCGTACCACGTCCGGGTTTGCTCTCGATGATAAGCGAACCCTTCAGCAATTTAGTTCGCTCATCCATGCCACGAAGCCCTAACCCTGTTTCCAATGGAGGGCCAAATGACGACATCCCTTGTCCATTATCGGCAATGGAGATAATCAAATTGCCGAAATCAAAATTTATCCCTAGATGAACTTGAGTCGCCCCCGAATGATGTTCAACATTGTGGAGTGCCTCCTGAACCACTCTAAAAGTGAGGAGTTCACGTCGCTCCTCTAATCTTCGTCGCTCACCCTGCACATCAAGAATGACCGAAATACCAATACGGGCCTCAAGATCACAAGCCAGCCAATCTATAGCATCAATCAAACCAAGATCGTCGAGCAAAGAGGGTCGAAGATCCTTGCAAAAGCGTCGAACACTCGACATTGTGCCAGCAAGAATCTCTTGAACGCGCAGGAGACGTTCGCGCGCACCGTCCAGATTTTCACTTGATGCAACCGTCCCAATCTCCGTCATAGATGTTGCAAGAGACTGCAAGGTATCGTCATGCAGCTCGCGGGATAGGCGTTTTCTTTCCTTCTCCTGCGCCTCGGTGGCGAGCTCTATGTAGATTTCAAGGTTTTCTTTCGCCTTCAATAGCTTCAAGTTTGCTCTCTGTGCTGCATTGGCAGCGGCATTTTCTCGATCAACCCTGTTTGCCACAATCGTTGCGATGATGCTGATTATTCCGAACTGGATGAGAATGCCTTTCCTAGTTGTGAAACTATGTGAATTAATCTCAGGGAGCCAGAGGAGAAGGGCCCATGCGACGGTGGGGATAGCGCCCTTTCGACCGAAACTGAGCGCTGCATAGACGACCGGAATGAAGAAGAGCGAAACTGATAGCAAATACAATTCAGAACCTTTCACAAGGATCTGAGTGTCTTCCAAGAGCATATGGCTGATATTGATAGCAAGGACTAGGGATTGAATAATCCAAAAGCGAGAATCTCGAAATGGAGGACTGCTCTGCTTTATCCATTCCAATAACGTGACTGGCGGCGGGGTGATTGCCTCTTGGCTCAACATTTTGTTTCCTTTTCAGAAAGTTGAATCCAATGATGAAGCACGGCCTGTGTTACCGCTTCAGTGCGAGAGGAAACCCCGAGCTTCTCAAAAACATTTCGCATATGCGCCTCGATAGTACGAATGCTCAAGAACAATTCCTTGGCAATAGCTCTATTGGTGGCCCCCCGAGCAGCCAGTTCCAAAACCTGCAATTCACGTTCGCTAAGTCCATGTGCGGAGGAACCAGACATCCGAGTCAGCACCCCTCTGGCCACTGAAGATGAGAGAGCAGATCCACCCTTGGAAACTTTGACGATGGCATCTCGCAACTCGCCTTCCTCTACGGTTTTTAGTAAATAGCCACTGGCGCCGGCCTGAAGTGCTGCGTTTACGTACTGATCATCGTCGTAGACAGAGAGAATGATGATCTCGATCTCTGGAAAATCGTGGGTGATTTTTCGTGTGGCTTCAATTCCGGTCATGCCCGGCATCGCTATATCCATAAGGATTACCTGGGGGCGTAACTTCATCGCCAGGTCATAAGCCTGCTGGCCAGTGCTGCCTTCACCCACCACCATTATTTGGCTCTCGGAGCTCTTCAGTCGCTCGCAGATGCCTGCTCTAAAGATCGGGTGATCGTCCACGACAAGGACACGAATAGCCTGAATCTGCTCCGGCATTTCAGTCATTCTGTCTCTCTCCGTTGATGAATCTCTCAGACCGAGTATTCGCTTGGACGAACGCGTTAACTCTTGATGTTACACCCGCGATTATTCGCCTCCCCGCACTAAAAACGGTAGGTGTAATCACCGACTAAGAACGAGCGAAGCACCGATGCTTCACGACCCCGCCGCGGCAAAGAATTTGACATCGTGTAGACGCGAACTAAACCAATAGGGAAAGAGGAGATTATGACCATAGAAATCAGTCCAAGGTGGAGTCCCAAGCGGACCTCCTTGGGCGTGATAGCGCTTACTGCCGCTGCATTGCTTACCCTTACCGCATGCGGAGGTGAGTCTGCCAGTTCTGCTTCGAAGAGTACTGACACCGCCAGTTCTGCGGTTGCCTTAGTCGAAGCACTTCCGGCGGGCCAGTGGATTTCCAACGGTGGAGATTTCAAAGAAGCCGCCAATTGGGATACAGCAGAGACTCTCAGCCTCGAGCTAGGTGCTGGAAGCATTACGCCTTCCAACCTTAAGCTTGTGGCTGGCAAGCCATACGTAATCGAAATTACCAATGCGGACAGTGTCGAACACGGTCTTTCCGCGCTGGACTTCCTACGTGCTTCAGCAGTTCGCAAAGCTGAATCACCTGGAGCCGAAATCAAAGTGACTTTGATGAAAGAGATCTACGTTCTGCCGGGAAAGACAATGGAACTCTTCGTCGTTCCAGTTATGCCTGGAGTCACCGCGATGAATGGCCTAACAGATGGTGCAGCTGTTTCAGGCATGAGCGGCACAATTTCTGTGACCGGGACCGCGCCCACAACACCCGCCCCTGTCATAGAGTCAATTAGCACTATAGGCGAAATTGCCGGTGCAGCGACTGCTGACTGGAGCACTGCAACTGCCGTGACTGTCGAAATGATAGATAACGGTGATGCCCACTTCTTCAAGCCAAAGGTCATCAACCTCAAGGTCAACCAGCCAGTGATCCTGACCTTTGCCAACAAGGGAAACATCCTTCACGTGTTTGATACCCCGGATTTCTTGAAGACTTGTTCATTCTTGAAGGTAGTCAATGCTGAAGGTTCTGTCTTCGGAGGAAAAGTTCGTCCAGCCGATCTCGAAGCCGGCGGTGTAGCGAACCTGTACATCATTCCTACCAAGGTCGGAACGTACAAACTTGGTGATGAAGCGCCGGAGATGGCAAGCATGCTGGCCTCCATCGTCGTTAAATAGAGGGAAGTTGAAGTTGAGGGGGTGGCGACCCCGCCCCCTCAATTGCACATTGAACACATTCTCATCCGCGATTAAAGGAGTTCACCACGATGCTAAGACGAAAAGATGTTATTGGACCGAAAAGATACGGCCCGCACGAGGATCTGGGACTTGCTCCGGTAGGCGAGGACTGTGTTGAAGACGCGGATATATCCCGCAGAAATATCCTGCTGAGCCTAGGCGCAGTTGGTGTTGCAACGATGGGCGGCGCACTTGGCCTCGTGTCCTTCAATGACGAGGCGCGTGCGGCAAGTCCTGCAACTGCTAGCGGAAAAGAACACCAATGGTGCAGGGTAGTCGACCTACGGGCATGCACAGGCGAACGTAAGTGCGTCTCGTCTTGTCAGACACGTCATGGCCTACCCCCTGAGCAGACATGGATGCGAGTTCTCTCATGGCAAGACGATATCGGCAAGACATTCTTTATGCCTGTTCCCTGCCAAATGTGCGAGAACCCGCCATGCATTGCGGTCTGCCCCGTAAGTGCGACTACTCGCACTGAGCAAGGCATAACGCTCGTGGATCAGGACAAATGCATTGGCTCCAGAGCGTGCATGGCTGCCTGTCCTTATGAAGCGCGCTACTTCAACTGGAACAAACCAGCTCCCACCAACCGAATGCCAGCACCCTCTCCTTCAACACCGGAGTTTCCAGCAAACCAAATTGGCACAGTTGGCAAATGTGTTCTCTGCGCGGACCGCATACCGTACTCAAATGAATTGCCCTCTTGCGTAGAAGCCTGTCCCAATCACGTGCACTACATCGGTGATCTCATAACCGACATAGCCGTAAACGGAGTCTCAACAATAAAACTCTCAACATTCCTACGCGAAAACAATGCGGTTCGATTCAAGGAGGAGTTGGGCACCAATCCTCGCACTTATTACATCCTCGGCAATGGCCAACCTCTCGGCGGCCCGATGGAAGGTGTGAAATGACAACTTTCGAGAATGCAATCGAGGTGCCGAAATCGCCTAACGCTATTGACGCGTGCATGAGACCGTTCAAGAAGGCCAGCTTCAAGTTCTGGATTGCGATTGGCCTACTTGGTGCCGTAGTGGCCCTAGGAATTGTGGCTTGGATTGTCCAACTCCAACAAGGTATGGGTGTTGCTGGGTTCTCCAATCGATCATTCTGGGCAATCGACTTGACCAATGTAGTGACAATCATCGGAGTCAGTTATGGAGGGGCAGTTGTATCGGCCATTCTTCTCTTAACTGGCGCCTCGTGGCGCGCCCCTCTTGCACGCATTGCCGAAGGCATGGCTGTCGTGACGGTCATCATCGGTGCAGCATTTATCATCCCTCACCTTGGACGCCCTGATCGAATCATGTACATGATCCTGCAGCCGAACTTCAAATCACCAGTCTTCTGGGACTTTGTCGCAATTTCTACATACATGATCGCCTCATTCATCTTTTTCTTCCTTCCTCTAATTCCGGATATGGCCATATTGCGCAATGAAAATCCTCAAGAACTTGGACGACGTCGCAGATTCCTTTATCGAATTTGCTCTCAAGGCTGGGTAGCCTCGCCGCGACAACATCGAGTGTTGCGCGGGGCCATTGGAGTAATTGCCATCCTCATAATTCCTTTAGCAGTCTCCGTCCACTCTGTACTTTCATGGGCCTTCTCGTTGGTGAGTCGACCAGGGTGGCATGAAAGTATCTGGGCACCGTATTTTGTTATCGCTGCCCTTTATTCGGGTGTGGCCCTAGTGGTAGTCATAACCGCTGGATTCAGGCGCGGATACCACCTCGAGGCATTCATCACCGAGCGTCATTTCATCCGTCTTGGATTCTTGATCGCCGCCCTAGGCGCCACTTACCTCTATCTCACGTTCGCAGACATTCTCCCCGGCGCATACGTAGGAGAAAGAGGTGTAGCAGAAGTTGTTCACGACACTCTTCTTGGAGACTACGCAGTCTCCTTCTGGTTGTTCATCGTGGCCGGTGCGATCGTCCCCATTCTCATGGTCGCACTACCGTGGACAAGAAATGTCACTGGCATGGTAATTGCATCAACGCTTGTCGTTCTCGCCATGTGGCTCAAGCGGTTAGTGATGGTCTCAGAAACCTCGCATTACGATCAACTAACTCGATCTTTCGGCCAGTACTACCACTTCACCTGGGTCTCCATCTCGATCACATTAGCCGGCGTTGCAGCAATTCCACTGCTGCTAATGCTGCTATTCCGAGTGGTGCCGATACTTTCAATACATGAAGTTCAAGAACTTGCTGCGCATGACGCTCCCTCAACGTCTTCCTCTGCAACGAAAACGAAGCACGGGATGGGCGCCATCGCCGGCGTTTTCCTCGTCTTGGTTGCCACCATAGGTGTCGGTCGCGCGGCACCTGCTTCTGCAGCATCGCCCACCACACCGGTCGTCACGGTAAGTGCGGTTGCATCGGGACCAAAGATTGCCCTTACTGCCACTATAAAGAATGGGACTACACCGGTCGCAGATGCGCTCGTGAAGTTCTATGAAAGCACCACAATGTTCAAACCGGGAACCAACCTCGTTCCGATTGGAAAGGGAACAACCGACCTGAACGGCTTTGTTGAAGTGGAATATGTGGCTGCAGTCAATGGTCCTCGTACCGTGTCAGCTAAGTACTACTTTGATATGGAAGCGCCTCCAGCAATTGGG
>CAYXIS010000070.1:0-8871 GCA_964465545.1 uncultured Bifidobacterium sp. | reverse complement strand
CAGGGCGCCAAAGAAATCAGCCGCGAAGAAGACGGCCTCCAAGAGGGGGATCGCCAAGAAGGCTGCTGAAACAATTGTTATCCCCGAGGCGCCGATTACTTCTCCTCGCAACGCGCGCGTAGAAATCGTTTCGACTCCGGCGCCAGCACCGTCCCTTGTTGTTCCAACTCCGGCTCCGGTGGCAACCACACCATCACAGGAGAAGAAGCCAGGAGCATCAAGGCGAGTTATTTTTGCAGTTGGAGTGGGAATTATCCTTCTTGGATTAATTGTTTGGGCTAAGGGAAATAACTCAAATTCTGACAAGAATGCTTCACCTACACCGACGGCTACGGCATCTGCGACTGCAACCGAAAGTGCATCCCCAACGCCAAGTGCCTCAGAAACTCCCGCGACGCTGACGGCGCACGAAGCACCTCAAGGTGTTGTCGCGCATTACACCTCAACTGGAGCCACGATTTTCTGGAAGGCACCAACCGCCATCGATGGTCTCACTGGATATAACGTGGAGATCTCAGTCAGCAATGGTCCATGGAAATTGATTTCAACGGTTCCCGCAGCTCAGCTTTCCTTGGATGTAACGAAAGAAAATACATCTGGTTGGACTTCGTTCAAGGTATCAAGTGTCTACTCTGATTCACAGACTGTCGCCGCAAAGGCTTTCGGTCTACCGGGTACATACTCTTAAGCGGAAATAAAAGTAATAGCCCTCGCACAGAAATGTGTGAGGGCTATTTTATTAGTTCCTTATTGAGCACCGACATGATTGCGCCTACATAGGCGGTGATGCCGTCTGGAACTAGGTGGACTCCATCTGGCCCCAAGTACTCGGGGTGGCCGCGCGAAATCTCTCGCCAATCGATAACCGTTGTCTGAGGGTATTTTTTGGCATACTCGTCGATGAGGGTGTCATTGGCATCGCGCCAGGGCCTTGGAACTGCAGTGTTTACAAGGATTATTTGAGGTTGGTTCTTTATCTCTTCAAATACCGCCAGGACCTCGTCACGGGTAAGTCGGTTGTTGTTGCCCAAATCTAGTATCACGGGAGAGTTCGCCATTGAAGCCTTATCGTGGCGTAGCACAGTAATGAGTTCACCTGCTTGGCGTCCTACTCGGGCGTTGACCAAGCCGATCGGCACGTGTTGACTGAGATCGAAGCGAATTCCCAGTATCACTGAATCTCCCGTGAGCCAGACTGAGGATTTCGTTGGATTCGGAGTTTGAATCTGAGTCACAGCGGTCGTGAGACTTGCTTTCAGTGCCTCACGTTGGCGGGTGCCGTAACTCAGAGCGTTCGCACTTACCAACGATGTGGCGATGATTAGGGCAAGCAGTCCGGCAACTACAGAACTCTTCTGTCGAATTCGCACTTTCTTTGTCCGGTATTTCATTCCTCTAAACCATGATTCAACCGCACCTGATCTAATCGGCAATTCAATCCATCGAAGTGAAATATCTGCAAGTGCGAATACGATCAGCATCCGCAAGGCGTACAACGCCCATGTCGCGCCCGCGAGATCGACGGTGGGCCTTGTTACTTGGAAGATGATCCAATGCCACAAGTAGATTGCGTATGAACGCTCGCCGATCCAGAGGATCGGCTTGGTGCTAAGAAGTGGGGCGAAACGTGATGCCGGGTGCACGAGCGAGGTGATGATCGCACAACCAAAGAGGCCAGCTAAAGGGAAAGCGATTCGGTAAAGGGTCGCATCAGATTCGTTGATGAACAGGAAGCAGGAGACAATTCCTAGCAAGCCGACAACCCCGATCCCATCCACGAAATCCTGAGCACGTTTTGTGATCTTCGTGCTGAGATTCTGTGGGATCCAACTCACCGCCAATGCTGCTCCGAGAAAGAGCCCGATGCTGTGAGTATCAGTGCCGAAATAGACGTGGCTAACGCGCTGACTATTTGTCGCATCAAGACGCAGTGAAAGAAACAACAGAGCGCCGCCGGACACAGTCGCGATCGCGATCGCAGCTCCTGGAATCATCTTCCTTCCAAATTGCTTGAGCACCAAAAGAAGTATCAAGGGCCAGACAAGATAGAACTGGCTTTCCACCGCCAAAGACCATGTGTGCTGCAGCAGTGGAGGCCGCCCGATTGCCTCGAAGTAGTCCTGGTGACGATAGACGAGAGCCCAGTTCATAGTGCCAGTTAGCACGAAAGGTACGTCGGTGAGGAAGCGCTTTATTGCCTCCGGTGCCCAGACACCTACAAACAGAGCCGTCGAAACGATCATGAAAAGTAGGGCTGGGAGCAAACGACGAATTCGTGCGGCGTAGAAACCGCGAAGGTCTAGTCCTCCGCTTCGTTGAATTGAGTCGAGTAGTAGGCGAGTGATGACGTAACCGGAGATGACGAAGAAGAGGTCAACGCCGAGAAAGCCTCCAGGGATCCATGCGAAACCTAGGTGGTAAAGGAGGACAGCGATGACGGCAATCGCGCGTAGGCCATCAATTGCGGGGATATGGCGGATACTTCGTATTTCTGCCACCTGAGATTATTTCCGCTTTACAGCGGCTTTCTTCACCACTTTTTTCGCTGGCTTGCGGGGTGCGTCGATTGCCGGCTTGGTCCGCTCGCTTGCAATTTTGATAGGTCCATTCTTAACGACGGTGTCGTCTGCGTTTAGGCTTTCGATCACGCTTTTCTGCAACTGAGCAAGATGAAGGAATGCTGATTCTAGACGCGAGCGTGATTGATGGATGGCGCTTTCGGCGGCATCCAAAGATTGAACCTGCACCTTGTAGAGTCGTTCGGCCTCAGAGATGACATTTGACAGCCATTGACGATATTCCCTGATGTCATGGGTCGCCTCGCCGATGATGCGCTCGCCCTCGCGACGTGCAGTTGTAGTTAGATGCGCTGCCTCACGCTTCCTGTTCTCAAGAAGAGTCTCAGCCTCGAGTTCGATTTTCTCGCGCAGTTCCTGTGCTTCGGTTTCGGCAGCTTGCAGATACTTTCTCCCTCGAGCCTCGGCACCAGAGAGTAGGGATGTTGCCTTCTGCTCTGCAGTCTCGAGGGCATCTTTTGCTTGGCGCGCTGTCTCATTGAGGACGCGATCTGCCATTGCCTGAGCTTTTGCCTCGCGAAGCTGGGCCGACTTGATGATCGTCATCGCCGTTTCAGTGGCGAGAATTTCAAACTCTTCTTTGGACAGGGCTGTGATGTCGCGGCGAGAACGAAGGTCGGCCAGTTGTGCTTCGAGTTCTCTGATTCGGTCAACTGATCCGGGAGCGTTCGTTTCCTCGCCTTTAAATCCGACCCAGTTAAGGAAGGAACTCTTCTCACTCATTGCCGCTGGCCCCTTGTCTGCTGGCTTATTACCTGTAGGAGGACAGGTTAGAGCAACAAGGGAAGGCGTCAAAAGTGCCCCAATTGCGGAGTGCGAATTGACCTATTTCTGGCGGTAAATGGCGATCGATACGCCTATGTACTGGGAGATCCAAGCTGCAATCACGAATATATGGAAAAGCTCGTGAAATCCAAAATATCGTGCAAATCGTCCCGGGCGTTTGAGGGCATAGAAGACGGCGCCTAGGGAATAGAAAAGCCCGCCGAGGAGGATTGGAATGAGAATCCATAGGCCGCCCGAGCGATACATCGCCGGGGCAAAGACAATGGCGCCCCACCCAAGGAGTAAGTAGTTTGCAACATAGAGCCAGCGAGGGGCGTTGAGCCAGAAGACGCGAAGACCGACCCCGACGACGGCGCCAATCCACATGACCGACAACAAAATTGTCCTGTCACGACCGTGGAGAAGAGTCACGGCAAAAGGCGTGACCGAGCCCGCGATGAGCAAATTGATGTTGGCGTGATCCCATCGGCGCCAGATCTTCTTATTCCTTGGACTCCAATTCACCCGGTGGTAAATCGCCGAGACGGTGAAGAGAGTGATGGCCGTGAAGGAGTACAGAGCCACCGCGAACTTGAGCGAATCTTTGCTCAAGATGAAAAGAACGAGAGAGGCAACAAAGACGACTGGCGCTGCGCCTAGGTGAAACCAGCCCCGAAGTTTGGGTGGCGGCACCGATCCCTGTTCGGGGGCCTGTTTTACTGACGTCATGCTCGGGGAGTCTACGCCCCTGTGTTTAGATTCGCAGGGGTGCAGACTCCTGCAGGGCCGCCCTTCACGACCCTGCCCGTCAAGAAGACCGCGCTGCGTGGAAACCGCTCTCAAGATCGGCCTTGATGTCGTCGATGTTTTCAAGCCCAAGGCTCAACCGAACCAGCCCAGGAGTGACGCCTGCATCCAACTGTTCTTGGGCACTGAGCTGCGAATGTGTCGTTGTCGCTGGGTGGATGACCAGGGACCTGACGTCGCCGATATTGGCCACATGGCTAAATAACTTGAGTGATTCGACAAAACGTTTGCCAGACTGAATGCCGCCCTTGAGTTCGAAAGACACAACTGCCCCCGAACCCTTGGGTGCATATTTCTTTGCAAGCCTGTGCCAAGGAGAGGAAGGTAGAGACGCGTAATTGACCTTCTCCACATCCGCGTGCGCCTCGAGCCAAGTGGCAATCTCCTTTGCGTTCTCAAGATGGCGATCTATCCGCAAGCTTAAAGTCTCAAGACCCTGCGCAAGCAGCCACGCATTGAACGGACTTACGGCGGCGCCGATATCTCTTAGGAGTTGAAGGCGAATCTTGAAGATGTAAGAGAGGTTTGCGCCGAAAGCTGATCCCACCCCAAGGGCTTGTGCATAGACCAATCCGTGGTAACTCTCGTCTGGTTCGTTGAAGTTCTTGAACCTCTCTGGGTATTTCGCATAGTCGAATTTACCGGCGTCAACGATGACTCCGACCACGGTGTTGCCATGTCCTGATAGGAATTTCGTCGCCGAGTGAACGACTACATCTGCTCCGTGCTCGATGGGGCGAAGAATGTACGGAGTCGCTACGGTGTTGTCGACGATGAGAGGGACACCGAACTCATGCGCCACCTTCGCAACGCCCTCGATATCTAGGATTTCATTCTTGGGGTTGGCAATGGTCTCTCCGAAAAACGCCTTTGTGTTGGGACGAATCGCCTTTCGCCAAGACTCGAGATCGTTGGGGTCGTCTACGAAAGTCACTTCTACGCCGAATTTAGGGAGGGTATAGTGAAAGAGATTGTATGTGCCACCGTAGAGACTCGGGCTCGAAACGATATGGTCGCCGGCTTCAGCCACGTTGAGGATTGAGAAAGTTGTGGCAGCAGACCCTGATGCCAGGAGCAGCGCAGCAACTCCACCCTCAAGTGCGGCGAGCCTTTGCTCTACTACATCCTGCGTCGGATTGTTGATGCGCGTGTAAATGTTTCCGAGTTCCGCAAGTCCGAAAAGATTTGCCGCATGCGTCGTATCACGAAATTGGTAGGCGGTAGTTTGATAGAGGGGAAGGGCACGGGCGCCGGTGGTCGGGTCGGCGCTTTGGCCTGCATGTATTTGAAGAGTTTCGAAGGACCATTCCTTTACGTCAGACATTTGTTCTCACATTCTCTCTGCTTCTTGGCGAATGCGAAGACCCTAACAATCGGCTTCGAAAAGTTCTCACGAGGGCTTCCCATGTGCGAATCAACGGCAGTTGCTCGTGCCAACAGGGAGGTGCAGGTTTATGATGAAGACGTGATAAATGAAAATTATCTAGACGATTTAGGCACGGTATCCATTCGTGCGATTGATGAGGATTACCCAAAACCGGTGAGTACGAGTATCTACAGTGAATGGGGCGAGATGGCTCCAGAGACTCGAGACATAGTCATGTCGCGCTGGCTCATCACACTTACCCAAGATGACCGAACGGAGATTCCTGTAGGTGATCTTTCGGCACACTCAGTTTGGTATGGCCCAACACCCGGCTCAAGGGCATTGAACATAGGGATTGGCATTGTTAACGAATATCGAGGAAAGGGGATTGGTGCAATCGCCCAGCGCTTGCTTGCAGATGAATTGCATAGGCAAGGAATTGTTCGCGTTGAGGCACAGACTGATATTGAGAACATTGCTGAGCAAATGGCTTTAGAAAAGGCAGGCTTTAAGTACGAGGGCACTTTGCGAAAAGCCCAAGGGCGTGCTGACGGGTTGCACGATATTCAAGTGTGGTCGCACATCTTTTCAGGAGAGATGCAGGCGGAGTGAGACTACTCGGCGATTTGGTATTTCAATTCCCTAACCGATTTCAGTGCGAGCGGAATTAAAGCTGCAACGAGCGAGACAGACGCAGCAACTATCAGAGTATTAGAGATCCCAATCCAACTGGCCATTGGTCCGGCGAAAGCGATGCCGATTGGCGCAAGCGCATAAGAACCGAATGCGTCGTAGGAGATCACGCGTGAGTACGACTCTTCAGGAATATTGGTTTGCATGGAAGTTCCCCAGACGACGCTGAAAATTTCTACGGCGATGCCTGCGACAAACGCTCCGAGTAGGACAATTCCCAGGGGGAGTTCCAGTCCCATCGAATAGATCCATCCTGGGACAAGTGCGATTGCGATCATTCCCAGAACGAGCGGGCGGGAGAAGTGAATCTTGAAGGAGGCAACTCCGCCAACGATCATTCCTGCAGTGATCGCTGCAAGGTTGAACGACCAATTCCGAGGTCCGTGGCCTCCGGAGTTAAAAGCAAGAGGACCAAGGACTGAAAGAGTTGCTTCGAAGCAGAGGTTCATGAAGGTAAAGCAAATCACTACCGCTACGACCCACGACCTGGAGATGAACTCAAACCATCCAATTTTGAGATCGTGAAGCATGGAATTCTTTTCACGATCTGGCATCGGTGGCAGGTTGATATTCCAAACCAGCAGTCCTGCGATCATGAAGGTGATCGCATCAACTAGGAGCGCCCATCCAGATCCATAAAGCGTGACTACCGTTCCTCCGATAAGGGCTCCGAAGACGAAGCCGAAATTGCTCAAAAGACCAACCACAGCATTTCCCTTCTGGAGAGAATCTTTGGGAAGTATTTCTGGCAGGACACCTGACATTGCAGGCCACCATAAGGCGTTGAGGATCCCGAACAAGCCACCCATCAGGCAGAGCAGTGGAACGTTCGCGAATCCTGCGATAAAGGAGATGGCGCTTGTACCTGCGATAATGCTTCCGATCACATCGCTGCCTCCAACAATGCGATTTCTCTTGAATCTATCTCCAATAACTCCGCCAAGCAGCATAAAGATAATCATCGGTGCAATGCGCGCTGTCATGACAAGACTGAGATCAGTGCCCGTAGATCCCTTCAGGCTCAGAACTCCGTATGCGAGCGCGATAGGGGAGAGACCGTTTCCTACATTTGAGATGAAGCGGGAGAGTATGAGAGGAAGGAAACCATGAAAGCGAGAGAGATCCCGCAAATCTTTAATCATTTTCTACCGAAAACGTGAACAACACATTCTGATCAATCATTTCAAACCCGATCTTCTGGTAGATGCTATTGCTGGTGGGATTTTTAGCATCGGTGTAAAGCATCACCTTCGCACCCTTGGCCGATAGCTCCTTAGACAACACAGCGGTCAACACACCTGCATATCCTTTGCGTCGATGCAAAGGCGGCGTATAGACGGGTCCGACACGAGCGATACTTCCGGTGGGTGAATTTACGAGTGGTGCGTGACCTGCCATTGAAACTTTCTCTCCACCAACGACCCAGAAGCGGTAGGAACCGCGCCCCAATCCGGCATGTATCGAGCCTTGCGGATTGGGCATGAAGACGCCGGTGTCCTCTCCGAAATTTTGATACCACTTAAGAAGCAAATCGAAATCCTCAGGGACGGCCATGGTCATCTCGCCTTTCACCGAGGGAATGGCTAATTCCCTGAGTGCGTAGAGAAGGTGCTCTTCTTCGACCACCGACTTTCTGGAAGAACCCTCGCTGCCAGTCTTTCGATATTGCTCGACGAAATTCTCAACGATGCTCGTCGGTCCTGAGACACCGGGGAGTCCATCGTCATGGATGGAAACTGCTCTTGCAAGTTCGGTTATGGCCTCAATCGGCATGGGGGAGAGAACCATTCCATGAGGCGCCGTCCTCATCGCAGCCCCGGTCACCCGACCTTGGTCATCACTCGCAATCCACCAGAGGTAGTCATCATAGGTAAGGCTGCCATCTGCAACGGCTGTGGCGACGCTTCCGAGAATGTTGGTTCGAAAGGCGTCCGCGACTCTCAATGAATGAGTTCTCGATAAGAAATCATCAGCAGAGGTCAGGAGTTCGATGGGCACGCATTATTGTGTCACGCCGAGAATATTTCTCGGAGGGACAATTTCCGTGAATATTCGATTGAACCATAACGGAAGAGACGGACCGCGAGCCTCAGTACTATCGCCGCAAGTATCCACAATTCGGCAACCACGACAACGCCTTGCCACAGGGGAAGGGTTCCAAATCCATTCCGGAGCATCCCGGTAACTGGTGCTGAATACGGAAAGTAGGAGAAGATCTGGACGATTAGCGCGCTTGGATCACTCGCGATCAAAGAAAAGACGTAAAAGGGAACGAAGATCAAGGTTATGAGACCGCCAAAGATCGGTCCTGCATCCTTTGCGGTAGGCATGGCGGCCCCGAGAGCGACCAACGTGCCGGTGAACAAGGCGAACCCGCCGAGGAGCATGAGTGCGCCGAATGTCATTTGCTGGGGATCAAAAACAAGATGAGAGAAGTCAATGTTCGGCAGATTGAGGTCGCTTCTGAAGAATAGGTACCCGGTGACAATGGGGAGAGAAAAAATGACCATCTGAAGAACACCGAGAACGAAGAGTGAAATGACCTTTCCAAGGACCAAGTTAGTGGGGTTGATCGTCGTCAGGATCATCTCTGTTACACGGTTTTCCTTCTCATCAAGAGTCGATGTCAGCATCTGATTTCCAAGAAGAATGATAATGATGTAG
>CAYXIS010000069.1:0-8961 GCA_964465545.1 uncultured Bifidobacterium sp. | reverse complement strand
GAGGCGGCACCTGAGAGCGCCGCAACACCTGCAAGTACGGGAGCACAGCATGCGCTGCTGGCGCCAGAGAAAACCCCCAATCCGTAAACGGATCCGATGCCAGAATTGCTGCCCTTTCTAGAGGGCATCGGCAACATCATTTTCCATCCAGATAAAGTGGCCAAGCCGGCAGCGAACATGATCAGGCCAACAACGGTGAATATCCCGATGTGGTACTCGATGAGGGCTCGACTGACTGCGGCGGCACCTAGGGCGATCGGCAGGATGATCGTGCCCACACCAGCCGTGAAAACTAAGGTCATAGCCAATATCTGGCTACGGCGTCGGAATGTCGAGGCGAAGTATGCAGGCAGCATGACCGAGACGCAGCATGGGGCCAGTAACGCAACAATGCCGCCCAGAAAAGACGCCAGGATCGTCGTAGAGAACAGGACCTGACCCATGATTTAAGTGTCGCGCTCGAACACCGTGAAACGGTTAATCATTCTGTAAAGATTTGGGAAAGAAATAGCGCTGAAGTACTTGATTTACATCCGATGGGCCATAGGGAATAAGAACATGGCTACGTTTAGTGCGCCGAGCGCGGCGATAAGAATCGAGTAGGGCACCAGGGTAGTCGAGCGGATCGTCGGGTCACTGTATCGACGGTACGTAATCCGACGAACGGTGTAGAAGGAACCCCATAAGCCAAGGGCAAGAACTGCGAATTGGAGTATGCGGATGGTTCCATTTCCCACGATGGCAGATGAGCCTGTCGCGTGACTTCCAAAGAGTGAAGCCACGGTATAGAAGACTGATTTACCTTCAGCTAGAAGATGAAAGAGGTTATGGGCTACGTGTCCCGCAACGTCTAGCGGGATAAGCGCATAACCGAATCGTGCAAAATTCTGGCGGGTGCTTTCGAGATTTGTTTTGCTAGCTATTTTCCCGGCAATGGCCAAGAGACCAACGGGAATTGACACCCCTACCGCAAAGACAATCGTGAAGATGAATGCATAGTTGCTGACACCGGTGATTCTCTCGACGGCCGCAAGTATTTGAGTCCAAATCTCCAACATTGTGACGTGCTGGATAAGGACAATTCCCATGATCGCCATTGCCAGAAAAGACTCTTCAATCTTCGGCGAGCGCAGATACCAGAGTTCCTGGGTTGGCTTGCGAACCGTCAGGGTGATTGCATCATTTGGGCAACTCTTGATGCAGTTAGCACACAAGTTGCAGTTCGCATTCGAGTCCATTGTGCGTGGGAAGGAGAACAGCGGGCATCCGGCAACTTTTTCAGTTCCATTAAAACAGGCCGCCTTTGATTTGCACGTTGCGCAAATATCTGTGTCTGCGCGAAGGGCGACCATTCCTGTTCTTGCGTAGTTGCCAGATAAACCCCCGAGAAAGCAGAGGTAACGGCAGAAGGTTCGGCGTTGGAAGAATGCTCCTGAAACGATAACGGCGAATGTCAGTAGGAGGAGCAAGATCCCCGAACCCCACGGGGACTCCACAATTCCCCAGACATGGTCAGCCCATGTGATCGCTATGAATGTGGCATCGATGATCCAGATCCCATAGCGCTTGAGGAAGACCGGCACTGGGCGATTGACTCCAACCAGTTTTTGGACAAAGTCTGAAAGAGTCGCAAAGGGGCACACTGCACACCAGAAGCGTCCGAGAAAGACGAAGACGATCGGGATGAGCGGCCACCACAGTACCCACATAAGTGCTGTTCCGGCATTGTCATGAGCACTCGATGGGCCAACCAGTAACTCGTACGCGATCAATCCGAATACTGCAGCGATAGGAATTTGCAAGACCCCGGGATACCAGCGACTGCGCATTACCGATCTCACGGCGCGAAACTTTAGGAGATTGCGCCCTCTCGGCTCTACATCGATGGATTCAGAACTCTGGATACCTTGGTCAATGCTCATGTGCCAGAACCGCGGGTGGCCGATGCGGATTTCTTAGACGCGATCTTTGCTCGATCTTTTCTTCGCATGAGCAAGGCAGTGACAAGAACTGAAGAGGTTCCAATTCCAAAGGTTCCCAAGGTGAGGGCCAATGGTCGATTTGCAGAGGCAAGTTCGACGTGATCCATTCCAGGCATATTTGGATCCATCGCAGCGACTTTCTTGGCCGTTGGGGTCGGAATTGGAGTGCTCCAGCTCTTGCCATCATTAAGGCTCGTGGAGATGTGCGCCTTCTTGCCGACGAGCACCCCAACTATGAGTTTCTTACCGTCCGCGGAGAAGTCAATTGCGGCCGCACCACTCGGGAGCCGGAGTTCTTTCCATGTCTTGCCACCATCAATACTCAAGCCGCTGTCCATCATTCCGATCGATGCTATCTCCTTCATGTTCTTTGGATTCCACGCCACGGCCATCGGTCCAGCAGGCCCGCCGAGAGGCGACCAGGTGAGACCGGCGTCTGAACTCATTGCCAATCCTGCCGACATATCTGGAGCAATAATCCGTTTGGGATTCTTTGGATCCACCAACATTGAACCCATGAAATTCTGACCGACCTTTGCATTGCGAATTTTCCACGACGTGCCGCCGTCTGTGGACATCAAGAGACCTACCTGGGGAGAGCCAAGATAAACGGTCTTTCCGAATGCGCCGATGGCATGCACATCTGACGTGGAACCGAAGAACGTAATTCGTCTAAAGGTTAGGCCCTTGTCCGTTGACCTAAATAACCCAAAATGTCCGCCGGCAAGGATCCCTTGAGTAGATGTGGTCCAGCTCATCACATCCGCACCATCAAGTGTGGATATGGGTTTCCAACTTATTCCTCCGTCATACGAGATTCCCGCACCCTCGTGGCCTGTTACAAAGTAACGATTGCCCATGACGCTCATGGTGTGGAGGTGGTCGCCGACATATATCTGCTTCATCAAGGAAGGCGTCGGTTTACTTGTTGCATTGGCCCCTGGGAGAACTCCTGTAAGAAGTACTCCTACAACCGCAATTCCTATGCCGAACTTGGTTATTTGCCTCATTAACGTCCCCCGCGCCCTGGTCTCATTTTCTCTGGTACCCAAATCCTGATGGGTGAACTCGAGGAAATCTTAAGGATCTTGTAAAGATTTGGAAAAGGTTAGAAAGGTCTTGAAGATGAGGAATCTCCGGAATATCCCGAACTCCTGAAGTTGGAGACTCAATTGATAGTCCAGATCAAGGTTGGTGAGGAGTATCACGAGTCGATTGCTTTGCAGATTGATCAGAGTGATTTATCCTGAAGATAAAAGAAGGCGAATGTGTTCATACTAAAAACTCGCCACCGTTGCCTTGCATGAAGAAGCGTGATCAATATGAACGAAGTAAAGAGTTCGTTGCTGGGACTCGTCAGTAAACAGCGTGACGTCTTTGCGCGGTACGGCCGCAATCACCCCCATTTCAAGAGGAATATCTTCATAGATGCACTTTTATCAAGCGCGCTTGTTCTTATTGGCTTTGGCCTTGCCAATCACATCACTGAAGGAACACGAGCCGATGAACTCATGCGCTCTGGCGCGGTGGCGATGACATCTACCGAACTAATCAAACATGTGAAGGATGAAAAGATTGTGGCATATTGGCTCGGTCCAAAACCAGGATACAAATACACCATTATTTGTAGGGATCGAAGCGAGATCATTGTGACTTACCTGCCTCAAGGCGTGAGCGTCAATCATCCTGATCGGTTCAATCTCACCGTTGAGACGTATTCTAAAGCGTTAACCAGAGAACAGCCAGGTAGGTCCAATCTTTCAACGGATAGGGATGATTTTGTGGCATCGGACGGCACAGTTGGCTCAACGGATTCTTCGAGACCCCATATCGTGCGGTTTTCAATTCCGAGCACGGATAAAGTTGTCGAAGTTCAGTATCCTTCCACTAAACGGATCTACGATGTTTATGTGGATGGCGAACTGTTGACTTTGATTTCAGAAACCAAGCCGTAGGGGAATATTGTTCCGCCCTGAAGCATCATTATCCACGCCTAAGAACTGGTGCACCTGAATGGAATTTGATTCGAAACCGATCTGGCTTAGCGTCATATAAAGATTCCAAATTCGAGCGCGATTGACGCCCACTTCGGCGACTGCTTCATTCCAGTTGCTTTTGAGATTCTCGCACCATTTGGCCAAAGTCTTTGCATAGTGCTCGCGAAGATTTTCGCTGTGGCGAAGCTCGAAACCGGAGTTGTGCATGGCTTGTACTACACGACTCGGGGAGGTGAGCTCCCCATCCGGGAATATGTAACGGTCAATGAATGCACCCGCACGTGCGCGCTCTAGCGAAGTCGGTCGGGTGATGCAGTGGTTGAGGATGCGTCCCTGATCCTTGATGCGTTCGTGCAACTGTTTGAAGTAGAGGTCGAGTTTCGAATCACCGACGTGTTCGCTCATACCTACCGAGGAAATGGCATCGTAATCAGTTTCCGAGATCTCGCGGTAGTCCTGGAGTCGAATTTCAACGCTATTTTCAAGGTTGGCCTTTGCGACTCTCGTTCGTGCAAGTTCCACCTGATTAGTGCTGAGGGTGACGCCAACTGCCTTAACACCGTATTCCTTGGCGGCGTGAAGGATGAGCGTGCCCCATCCGCAGCCCACGTCGAGCAATTTCATCCCAGGTTTCAAGTCGAGTTTTCTGCAGATGAGATCGACCTTCTCCAGCTGTGCTGCCTCGAGAGAACTGTCTTCAGACGTGAATACCGCGCATGAGTAGACCATTGTTGGACCCAGAATCATCGAATAGAAATCGTTGGAAACATCATAATGATGATGGATGGCGGATTTGTCGCGGGTGAGCGAATGAAGGAGTCCACGCCGATAACGAGGGGGAGCTTCTTCTGCAGGTAGGTCTGGCCTGACGACCACGGTCGGACCTACAGCCTTTGCTAATTTTGCCAATCCGTCCACTGGGAGGGGGTGTTTGATGAAGTCCTTTAGAGCAAGAAGAGTTTGATGAATGTCGCCGCGGATGTCCAAATGATTCGTAACGTACGCGCGGGCGAGTCCGAGATCCCCTGGGTGGCTGAGAATGTAGCGAAGTGCAAGCGGCGATTTGATTTCAAGAATATTAGGGGAGTTAAGGTTCCCGGCCGCACTTCCATCGAAGGCCGCGAACTTAATGGGCACAGCATCATCGAAAAGTGTTGAGACTTTTTGTGCAATCCACTTTGTCTCTGACATCACGGTTCTCCAGTCCGCTATCGAGTTGCTTACGATGTGCTAAAAGACTAATCCAAAATTGCCAGTAGGTCACCGATTATTGAAGAAAAGGTCAGGAACGGCTAGGAAATGCTTATTCAAGGGGAATGTGAAGAGTCACTTTGGAGCCAAATCCTGGCTGGCTTTCAATTTTGAGTTTGCCCCCAACGAGTTCTGTGCGCTCGTACATCCCCTGGATTCCAAGGGACCTAGCGGGGGCTGGGCCAAAATTCCACATTCCGATCCCGTTGTCGGTGACCGAAATCTCCAAGCCGCCATCGAGATACTTCCATCGGACGCGCACCGCTGTGGCCTTTGAGTGCTTTTCGATATTGTGAAAAGCCTCTTGCATAACTCTAAAGATGTGAATTCTGTCTTCCTCGCGAAGGGAGCGGTGTTCCCCCTCTGAGTTGAAATCCATCTTGATTCCCGTGCTTTTTTCCATCTCCTTGCCAATCCATTCCACCGAGGGATAAAGCCCCAGTGTGTCCAGAAGCAAGGGACGCAGTTCTTCGCAGTATCTGCGGATGGCGTCGGAAGTTTGGGTGATGGTTTCTTTGGCGCGGAGTACTTGGGCGTTTGCTTTTTCCGCATTCTCTGAGTTGATTGCACCATCGAGTTGGTGGATGACTGTGGCAAGCAGTTGGAGCGAATCATCGTGCAGATCTCTGGCGATTCGTTTCCGCTCATTCTCCTGCGCTTGGCTGGCGAGTTTGAAGAACCTGTCTTTTTCGTTGATGATTTCCTTCATTTTCTCGTTGAGTATCTGCAGATTGAAACGTGCAGCGCGTTCGCGAGAGACTAGGTATGCGACGGCAACGGATAAAGCGCTAATGACGGCCACTCTCGCCAATATTACGGTGTAGTACGGCACGGAAGTCCAAATGATCAGCTTCGGGATGACGAGTAGCGATGCTACGAGGATCGTAAATACGGCGCCAGGTAATCCAAAAATCACGCCTGAGGAAAGTGCGGCAATTAAGAAGAAGAGGACGAAGGACTTGAGAATCCATGAATTCTCAAGGAACTTAGTTAGCTCCTTCACGTTGTTGCCCTTTGAAGGAAGTGAAATGAGTTGTATGCACGCAATCAGATTAAGCACCTGAATAAGCCAAAAACGGTAGTCACGGAATAGAGGAGAATTTTCACGTATCAATGTCGCGAAGCGTCGAGTAAACGATGGACTAGGCGTTGATTTCACGTCAGGACTGGTCTTAAAGGGGCAGTTGAATTGAGCGGTCCCGTATGGCCCGAGTAACAGCCTCCGTCCGGGAGGAGACCCCGAGTTTCATAAAGATGTTGTGCATATGAACTTCGATTGTCCGGTTGCTTAGATTTAGTTGCTCGCCTATTTGTTTGTTGGTCACTCCTCGTGCCGCCAACTCCAAAATCTGAATCTCTCGCTTGGTTAGTCCGAAGGAATTCTCTGTCGGAGCCTCATGATCTGGAGCATCGACTTCAAAGGCAATCGCTGGTGTGATGACTGTCGCACCCCCTAGGACGGTCGTAATTGCTCTTCGAAGTTCTGCTGTGCTGGCGGTCTTGAGCAGATATCCGTTTGCTCCCGCCTGCAGAACCTTTCGAACTCGATCTATCTCGGCGGTTGCTGAGAATACGATGACCTTGGTATCCGGAAAATCTTGCTTAATCTTCTGCGTTGCCTCAAGTCCCCGCATCACTGGCATGTGGCAATCCATGAGCACAACATCTGGGTGAAGGGCGGCGACCATCGCGCAGGCCTTCTCGCCATCCTCTGCCTCTCCAACGATCTCGATACCTTCGGCCCCGCCCGCAAGTTGTTCGCATAAACCGGCGCGAAAGATCGGATGGTCGTCTACAACGAGCAAGCGCACGTGTGGAGCCGTTGTCGTGTCGGTACTGTCCTTGCCTTGCATCCATAACCTCCATAAGCGACCACAAATATGACTGGTCATAATTATTTACGCTGGTCAAATGGTACTGATTACGCTCGCAAAGTACCTCAAAATGGACAACTAAGTGATATCCACAAAGAGAGTGGGGCTTTCGTATATATGAGAAAGTCAAGAGTGCTGGCACTCTTAGGGTATGAGACCCGCATCACACTGCGTCACGGCCGGAATGTGAACTGATGGCAATGGTCATGCCCAATCTCTTAGCGCCCATTTCGAGAGAAGTAAAGCATCTTCTTCACTACAACCGATCTCGTCCCCACCTCAAGTTCCACCTGGCAGTGGATGCCATATTGTCCATGGCCCTCGTTTTTACCGTCTTTGAGATCGCCACGGCCAACTCGCGCCATAACCTCACCGATACCCTCAAGTCCTCCGGTGCGGTCGCATTCTCTGCCAAAGAACTCCGAGACTTCGTGAGGGAGGAGAAACTCGTCGCCTACTGGGTTGGACCGAATTCTTCCGATAAGTACACACTCATCTCAACGACGCCCGGTGAAGTGACCGTTTCCTATTTCCCAAAGAGTGCCGACATTGCCAAAGTGGATCCGGCCACTCTGGTCGTGCAAACTCACCACCACTTCACCGCGAAGGAAGCGCAGGCATATTCACAGGACGTTGCCGGCCCTGGAAGTTTCCAGATGAGCCAAGGCGATTCGGGAAATTCGATTGTATACAACCCCGCGACTCCCTATAAGGCCATGGTCACTATTAAGAATCAGAATGCGACGGTGACCATCTACAACTCAGTCCCACAGGCCTCCCTGACGTTAGCGATGAAGCCCGGAGTAATTCAGAAAGTAGTTTAAAGATCCGATGCGCCGTCCTTTGCCGTCATAGAATACTTAGAAAGCAAGATGGAACCCAGCGTGATGGCTGTTCCGGTAATGAGAAAGCCGTTGAGTGCACCTTTATGGGTAGGCATCAGCCAATCTAGGAGGAGCGCGCCTACAAGTTGGCCGGTTACCGAAAAAAGAACAAAGTCGAGAACTCCCATTGATTTGACCACGATTGACGCCACGGCAATAAATAGAACGCCGCACGGTCCACCGATGTAGACCCATGGATTGTGCGGAAGGGTTCCGATCGAACCTCCCTTTGCAAAGTCAATTGCCAGTGCCACGGCAATGAAGACCGTCCCGACAAGAAAATTAAGCCAGGTCGTGACAATTGGACGGTCTGTGACGTGATTTATTTGGCTGTTCATTGCAAATTGGAACGATCCAACGACTCCTGCGCCAATGCAGAGGAAAATCGTGATGAGATTGAAATTGGCTTCGCCGATTTCTGGATACACCGCAATGGTGACTGCAATGAGAGTCAAGGCTGCAGTGAATACTCTCCGCGAAGTGATGTGTTGTTTGCCGTTACTTGAGAACCCAATCTTGTCTACAAGGAGTGATGACAGCGCTTGCCCACCAACGATGCAGATGGTGAAGATTGCAACTCCGATTTGAGGGACAGCAATGCTTTGCATGGATACGAACAACCCACCGCCAACACCAGCAAGAAGAATCCACCACCCCAACTCGCCCGTCCTCACTGCGCGAGCAAGTTTATTGAAACCTTTTCTGTCAGCTTTTCGGCCGAGAAGCATGGCCCAAAGGATTGCCAATCCGATGATGTTGGAAATGATCGCTGCACCCAAAGCGCTATGAATGTCCACCCCAAGTTGACCGTTAGCACGACCTTGTACTGATGAGAGTACGCCGACAATTAATGCTAAGAGTCCGTACAAGTTTCTACTCCTAACGAAGTCGTGCGCGAGAAAGTAACGAGCCACACATAGTGGGGCGGGTCGGGCTCGAACCGACGACGACGGAATTATGAGTTCCGGGCTCT
>CAYXIS010000068.1:0-8983 GCA_964465545.1 uncultured Bifidobacterium sp. | reverse complement strand
AAAATCGCTCAAAGAAATCCCTAAGAAAGACAAACTCCGTAGTTCAGGAGTGATCGAATCTCTTGCAGAGAACCCACTTCCGCCGAGGGCCCTGAAATTGACCGGGCGAGATGGCTATCGCATTCGGGTGGGCAATTATCGCGTCATTTACACGTTCAACAATCGAGTCTTCCGAGTGCTCGTCATTCAGATAGCGCATCGAAAAAATGCGTACACCTTAGGCAACAACAAAAAGGATTAGTCGATTCGAACTACTCCATTTGGAGTCTCAAGGTGCACAGCGACAATTCCGCTTTCGCCATCATTGTCGGCGGGATCTACCCATACAACTTCAATGTCACCGACGGCATGAGCCATGTCGCATCCGCAATATTCTTCAATGCTCTTTTCATCGCCAGCGACTTCGATCTTGACGATCTTTGCGTGGGGCTTTCCGTCTTCAGATGGGTGCTCTTCCGACAACCACTGAATAAAGAATGGGAGTTGGGCATCTTCCAAAGTTCCTAGTACGCCGATCTGCTTCCAGCGAAGATCAGTGCCGTCTGGCTTTGTCCGGTGACCATCTACGGCGGGGCGACCAAGCCGGGATTCAACCTTTGCCACGTCATCAACGGATACAACCCAAGTGAGCCATCCGCCGCCTTCTTTTGCGCGCTGCGAAACTGCTTTGCCAAACGGTGATGCATCTGATGCTGGGTGATCTAGTGGACAGACAACTTCAATGTAGTGACCGTCGCTAAGTGGCATCGTGAAGTTGCGGGTGCCAAATCGAGGATGAACTCCTCCGTCGACGAAGGTCGAACCGAGTCGGGATCCGAGGCGCTGCACGGTATCGGCGAGTTGCTCGTGGGAGGTCACATAGGAAACATGGTCTAGACGCATAAGTAATATCTTGCCCTATCAAAAGGGGTGCTAATTACCACCTTTGCGGACGGGCTGGCTAGATAGGCGAGGTGCAGGTCAGATCCTGCGCGGGGGGGATGCCCGTTAGAAGATAGTGGTCAACGGCACTATCGACACATGATGAGCCGTGCCCGTAGCCCGTATGGCCGTCTCCGTTGAGAGAGATGAGGCGGGAATTCAAAATGGTGTTATGAAGGTCCAGAGCCCAACTGTACGGCGTAGCGGGGTCACGCGTCGTTCCTACAATGAGAATTGGGCTCGTTGATATCTTTTTGATAACGGGCGGGACGATTGTAAGTTTGGGAAAGAACTGACACGACAAGCCACTGAAGGCAAGGTAGGGGCCAAAGACCGGAGCCTTGTCGGCAAAGACCTTTGCCTCGTTTACAATCTCGGCGGTTGTGCGCGGGCCCTTCCAGTCAAGACAATCGATAACGAACTGTGCGTCGGTCTCATTGGTGCTGTAGGTGCCCTCACTATTCCTTTGAGCATACTCATCTGCCAGCGTAAGAAAATTCTTGCCATCACCGGCAATTGCCTGCCTCAACGCAGCACGCAATTTTGGCCATCCCGTATCGCGATCATAGAGAGCTGTTGCCGTGCCAAGAACTACCAGAGACTCCGTAACGGGTCGTCCAGCGGTGCCAGGCAGCGGCCTAGTGGAGGCATCCTTGAACAGCGAGATGAATTGCTGCTGAGCTTTCTCAACTGGTTGCTCGAGAACGCAATCTGAGTATTTGTAACAGTCAGCGATGAATGCATTAAGGGCTGAATCAAAACCAATGGCTTGCATGAGATTCTGCTCTGTACTCGTCACAATCGGGCTGATGGCTCCGTCGAGAACCATTCGGCCAACTTTGCCGGGAAAGTAATTCGCGTACAAAGTGCCTAAATAAGTACCGTAGCTGATTCCTAGATAATTGAGCTTCTTCTGACCCAGGGCCGAACGCAAGAGATCCATATCCCTCGCTGAATCCGCCGTGCTGTAATGCAGAATTTCCTTTGTTTTGGATTCACATCGCGAAACATATTGGCGCATCTCCTTGATTAGCGCGTTCAGTTCTTCCTGACTGTCAGGTTTGCTATCGGCTGCAAACGAAGCATCGGTTTGCGAATTGGTGAGGCAACGGATCGGGTCGCTTCCGCCGACTCCACGGGGATCAAAGCCCACAATGTCATATTTCTCAAGCAAAGACGGGCCAAATATGTACTCTGCGCTGTATGCGTAATTGAACCCAGATGCGCCGGGGCCCCCCGGATTTATTACCAGGGACCCGATTTTGTTGCGTTGGTTGCTCGCCTTAAGACGCAAGACGTGAAGTCTGAACTGACCTTCCTTGAAGTTCGAATAGTCGATAGGAACTTGGAGGTAGGTACATTCAAAGTTGTCATAGCACTCTGACCATGCGAGTTTCTGAGATTGGAATTCCGCAAGGGAGGAAGGTAGGTGTTTGGCTCGCTGAATAGAGAAAGTACCCATGAAAATGAGGACGATCACGACGACAAGGGCCACACCCCTCTTTCTCGGCGAGCTCATCGTGCCAGTGCGCACATCAGCGCCTCTATGGTGAGAAGTGGCGCAGCGTTGAAACTCAAATTAGTGCGAGCTTGCATGATTGCATCAATCTTCTGCAAAGTCCGCTCGGCACGTGTCTGGTCCGCAAGCCTCAAAATCTTTTCTGTGAGTTCCACATTGATGAGTGAATCTCCCAGTGAGGACTGGACCATTAAAACGTCGCGATACAACGTGGCCAAATCCAGTAGGGCGCCGTCCAACGAGTCGCGAACCATTCGAGTAGCTCGCGATTTTTGTTCCTTCTCTAATTCCTTAAGTGCCCTTGCACCGCCTGTCGCCATTCCGCGTCCCGTGGCTCCTTGGCCCCACGCAAGACCTAGCTCCTGCGATTCCTTTTCAGAACGCGCATCAGATTGGGCATTTGCTTCGGCCGTTGCCAGTTCTACGAGAGTCGCGGCCGCTGCGAAGGCCGAAGAAATATCGGTAATGGTGAAAGGCAAGTTCATGATCGTGTTTCGGCGCGAGCGAATAGATTCATCACTTGCCAAATGCCGAGCCCGCCCTATGTGACCTTGGCTAACTCGCGAGGCAAAATCGGCCATCGCCGGTGAAATACCGTCTCGTTGGACCAGTACCTCGGCTACGTCGCTATTGGAAGGCGTGCGCAGTTGAAGATGGCGCGCGCGCGAGCGGATCGTCGGCAAAACGTCGAACAATGTCGGGGCGCAGAGCAACCAGACGGTGCGAGCGCCAGGCTCTTCGATCGCCTTGAGGAGTGCGTTGGCAGCAGATTCTGTAAGCCTGTCAGCATCCTCCATCACCACTACTCGCCAGCCTCCCACGCTCGGTGCCCATGCCATGCGTTGGAGAAGATCCCTCACCTCATCCACTTTTATCGAAAGACCTTCGGTCCGCAGAACCTCGACATCTGCGTGCCCGCCGGCCTTAGCGGTTCGGCAGTCTACGCACGTTCCACACCCGCCTTCGGGGCAAATGAGGGCAGCCGCAAAGGCAATTGCCGCACTTGATCGGCCGCTACCCGGCGGTCCTGTAAATAACCACGCATGAGTCATTTCTTGGGTTTCCTCGCCGCTGCGCGAGGCGCGAACCGCATCTTCCAAAGAAGCGACAATATGCGACTGGCCAACGAGTTCGTCGAAAACTGACATAGCGCTCACTTAATTTTTGTTTTGCGCTTGAGTCCTTGAGGGATCCGACTCGTCTTCCCTTTTTTCGGAATCTTGCTCAAAGCGGGCAGTTCTGCAACTCGCGTGACGACGGCCTGATGGATATCTCCAACACTCATCCGACCATCAATGACGAGATAGCGCTCAGGGTCGATCAACGCCAGTTGCAAATATTCTTGGCGAATTCGCTCGTGGAAAGCAAGTGGCTCCGCCTCAAGTCGATCAAACTTCTTCAACCTGCTCAAGCCAATCTCTGCCGGCAAATCCAAGATGATCGTCAGGGTAGGGAAGAGTGATTCTGTAGCCCACCGTGAAATACGCGCCACTTCCCCTGGCTCAAGGACGCGGCCTGCTCCTTGATAAGCAATCGACGAATCGAAGTACCGATCAGTGATGACGATGTCACCGGCTTCAAGTGCAGGCCGGATCACGGAGAAAACATGATGGGCCCGGTCGGCTGCGTACAGCAATGCCTCCGACCGTGGAGAAATCTGACCAGTACTGTGCGAAAGCAAGATCTCCCGAAGATCTTTCCCGAGGGGCGTGCCGCCCGGCTCGCGAGTAAGAACAACCGAGTGTCCTCCCTCCTCTAGCCAGTTCTTAAGCAGCTTCGTCTGTGTCGATTTGCCCGAACCTTCCCCGCCCTCGAAAGCAATGAACAATCCCTTGGTCGGCGCACCGGTAATCGCCCCCAATTCGCCTTTGAGGGCGTTTGAAACATCGCTCCAGAAAGAAACATTAGGGCGGTCTTTCATCTGATGGTATGAAACAGCTCCGATAGATGTAGCGATAATGCCTGCAAAGAAGATTGTGATAGCCGCGCCGTTGTAGTTGATGTGAATATTTTGAAAAGCCAACGATTGCTTGCCGACAACAGCGGCGATCAAAGGCGATATTGCAAGCACCGCAACCAAAGTAACTCGTATGAGCGATTGCATAAACGCGAACGTGCGGCCGCGAACATCGTCGGCGGTTTCCATCCCCAACATAGTGAAGCCGGTAACCCAACAGACTCCTGAGAACGAACCAAGCACGACAACGATGAATACCGCGAGAACCAAGTTTGGGATCAAAGCCAAGAGAACCAAGAAGATCCCCGACGCCGTCAAAGATGCACCGAAGAGACGCCGACGCGAGAACTGGGCGAAAACTTTGGGACCAAAGGCAATTCCCAGTGCAAGGCCGGTGAAGACCGAACCGAAGAGAACACCGTAAGCGGCGTTTCCACCGCCTAGATCTCCCACAAAAGTTCTCGCAAGGCCAATGACGGCACCGGCTGCGATGAACGCACCTGTCATGCCGACTATCAACCCACTGACGATCTTTGATTTGCGGACCGAGCGCCAACCTTCAAGAAGGGACTTTCCGACACCGACTTCGCCCGCCGTCTTTGATGCCGCTCCCTTTGGAATCTCATGCAGACCCCAAGCCGTCCAGGCGCCGAATGCAAAACTCGCCGCATTTATGTACAGCGCCAAATCGACGGAGTTGCCTTTGAAGAAAGGAATTGCGCTAGCAAGTGCCCCACTTATAAGGGCTAGGAATGAAAAGAGCACCGCTGCGATAGGCGCGGTTCCATACGCTGCTAACAACGAGACTTGATTTGCGCTCTCCAGTTTTTCCTTGGGGACCAAATTTGGCACGCTGGCCTCTTTGGCAGGCGACCAGAAAAGCGTCACACACTCGACCAGAATCGTGGCGGTATAAAGCCAGACGAAGTTACCGACTATCGGAATTGAAATATAGAAGCCAGTTCGAAGAATGTCCGTAACGATCATCAATTTACGGCGATCAAAGCGATCGGCAATAACCCCTGCGATCGGCCCAAGGAAAACCGAGGGAACCAGGCGCGCTATGAAGACACCGGCGATTGCGTAGTTGGCCTTGGTGTAGTTGCCGTGTGAAAGTTGTTGGGCCATGGCCGTTGTGGCCAGCAGGCCAAGCCAATCCCCGAGGGAAGAAAAAGCCATGGAGCGCCAGAGCCTGCGGAAAGCGGGAATGGCCATCACCCCACGGGTTTGATCCTGTGCTGGAGGGGTTGGGATTGGAAGTGAGCGCGCCACGGGGTAAGGGTAGTCCGCAGACCTGGACTATTTGCTATCGGTCGTGGTCTTGGTCTTGGCCTTGCCTGTTGATGCCTTCTTTGCCACCCTCTTGGCGGCGGCCTTCTTCACAACATTTTTCGTCAAAGTGGGAGCGGTCTTCTTTGCAGTCGTCTTCTTTGCAGTCGTCTTCTTGGCCGCGGCTTTCTTACGGCCCTTCTTAGGTGAGGGCCCATTCTCTGCCTCCCAGGCGCGTCGTCCGGCCAGCAGTTCCAGGCCTCGATCCAAAGTAAGGCCCTCGAGGGTGTCGCCTCGGCGAAGGGTCGCGTTGGTCTCGCCATCGGTCACGTACATTCCAAAACGGCCATCCTTCACAAGAAGGGGCTTTGAGGTGGCAGGGTCCAAGCCCAATTCCTTCAACGGCGGCTTTGCAACTCCCCTTCGGCGAACCTTCGGCTCCTTGTAGATCGCTTCTGCTTCATCCAGTGAGAGCGAGAAGAGTTGGTCCTCGCTTGTAAGAGTGCGCGAATCCGCTCCCCGCTTCAAATAGGGACCATAGCGACCATTCTGAACGGTGATCTCTTCACCAGTCTGTGAGTCGGTCCCGAGAACACGCGGCAGCGAAAGCAATTTCATGGCGTCATCAAATGTGATCGTGTCCAAAGTCATCGTGGAAAGCAAAGAGGCCGTTTTAGGTTTTTCGCCCTTCTTTGCATCCTCAGGCAGAACTTCTGTGACGTAGGGGCCGAAGCGGCCGGACTTGGCAATAACTTCCAGACCAGTCTTTGGGTCAACGCCAAGATCGCGCTCGCCAGATGGCTTGGCGAGGATTTCCTTTGCTACTGCAAGGGTCAGCTCATCAGGTGCCATCGTCTCGGGGATGTTTGCAAGTTTTCGATCGTCGCCTTCGCCTTGCTGCAAATATGCGCCATAGCGGCCGACGCGAATTTGGATGTCATCACCAAGTCGCATCGTGTTGACTTCCCGCGCGTCAATGGCGCCGAGATCTGCTGATAATTCATTAAGACCTGGTTGGCCGTCGTGACCGTAAAAGAAATTTCGAAGCCAATCAACACGTTGAGCATCCCCGTTTGCGATCTTGTCGAGGTCCTCTTCCATGCTCGCGGTGAATTCATAATCCACCAATTTTGCAAAGTGTTGCTCGAGCAAACCCGTGACTGAAAAGGCAAGAAAAGTCGGGACTAGCGCACGGCCACGTTTGTACACGTACCCGCGATCTTGAATCGTCTGGATGATCGAAGCAAAAGTTGAGGGACGGCCAATCCCTAGTTCTTCCAGTTTCTTTACAAGGGTCGGCTCGGTATAGCGAGCAGGAGGTTTGGTGTCATGCCCTTCGCAGTTGTATTCGGCAACCTTGATCGCCTGACCGACACTCATTGCTGGAAGTCGGCGGTCTTCGTTATCTTCATCGCTCTTCTCATCAGTTGTGTCGTCGTAGGCGGCAAGGAAGCCTTGGAAGGTGATAACAGAGCCATTAGCCCTAAATAACGCCTCTTTTTTGTCATTTGTGGTGGCCTCAAAGTCAACGCGCATCTGCATCTTCTTGGCATCAGCCATCTGAGATGCAACTGTGCGCTTCCAGATCAGGTCATAAAGCGCGAACTCATCACGCGAGAGTTCAGGGGCGAGTTCGCCTGGCGTGCGGAAGGTGTCGCCAGCTGGTCGGATCGCCTCATGCGCCTCTTGCGCGTTCTTGCTCTTGCCGGCGTAAACGCGTGGCGAGACTGAAACATGGTCTGCGCCATACAAGGCCTTTGCGGCATTGCGAGCCGCAGTGATCGCCTGTTCGGAGAGATTGACCGAGTCGGTACGCATGTAGGTGATGTAGCCGTTTTCGTAGAGGCGTTGGGCAATTCGCATCGTGATCTGCGCGCCCCATCCCAGACGCCCACCGGCATCTTGCTGCAACGTGGAGGTGGTGAACGGAGGCTTAGGCCGTTCGGTCCTTGGTGAGTCCTCAATCGACTTGACTGTCAACGGAGTTGATTTCAGCGAATCCGCTAAGCCTCTGGCGGACTTCTCATCCAACAGAAGAATGTTGGCGAGAGACTTCTCTTTCACCGCACCGTCTGCACCGAAGTCACTTGTTGCGGCGACTTTCTTTCCATCTACTCCGATGAGTCGGGCGTTAAAGCCGAGCTCGCACTTTGCTGTGAGATCCCACCAGGAAGATGAAATGAACGCCATTCGCTCGCGTTCTTTCTCAACAATCAATCGAGTGGCGACGGATTGAACGCGGCCTGCGGAAATGCGCGGCATAACTTTCTTCCAGAGCACAGGAGAGAGTCGATAGCCGAAGAGTCGGTCTAGTACGCGTCGCGTTTCTTGCGCGTCGATGAGGTGGTAGTCCAAGTCACGGGTCTCATGAACTGCCTTTTGAATCGCGTCCTTGGTGATCTCATTGAAGACCATCCGCTTGACGGGGATCTTTGGTTTTAAAACTTCGACAAGGTGCCAGGCGATTGCTTCGCCTTCGCGGTCTTCATCGGTTGCCAGAATTAATTCATCCGCCCCTTTCATCAACTCCTTGAGTTCGGCTACTTTCGCCTTCTTGTCGGGGTTGATGACGTACAGGGGAGCGAAATCTTCCTCAATATTTACGCCCTCTTTGGCCCATGCAATCCCCTTGTATTCCTTGGGAATATCAGCGGCCCGCTGCGGCAAGTCCCGGATATGGCCGACGCTAGCCTCGACGATGAACTCATCGCCGAGGTAGCCGCCAATCTTTCGAGCCTTCGCTGGGGACTCAACAATCACCAGCTTCTTTAGATCTTTTGCCATAGCCGCCTAAGGGATCCTCGGTGCTTAATATTCAATCATCGTCGACTTGCGACGGTTATGAATAAGAGCGCCGATGATGACAGCGAAGGCAACCAGACCGACTGCGATGCTGACACCTGTGTGGCCACCCAAAGACATACTGACGATGGCTGGAGTGATCAAGAGACCGACAAGGTTCATAACCTTGATCAGAGGGTTGATCGCCGGGCCTGCAGTGTCTTTGAAAGGATCGCCGACCGTGTCGCCGATGATCGTTGCGGAGTGGGCGTCAGAGCCCTTTCCGCCATAGTGGCCATCTTCAACCATCTTCTTGGCGTTATCCCATGCTCCACCGGAGTTGGCGAGGAAGACCGCCATCAACGTGCCGGTTCCGATTGCACCCGCAAGGTAGGCACCAAGGGATCCAACACCCAGTCCGAAGCCAACAGCGATCGGCGCCATCACTGCGAGCAGCCCTGGGGTTGCAAGTTCACGGAGTGAATCGCGTGTGCAGATATCTACAACGCGGCCGTATTCTGGCTTCTCGGTTCCTT
>CAYXIS010000067.1:0-9079 GCA_964465545.1 uncultured Bifidobacterium sp. | reverse complement strand
GCCGCCATGACGCCGATGTTTTCGGCATACGTTGTCGTACCGGATCCGCCACCTACGCCAGCCAGGGTGGTCGCAACTCCGTCTGCGAAGAGCGCCATTCCCATTTGGTCATCAAGGTTCTTGCCGGTCATTGCTGCTACGGCCTTTACGTGGCCGACGTTCTCTGCAATAAGAACGAGCACCACAGGAAGAAAGAGAACAATTGCGCTGATCTTGAAAGAAGGACTGGTGAAGTGAGGAGCGGCCAGCCATTTGGCCGCAGAAATGCCTTTGGTGTCTACATCTCCGCGAACCATGGCGAATAGATATCCGATGACCAATCCAGCAAAGATGCTTATACGCCCAAGGAAACCACGCGAAAACGCCGCGATGATCGCAACTGCAGCCAGAGTGACAATGGCATCGAGTGGTCCTTTGGAGAAATTGTTCTTGGCTGCTCCTGACAGATTCAAGCCGATGACCATGACGATGGTTCCTGTTACAACTGGAGGAAGTAGGAAGTTGATCCATCCGATTCCTGCGGCGCGCACTATCAAACCGATGAGCGCCAAAACGATTCCTGTTACGACCACTCCACCTAGTGCCTGCGACATCCCGCCTTTGGAGACAGCCGCAGCGATAGGAGCCAGGAAGGCAAATGAGGATCCCAAATAGCTAGGGACCCGGTTTTTTGTGATGATCAGGAAGAGCATCGTGCCCACGCCAGAGAAGAACAAGGTCGTCGTCGGTGGAAGTCCGGTGATGAGCGGGACAAGGAAGGTGGCTCCGAACATTGCCGCGATGTGCTGAAGGCCGAAACCGATGGTGCGTGGCCAGCTCAATCGCTCATCAGTGGAGACGACCTCACCGGGGGAGATGGTTTTTCCGGTGCCATGGAGTTTCCAAGATAATAAGGACATTTATGATCCCTTCCTCAATAGTGATGAGCCGCGTCGGCTCTCAAACCTGCGGGGAAGGCGCTTCAAGGGTAGGGTGCCCCACGCTCAAATCGGCACATAGGGCGAATGCGCCACGCCGAGAGCACAGATTTGCCAACATCGGATATATCCGCTTGACTAGGCATTCGATATATCGAATAGATATATCCATTCGATACTCGGAAGGAACCATGCGCTCTCGATCTGAATCTTTGGAGTTTGCCCTCCTCGGGCTCCTCTCCAAGGATGATCTGCACGGCTACGAGTTGCGCAAGCGCATGAGTGCCATTTATGGCCCCTTTCGAGCACTCTCCTTCTCGGTCCTCTACCCGCAACTTCGACGGATGTTGGACGCTGGGCTCATTGAGGAGTCATTCGGCGAAGATGGCGGACTCTCTCGTCGTTCTCGGATTGTTTACCGACTTTCAGAGAAGGGCAAGGCACGCTTCGCCACATTGACCGAGACCGTCAGCCCTGACACATGGGAGGACGAAGGCTTCGAGATCCGTTTTGCTTTCTTTGGTCCGACATCTCGCACAAATCGCGTTCGCATCCTTGAGGGTCGTCATCGCCGACTTAAAGAGCGCGCAGAAATTCTTCGTGGTGAATTGGAAAAGTCACCAGTAGGCATTGATAAGTACCTTGAAGAGTGGCGACGTCATTCTTTGGAATCCGCCGAGCGAGAGATCGCCTGGTTGGAAGACATGATTAAAACCGAAAGGAAATAGCGTGACCATCACAACTGGCAAAGGCGACATTCGTGTTGCAATTATCGGCGTAGGCAACTGCGCCAACTCGCTCGTTCAAGGAGTTGTCTACTACAAGGACGCTCCTGTGGATCAGGAGATCCCGGGCCTTATGCATGCCGTTGTTGGTGGTTACCACATCAGCAATGTGAAGTTTGTAGCGGCCTTCGACGTAGATCAGAAGAAGGTCGGGCTCGACCTCGCGGACGCGATTTGGGCTAGCGAGAACAACACCATCAAGTTTGCTGATGTTCCGAAGTCCGGTGTCGTCGTGCAACGTGGCGTCACTCTTGACGGGCTCGGTCGCTACTACCGAGAGACGATCACTGAATCTGAAGCCCCACCGGTTGATATCGTGAAGGCGCTTAAGGACAATGCCGTTGATGTTCTGATTTGCTATCTGCCAGTGGGGTCAGAAGAGGCCGCAAAGTTCTATGCGCAATGTGCAATCGACGCGGGATGCGCATTTGTCAACGCCCTTCCAGTCTTTATCGCCTCAGATCCAGTATGGGCTGACAAGTTCACCAAGGCCGGCCTGCCGATCATTGGCGATGACATCAAGAGCCAGGTCGGAGCCACCATCACCCACCGCATCATGGCCAAGCTTTTCCAGGATCGTGGCGTGCATTTGGATCGCACTTACCAACTTAACGTTGGTGGAAACATGGACTTCAAAAATATGCTCGAGCGTGACCGTCTTGAATCAAAGAAGATTTCGAAGACAAATTCGGTGACCTCGCAGCTAGAGCACGACCTAGGTGCACGCAATGTTCACATCGGGCCTTCGGATTACATTCCTTGGCTCGATGACCGCAAGTGGGCCTACGTGCGTCTTGAAGGGCGTGCGTTCGGCGACGTTCCACTAACTCTCGAATACAAGTTGGAAGTCTGGGATTCACCGAACTCTGCAGGAGTGATCATTGACGCCCTTCGCTGCGCCAAACTTGGTCTTGATCGAGGCATTGGTGGACCGCTTCTTTCGCCTGCGAGTTACTTCATGAAGACCCCGCCCGTGCAGTACACAGATGATCAGGCGCAAGCGCGTACTGAAGAGTTTATTTCTGGGAAAACTGAGCGCTAAATTCAACTAGCAATCTTTAAGAGGGATTAAGAAATGAAAAACACCCCCCGATAAATCGGGGGGTGTTTTCTTCACCCTCACGGAGAGTAGAGGGCTAGATCGTCGCGTCTTCTGGAGTGCGACGAAGGTGTACCCATCCAGCTACTGAGAGAATCAGTAGAAGAATTCCTCCGACCAGCGAAGCCAATGCGCCGATCTTTGCAATCTGACCGATCTGCCAGAAAGCGAATGCGTTAAGCAACATCCCGCGCAAACTTTCACCCTTAAAGACTGTGTCAACAGTATTAGCGGCTGAATCAGCTTTTGCCTGCAAATCAGCGTTTGTGGGATCCGCTGCAAGAGCGGCCGTAGCCGATCGGTTAGTGGTAGATGCGGCTGCGTAGGTCGGCATACTCGATAGATGGAATGCGATGAAGTGATCTGCGTACATCTGCGCTTGCTTTCCATTGGTCATCAACTTGCCACCGTTGTCCTTGAAGAATGCCGTTGTGCTTGCATCCTCTTTGGCATTTCCAGTTGATCCGGGCATCGTGATTTTCTGAGCTGATAGTTGCGTCTTTACGGTGTTGTTGGTGAATGAGTAGCCCCAGTTCATTAAAGCGGCTGCCACGAATAGAAAAACGCTAAGACCGACACCGACTATGGTAACCATCTTGTCGAAAGTGCGACGTTTCATGATTTTCTCTCCTTTTATGTCCTTTTGTTAGGAACGGTCTTATTACACACGGTTATGGATGAGATTGGAAGCAAATGGCGAGAGATAGCCCTTGGAAAAGTGTGATAAATGTTAAGGAGTTACGTGTATCACCCGAAGTTAACTGGATCACAATGGTTTGTTAATGAACTGTTCTTCAAAGGTGAGGAATTTTGCTTTTGAAAAAAGTAAGTGTGCAACCCTTCAAATGTGGCGGGTACAAACACTTTTTCCATCGGCGGCAACTTCCAGGTGTTGGCACGCAACTCCAAGGCGGTCAAATGCCTTGTCTCCATAATGGGTCCGGTAGGCCAGGGCGAGAAGGACACGCAGATTCGTGTCGCCGTCGGCCTTGATCCCGAAAGTCTTTGCAGTTCGGCTAACGGTGTTTTCAACGACCTTTTCAGTGTGTGAGGTTTCATGGGCGATTGCCGCATTTGATTTGCCTTCACAGAGCAGGTCCATGACAAGGCGTTCAAAAGGCGTCAATTCTCTTGCCAATATGGTGATATCTGCGGTCATCGCTTCACCTTGTCTCCCCGAGGCCTTGTAAGAGATTGTCCTACATTACTTTCTCTACCGCCACCCATAAGATTGCCAAATGAACGAAATTCTCGCAACAAGTGACGGAAGTGTTTTGACTCTCACTCTGAACCGGCCTGCAAAGATGAACGCGCTCACGCGAGGCATGTATTCAAGCCTCGCAGAACACCTTAGGCGCGCTGCGGGGGATTTCGGGATCCGATGCGTCCTTGTCCGGGCAGAAGGTGCGAACTTCACGGCTGGCAATGACATTACCGATTTCATCGAGTCTTCGGGCAAGGTCCTCGAGTCGGAAGGCTTTGACTTTCTCACCGAACTGCGAGATTTCCCGAAACCGATTGCCGCTGTGGTGCAGGGACAAGCAATAGGCATTGGCACGACGATGTTGCTGCACTGCGACGTGGTGGTTGCAGACCCGACGGCGACTTTTTCGATGCCCTTTGTAAACCTCGGGCTAGTGCCGGAAGCGGGCTCAAGCTACTTATTCCCGCAGTTGGTTGGGTACCAGCGCGCGTCTCACATCTTCTTGACAGGAGAGAGCTTCGGGGCGACGGAGGCGATGCAGATGGGACTTGTCACGGTTGTGGCAGATGATGCTGCAGAGCGAGGACGGTCGATCGCGCAGAAGATTTCGAAACAACCGCCCACGGCGGTTCTTCACACCAAGGCGTTGCTAAAGAGCAGAACCTATGATGCCGTAAAGGCGGTGATGAATGCAGAAGCAGAACTTTTCACTTTGGCACTCCAATCCCATGAAGCGAGAGAGGCGCTGATGAATTTTGCCACGAAGCGGGATAAGAAATGAGTCTTGAGGGAAGGCGAGTTTTCATTACTGGTGGCTCTCGAGGAATCGGACTCGCAATCGCCTTGCGCGCCGCGCGCGATGGCGCATCGATAGCGATAGCTGCGAAAACGGCCGAGGCGAATCCGAAATTGCCGGGAACAATCTTTACGGCGGCCGAAGAGATTCGTGCCGCGGGCGGGACTGCGTTCCCGATTCAATGCGACATCAGGGATGAAGAGCAGATCGCTCACGCAATTGGTGAGACGGTGAATGAATTTGGCGGCATCGACATTCTTATCAATAACGCCAGCGCGATAAACCTCACGCGTACGGAACAGACTCCGGCCAAGCGATTCGATCTGATGTTCGACGTCAATGTCAGAGGAACTTTCTTGACATCGCAGGCCGCCATCCCGCATCTTCGCAAATCAGCCGAAGAGGGTCGAAATCCTCACATCTTGAACTTGTCGCCGCCACTATCCATGAATCCAAAGTGGTTCAAAAACAACTTGGCCTACACCATGGCCAAATACGGCATGAGCATGTGCGTTTTGGGCATGTCAGAAGAGTTTCGCCGAGAGGGAATTGCAGTCAATGCCCTTTGGCCACGTACGGCCATCGACACGGCGGCACTGGCGATGATTCCAGGGGTCGATCTAGGCGCATGTCGCAAGCCTGAAATCCTTGCCGATGCTGCATATGCAATTCTCAATCGACCATCAGGTCAGTGCACCGGGAATTTCTTCATTGATGATGAAGTCCTTGCATCTGAGGGAGTTACCGACCTTGACAAATACTCAGTGGTACCTGGCACCAAGGACTTCCTTACCGACTTTTTCCTCGACTGAGAAGCAAGCGACGTATAATGCGGATAAGTCATCACTTATGTGGTGCTGGAACACAATGAACGTACGCATCGTGGTGAGGACTCGTTAGGTGCTGAACATGCCGGCAATTGATCTGGTGCTTTGGGTGATAGGTGCCTGGATTGCCTTGGGGTTGCTGGGGATAATTGCGCTTCATAGGTTTGCATTGGTCGCAAGGGTGTTCTTCCCCCTGGGTGCCGTTGGGGGGTTGATTCTTGCCTTCGCCTCCATTCGTTCGCTTGGTAGCGGGATGGTTGAGAGCAAGCAACTTTCATTGGGATTGCCACAACTTCCTTTCCATCTTCGCTTGGATGCCCTATCGGCTTTCTTCCTCCTTGTCATCGGGATTGCGAGCTTCGGGATTTCTTTTTTTGCCGCGGGATATTTCCGTGCAGGGGAGGGCACTGCCCCAGGATTACTCTGTCTAGAATTTCATTTCTTCTTAGCGAGCATGGCACTGGTCCTCATCGCAGATGATGCTTACGCCTTCATGGTCGCTTGGGAGAGTATGGCTCTCACCTCGTATTTCCTTGTCACTGCCAACCACAGGCTTCCAAAAATCCGTGCCGCTGGATTTCTCTACCTGGTGATTGCACATATCGGTGCCATCGCAATTCTCCTGTGCTTCGGTGTCTTGCAGGCAAACACGGGCGACTACACATTCGCCAACATGAGAGTTCAAAATCTCTCGACTTTCTGGGCCTCCGCGGCTTTTCTGCTTGCAGTTTTCGGCTTCGGGGCAAAGGCGGGGATCCTCCCTCTGCATGTGTGGCTCCCGGAGGCCCACCCCGCAGCCCCGTCACCGGTTTCAGCTCTCATGAGTGGAGTAATGCTCAAGATGGCAATCTACGGATTGCTTCGAGTCACTTTCGACCTGTTGTCTCTGCATATTTGGTGGTGGGGCGTCGTGCTTTTGGCACTCGGCTTAGTTACGGCGATATTCGGTGTGGTCTTTGCCTCCGTTCAGGTCGAAATGAAACGCCTACTCGCATACTCCTCAATCGAGAATATCGGTTTGCTCTTTGCGGCTATGGGCCTTGCTCTGCTCTTCCGTTCCTATGGCATGAACGCCCTTGCCGCCCTTGCACTAACGGCATGTCTTTACCATGTTCTTGGCCATGCCCTTTTTAAGAGCCTTCTATTTTTGACAACTGGATCGGTATTGCATGCAACGGGCGAACGAAATCTTGGCCGCTTGGGCGGACTTATCCGGTTCATGCCATGGGTTGCTTGGCTTGCGCTCATAGGGGTCTTGGCCAGTTCAGGGTTGCCACCATTCTCAGGCTTTGTCTCGGAGTGGTTGCTTCTTCAGAGTTTCCTTTTCACCCCGGGACTTCCGCAGCCGTTCTTGAACATGTTGATTCCGATCGCCACAGCATCAATTGCGTTGACAGCAGCTCTTGCCGGTTACGCGATGGTCAAATTCTTCGGTGTCATTTTTCTTGGACAGCCACGCGAGGAGAAGTTGAGCCAAGCACATGATGCAGGCAAGTTCGAAAAGGTTGGAATGGGCTGGCTAGCGCTCCTGACTATTGGACTGGGAATCGCGCCTAATACCGTGCTTCATCTGATTGATCCGGTGACGAGGGGCCTTGTAGGCATTGGACTTGCACACAAGGCGAGTGCCAATGGGTGGTGGCTGCTGACTCCGACGTCGATCGTTCGTGCGAGTTATGGCCCCTTGTATTTCCTATTCGGGGTGATTGCGACGTGCGCCGTCGCATTTGCCCTAGTGCGACTTCTCTACCACGCACGACTTCGTCGCTCTGCCCCATGGGGCGGTGGGTATCCCTGGCGAAATTCGCGGATGCAAGACACTGCGGAAGGTTACGGCCAGCCGATTCGCCAAATATTTGAGCCTTTCTTTCACATGGATCGCCATCTTCCAAAGCCTGATGACTTAGAACCTGAATATCACGTAGTCGTGACAGACAAGTTTTGGGATGGTATCTACATGCCAATCGCACGGGCGACGGAGTACATCTCAGCCAAAGTTGGCAAGCTCCAGCAAGGCAGGATCTCCATCTACTTGCTGTATAGCTTCATCACTCTTCTTGTAATTCTCCTACTAGTTCCAACGGCAAGACCATGACGAGAGCATTTTCGCAACTGATCTCCGTGCTGACTCCGCTTCTTCTTGCTCCACTGCTTCTTGGATGGGTAAATCAGGTTCGTTCGTGGCTCTCAAACCGCAAAGGCGCCGGAGTTCTTCAGCCGTATCGGATGCTCCATAAGCTCTTCAACAAAGATTCCGTAATGGCCGACACGGCGTCCCCGCTGTTTCGCTTCGCGCCATACGCGATCTTTGGATGCATGCTGTTGGCAAATGCAATCATTCCGACCCTCTCCACCGATCTGCCAATTGCCTCCGCGGCTGACGCGATTGCCCTCGTTGGCCTCTTTGCTCTGGCGCGCATCTTCATCTCTCTTGCCGCAATGGATATCGGAACCGCATTCGGTACGCTGGGCGCAAGGCGCGAGATGCTCGTGGGTTTTCTTGCCGAGCCAGCGCTTCTCACCGTTGTCTTTTCGGCCTCGTTGATTGGCCAGTCGACGGCGTTGACGACCATTGTGGAGGCCGTAGTCCATGAGCACTTCGCTATCTTTCCCAGCCTTGTATTTGCGAGCATGGCGTTTATTCTCGTCTTCTTGGCGGAGAACGCTCGCGTACCTATAGATAATCCGGCAACTCATTTGGAACTGACGATGATTCACGAGGCTATGATTCTCGAATACTCGGGGCGCCACCTTGCTCTCATGGAATGGGCCGCGTCACTGAAATTATTCGCATATTCGACACTGGGTATCGCCCTCTTCCTACCGTGGGGAATTGGTCAAAAGGCCACTCCATCAAGTCTGCTTCTAGCCCTCCCGTCCCTCGCATTGAAATTGGTACTAATCGGAGTCGTGCTTGCCCTTGTCGAGACCTTCTCGGCAAAATTGCGAATATTCCGAGTACCAGAGTTCTTGGCGACAGCGTTTCTCCTAGGGGTCATCGGCATGCTCACTCACATCTTGCTGGGAGCATAAAGACATGACAGCGTTGAGCATTCAGCTAGTCAACCTTTTTGCGGCGTTTCTCCTTATGTTGGCCTTTGCCATGTTAGCTCAGCGACGTGTCCTCACGCTTGTGAATTTGTATGCCTTGCAGGGCCTTACTGTCGTTGCAGCAACGACAGTGGTTGCTCACATGACTCGTCAAGAACACCTCTATTATTCGGCCATCCTCACCTTACTTCTGAAAGTGTTCTTAATTCCGTGGGTTCTCCACCGCCTGATCAAGCGACTTAACGTGAGGTGGGATGTTGAGACATTGATCAATATTCCGAGCACAATGCTTGTGGGAATCGTGCTGGTGGTCTTCGCCTTCAACCTAGCGCTGCCAATCTCCAAACTTTCTTCTTCCGTCGTCCCCGGAACTTTGGGCATCGCGCTTGCATGCATCCTT
>CAYXIS010000066.1:0-9179 GCA_964465545.1 uncultured Bifidobacterium sp. | reverse complement strand
GACCAGTGAGCTCGAACATGCCCAATTTCTTATTATAGGCCGCCATTTCTCGCTCGCCTTGATAGGCCTGAATCTACACGGCGGGCTGATTGTCATCGGCCGTCGTGAAGATCTCGCTGCGCTTTGTTGGGATCGTTGTATTGCGTTCGATCAACTTTGTCATAACGCCGCCCTTGGTCTCAATACCGAGGGACAACGGGGTGACATCGAGAAGTAACACATCCTTGACTTCGCCCTTAAGGACACCTGCCTGAAGGGATGCACCAACTGCAACAACCTCGTCTGGGTTCACGCCCTTATTGGGTTCGCGGCCGCCAGTGAGATCGCGTACTAGATCCACCACGGCAGGCATACGAGTCGAGCCGCCAACGAGTACGACATTGTGAATTTCCGAAACTGGAATGCCTGCGTCTTTCAAAACAGATTGGAAAGGCTTCTTGCAACGCTCAAGTAGATCAGCGGTCAACGCCTGGAACTGCGCACGCGTGATGGTCTCATCAAGGAAGAGTGGGTTCTTATCAGCGTCCACCGTGATGTAGGGCAAGTTGATCGATGCCTGTTGCGAAGACGAGAGTTCGATCTTCGCTTTTTCCGCAGCCTCACGGATGCGCTGCATCGCCATCTTGTCCTTGGTCAGATCAATTCCGTTTTGAGAACCGAATGTCTTCACTAGGTGATCGACAAGTGCCTGATCCCAGTCGTCACCACCAAGGTGGTTGTCGCCGTTGGTAGCCTTGACTTCGACTACGCCGCCGCCGATTTCAAGAAGTGAAACGTCAAAAGTTCCACCACCAAGGTCGAACACGAGAATGGTGTGCTCTTCTTCAGCTTTGTCGAGACCGTATGCAAGTGCTGCTGCGGTTGGCTCGTTGATAATGCGAAGCACGTTGAGGCCTGCGATTTCGCCTGCTTCCTTCGTTGCCTGACGCTGCGCGTCGTTGAAGTAGGCGGGGACTGTGATGACCGCATCGGTCACCGTCTCGCCGAGGTAGGACTCCGCGTCGCGCTTCAACTTCTGAAGTACGCGAGCGCTAATCTCTTGTGGGGTGTACTTCTTGCCATCGATGTCGATCGACCACGAAGTACCCATGTGGCGCTTGACCGAACGGACGGTGCGCTCGACGTTGGTGACTGACTGGCGCTTGGCGACCTCACCTACGAGAACCTCGCCGTTCTTGGCGAAGGCCACAATCGAGGGGGTTGTGCGGGCGCCCTCGGAGTTGGCGATGACAGTGGGCTCGCCTCCCTCCAGGACCGACACGCAACTATTGGTCGTGCCAAGGTCGATTCCAACTGCTCTTGCCATCTTTATTGCTCCTTTATATTCGTTCTCTGGGCCCGTGGGGTGGGGCCATGCCATAATTCTCAACCTTGCGTCGAATCTTGTCAAAAGATTGAGTCGACCCGACTCAAGGCTTCCAATTCGGGTAACCGAGGAACGGACGCCTTTATTCCAATCCTCATTCAATGGGACGGGTAGACGCGCTTTTCTAACGGGGGAACACTTAAGGTGCAACCATGAAGCGTTCAACGGAGAATTTACCTCCAAAGATATTGAACGGCTATTTGGGGGCCAGGGGGTTCTCCGCCGGGTTGGCGATGATATTTGCCCTCTTCTACAGCAACAGTTTGGGCGTCGAACGCCGCTCTCTGGTGGCGTTCATCATGACATCGGCGCTCGTCGTGGGCGTGATTTTCACCTCCGGCGTAAGTCTTACATTTAGGAAGTCTAGGCAATCATCTGAATCCAAAATCACTTTGAATTCCTACATATATCTGACGACCATCCTGGCAGTAATCGCTTCTGCGGTGACCTTCCTCTCTGTTTACATATTCTCAAAGACAAAAATCGAAATTCCTCGCACGCTGCTCCTAATAACCGTTGTGTACGCATTCTTTGCGACCTTGGACTACTGCTTCCACCAGGCACTTATTGCATATAACCTCTTCAAGTTGGCCTCAATCCTAGATGTGTTAACGATTTGCATGCAGGTATCCATTTACATCATGCTTTTTTTCGCCAACCGGATAAGTATCGCAGTCTCTCTTTTTAGCGCCTTCATACTTTCTTACATAACTTCGACCATCACAACTGTCTTGTTGCTCGTCGGCATACTTGATCCTTCAATCAAACTAAGGTGGCGAGAAATCCGACATCTCCTCAGCGAGAGTAGGAATTTGCACCTGTTTGGGATCGCTTCGGGTTTCGCAGATCGAATCGATCGAATCGTCATCGCCTGGTTTCTGCCCTTGGGAGTGCTGGGCAAGTACGCGGTCGGCACCAGCTTCATTAGTTTCCTCAGATTTTTGCCAGAAGCCATGAGTAGATGGATCGTAGGAGGCCAAATCATCCCCACATTTGGCAGACTCGGAAAGAATTGGCTAAGTCGCGGCGCCCTCATCGTGACATTGGTATTGGGAGGATCTCTTCTTACACAAATATTCGTCAAACTCTTCTTCGGTGATGCGTGGAGTTTGCCACTTATCGTTTTCGTACTCTTTTCAAGCCAAGAAATTGCACGAGGGTACTACCAAGTGAGACTTTCTAGAATTGTCACTCATGGACTCGACCGGACTGTCAGAAATATTTCTCTATCTTTGATTTTCATTGCCCCTATCTTCTCGATCATAGGCGCAAAGAGCTTGGGCATTAACGGAGTCCCCTTAGGAATGGCCGTTGGATACGTCGGACTTAATCTCTATTTAAAAAAGATAACTGCCAAGGTATCGCCAGCATGACGCCTAGAGTCTCTGTAGTTATTCCGGTCTTCAACAAAGCAAAGTGGATTGAAGAAACCTTGCTGTCCGTCGTCAATCAAAGCTACAAAGATTGGGAGGCAGTAATTGTGGATGATGGCTCTACTGACGAGAGCCTCTCTATCATTCATGAGTTCACCTCTCACCACCCCGGCACTTGGAGAATTATCAGCCAGGAAAATCAAGGACAGTGCAAGGCTAGAAATGTGGGGATAGAACAGTCCGCCGGTGAATTCGTCGCCTTCCTTGATGGCGACGACCTTTGGGCGAAAAATAAATTGGAAGTGCAAGTTCGGATGCTAGACGAGAACAAGCAAGCTGCCTTAGTGATATGCCCCTATCTGATTTACGAGGCGAGCGGGAATGCACGGGATAGGCGTTTTGTGCTACATAAGAATTCGAAGAAGATGCTTCGGAACTGGCTGGGGTTGAGAGGTTTCGGCGGAGGCACAGAGTCCACCGGCCTCGTGCGTAAGGCGCTTCTTGCACAATCGGGAGGATTTGATTTATCCCTCTCGACCTCTGCCGGCTTGGACCTCACATTACGGCTTAGTCATCTTGGAAGCATTCTGTTTTCCCAAGACACATTCATGAAGTATCGCATTCATACGGGTCAATGGCACACAAACCTCGAAGTCTTGGCACATGATTTGGGTGCGCTCAGGGCGAAGATCTCTAGTTCATCTAAATTCGATATGTCTAGAATCGAGATGGAACATTTTGCATATCTTCGCTTTCAGCAAATCAGGCAGAAAGTTCAGGCTGATGAGACTGTTCGGAAACACCATGGGGCTCACCTTAATTACTACCTATTTGTACTCATTTGCTCGATTTTGGCTCGGAACGTCACTGCTCGAGCACGCGCCCTCTTCCCAGGTTTTCTAACCGGAATTCCTAAACCTTATTTTAAGTAACTTCTCAAATTTCGTCGTCGTCTCACAGAATTCCGAATCATGGAGATACATATCGTGCCAAAGAACTTTTGCCTGTTGGAAATCTCATTGTTAAGGTCTATACGAGGGTAAACGCCCATTCCATCGATGAATTGAATGTCACCTCCCGAAAAAACGCTCTGATATGCATGTTTCTGTAGCAACTCAAGGGCCGCTGGCGGGGCCGTGCCGTGCGGTGAAGCGAAGTAAGCCCCGTACGACTTCAAGTTCGGCAACTCCTGTGCGCTCTTTGCTAACTCGCTTTGAAACTCGAGCTCCGAGAGTTCCTGTATGAGCCAATGGTTGTACAAATGATCACCAATAGTGGCCAATGAGTTGTTTGACAGAGTTACAAGCTGATCACGAGTTAGGTAGGGGCCTTGGTAAACATCAACCGCTTGCCGGTTTGCTGCCGACATATTCCGCAGCGCCATCGCATAATACGTGGGATTGCTCTCTCTCCAGTCAACGGGGCGCGATTCCAAATTGGCGACAAACATTGCCAACGCAGACGAATTCACTTCGCCATTGATTGTTGCCATATTTATGAAGCATACAAAGGGCATATTGGCTCTCTCGAGCATCGGGAGAGCATTCAACATCACGCCAGCGTACCCATCATCAAAACTCACTATGCATCCACCGATTTCGTCGGCACACCCGACGTCCTTCAGATCTCGAACACTAAAAGATTCCTTTATCCAAAGAATCTGGCTTTGAAAAGTCTTTCTACTGGAGAAAGTCCTGGTCTCCCTTGCATGTGCGCGAGGCGTATCGGATATTTCATGGAATACGAATGTTGTCAAGCGCCGTTTCAAAAAAGGTTTACCAAGAAGCATAAATATTGAACCAACGATAAAGCGAAATGAATTAACGGCTATACGTCTCGAAACTGCTTTACCTTTTGTTAGAAAGCGGCTGGGAACATCAATGGCTCCTGGATTATCCATTGTCACTCCACCCTATTCGAAAATTCGCGAATTCCTGTACCTGCTCTGAATTGGTGTTGGTTAGGCATCTTTCAATGATGGAAACATTTTTGGTGCCAAGAAAGCCGAGCCTTCGCCAACGAAATGGAGCGGTTGCCGTCTTTGCCACCCAGACCGTGACTGAATCTAATCCCTTAAATAGAGGAACGATTAGAGATACGTAGTTGGGGAGGAATTTCCCAAAGGAGTCGCTAAATCCAACCCAATCTGAGATAACCAGAGTCTCCCTCCCGGATTGCCTACGAAGGTGCGTGCAGATGACCCACCCAATTAGTTCCTTTTTTGCCGTTACCTGAAAGTAACGATAGTTATAACTGGGATGCCTCAAATACCTATGCTCAAAGAAATCGAGGTCCCGTCTAAAACATAAAGACTGCCCAGACTTATTGGGTGAATCATCTCTTGGCTTCAGTTGACGCAGTGAGTGTGCCAAATCGTCGAAATTGCCTTCCTTCACACGGAATTTCGGAAGGGTGGCAACAGCCCCAATTCTAACAGCTAATTTTGAGGCACATACCAAGAAGAAGACAGGAATTTTGTAACGCGGTGAAAATGTGCGCGCGGAGACTAAAAGGCTCCGAGACATTACCTTCCCGTAGCCGATCTCCCTAAAATTCAGTTTTGACAAGTACGGTGGTCGTGAATTCTCATTCGGAGTTCCGAAGACATATTCCACTTCATCTCTTGAAGCGCGATCAAGAGTTTCGGTGACCAAACGTCCAAACACACTTCTATTCAAATAATGTTCTTTACCTGAAGCACCTGGGTAATCTTCCGCACAGAAACCATTCTTTCGGAAATCTGGATGGGTGAATGTATCTCCAATTTCCATTGCCGCCACGGACTTTTCGCCCAATGTAAGCGTCTGACGGGTCCCTGATGTCGTGCCAATCACTCTCCCATTGCAGAAAGCAACAGTTAGGTATCCGCGCCCAGCAGGGTTACTCGGCCCCAACTTCCACTTCCAAATCTCAGGGGAACACTGCGGAAAAAAAACGCCAGGAAAGTTCTGATTAAAAAAATCAGCCACTAATGAAAGGTCTTCCTCGCGAAGATCGTCAAAAGTCTTCACATCCCATGCATTCTTATCGTCATTCACCGTATGAGGATATATTCATTCAATCAGTATGTGTTGGCATTGCACTCCCGAAAAACCAGAGTTAATTCGGCAGGTCTCCCCAGCCCGGAAGTCCCAAACGCTTCGATTCTTTCTTTACATCGCTGTCGTAGGCCGCAGCCCCTTGTTTCGCCGACTTCACCCCCGAGCCAACTTGGACGGTGATGGCCGAAAGATTGGGGCCTTTGATCGGGCAAACAAACTCCAAGGCCGGTGCGGTTCTACCCTCGGCGTTGAGATAGGGAAGCATCTCGGTGGTTATCTGGGAAATGTGACCTGACAGTTTCGCACCCCTGATGAGGTATGGGCCTGTTGGCACCACTGCCGAAGTCATTGCTGCAATCCCCGCCTTGGTCGTAGAAAAAGCCAGAAACTTCTTTGACGCCCTGAGGTGGGCGGTCTTATTAGATATGAAGAGGCCGTTTGGCATCCAGACAGTCAACCCATTCTGCTTGGCTGATTCGCCAGGTTGAGCGAAGATTCCGACATTGTCCGCTAACTTCGGAAAGTTCTTTTCTAGGTCTGTCGCAACGAAGGAAAGCATCGGGTAGTGAGCGCCTTTGCCAGTGGCAAGATATCTCAAGCCCGTTGCAAGGTCTGCAGTTCCGTAATCCTTGTTCTGATACCCAGCCTTATGGACTTCTTCCAAATGCTGAAATCCCAGCATGGCTACCGGAGTTTTATAGATGCTGGCTCTATTCGCAGTGAACATTGCAGGAAAGTTAGGTGAGGCCGCCTGAACGTTGAACTCATCGGCCAGAACGAGAAGTTGCGCGGTCCAACTGTCTTTGTAGGTTGAAATGACGGGGACTAGGCCAGCCTTCTTGATTTTCGCATTGTTCGACATGAATTGTGACCATGTGAGAGGGATCTTCAAGCCGAGCTTCCTGTAGACGATCTTGTTATAGAGAATTCCCCCACCCATGGCGCTTCCAAATGGCGCTGCATACTTGCGTTCGGCGATTGAGACTGCTGGCAAATATGACGAAATAACTTTGCTCTGCCAGGGCTCGTTTGCGAGATCCACCAAATTCCTGGTCGGGTCAAGTGCTTGAAAGAGCGAACCGCTTTCGTAGACGAAGACATCGTCCATCGTCCCATCTGCGAGTCGGGCCTTAACCAGATTTACCGCATCGACGCCAGACGGGCCGACATCCACACTCACATGAATATGGGGGTTGGCGACTTCGAACGCCTTCGCGAGCGCGGACAACAGTGGCTGGTCGACATTGCCGGTATCAGTCCAGACGGTGATCGTCTCCGTCACGGCGTGAGCCGGCGTTGATGTAAAGGTTGAGAGAAGAATTGCAAAGGTGAGGAGTGCCAATAATCTAAGAGAGTGTCGCGTGCATGTGGGCACCCTGTTTTCCCTTTCCACGGCAAAGTCTTGCGTGCAAAGGTATCAGAAAGGCTAGGGGGGATCCCTGGCGGACTTCGAATCTTCCGGTTAAATCCACCACGAAATTGCATGCGCCGATACCCTCTTCCCTATGTCCTACTGGTTGAACTTGATACTTCCGACGCTCTCTTATGGGATCACCTTCGCGGCTTTGATCCTGCTCTTTGTCAACGGGAAGAAGCTCCTCGCCATCTACCGGGCGGGCCAGCCTGATCCGACGCGTAAGGATAAGCGCGGATCACGCCTAGCACATATGTTGGGTGAGATTCTCGGCCACACCAAGATGTTGAACTTCACGGCCACAGGTATCGCCCACTGGGTCGTCATGGTCGGCTTCGTCACGTTGTTTGGCACCTTGCTAACTGCCTACGGACAAGTTCTAGATCCGAACTTTGCGCTTCCGTTAATCGGCCATTTCGTCCCATACGAATACTTCACTGAGCTCATCACTTTGCTCACGGGGGTTGGGATTCTTGCGCTTATTTTCATCCGCCAGTACACGCGAATTTTCCAAAAAGGTAAACAGTCAAGGTTTTTCGGTTCCGGCTCATGGAAAGCGTATTACGTCGAAGCGACAATTGTTGCAATCGTCATATGCGTGACTCTCCTTCGCGGCCTTGAGGGCGCACTCTCCAACGACACCGCATGGAGTTGGCACTACCCATTCTCATGGCGTCTTGTCCTTGTCTTCAAGGAACTTTCTTTGGGCACGATTCTCAATTTAATTCAGATCGTGGCGGCAATAAAGATCGTCGTATCCATGCTCTGGTTCATTGTTATCGCACTGAACTTGACGATGGGCGTTGCTTGGCATCGCTTCCTCGCATTCTTCAACGTCTACTACCGGCGCCACAACGACGGAACCAACTCCCTTGGCGAGTTGCCCGAGATGTTGTCACATGGCCGACCGATTGATTTTGACGATCCTTCAGAGGATGATGTATTTGGCTTGGGAACACGTGCTGACATATCGTGGAAAGGGCTGCTGGATATGACCAGCTGCACCGAGTGTGGGCGTTGCCAATCTCAGTGCCCAGCGTGGCACACTGATAAACCGCTCTCCCCCAAGCTTTTGATCATGGCGATGCGCGATCATGCGATGGCCAAGGTAGTGGAGACCGAGTCTTTGGTTGGTGAACTTGCGCCTATCTCCCAAGATGTTCTGTGGTCTTGCACTACGTGCGGGGCGTGCGTCAATGAGTGCCCAGTCGATATCGAACATGTCGACCACATCGTCAATATGCGTCGCTTCCAAGTACTCGTTGAATCCGAGTTTCCATCCGAACTAGGAGGAACATTCCGCAATCTTGAAAACTCCGGTAACCCGTGGGGCGCAAATCGCTCGGATCGCGACGGTTGGATTGCAGAGTGCGATTTCCCGATTCGCATTGTCGAAGGCGAGCTTCCCGAAGACGTGGACTACCTGTTCTGGGTTGGCTGCGCAGGTGCGTTTGAAGAGCGCGCCAAGAAGACGACGAAGGCTGTTGCCGAATTGCTTTACACAGCAGGTGTGAAGTTCGCCGTACTTGGCAAGCGAGAAACCTGCACTGGAGATCCTGCGCGTCGCGCTGGCAATGAATTCCTCTACCAAATCCTGGCAAAGGAAAACATTGAGACATTCAACGAGGTTTTTGCAAACCGACCCGAGAAGGGCAAGAAAAAGATAGTTGTCACCTGCCCTCATTGCTTCACGACGATCGGCAAAGATTATGCGCAGAGTGGTTTTGAATTAGAGATGGTTCATCACACCCAACTACTTAATCAACTCGTGCGCGATGGCAAGCTGACTCCGGTCAATAAGAGTGAGAAGACGCTGACCTATCACGACCCTTGCTATTTGGGCCGACACAATCAGATTTATGCACCACCACGCGAACTGCTGGGAGCAACGGGAATCGAAATCACCGAGATGCCACGAAACCAGGAGCGCTCCTTCTGCTGCGGTGGCGGTGGCGGACGCATGTGGATGGAAGAGAAGATCGGTA
>CAYXIS010000065.1:0-9323 GCA_964465545.1 uncultured Bifidobacterium sp. | reverse complement strand
CCCGGTACAGTTAGCAATAATAAAGGTATAAATCTTCCAGGAGTCGCTGTCTCTGTTCCTGCATTGTCGGAGAAGGACATTGAGGACCTTCGATGGGGTCTGAAGGCGGGGGCTGATTTCATCGCCCTTTCCTTTGTTCGAGATGCTGACGATATCTCCGGAGTTCATAAAGTCATGGATGAAGTCGGAATCCGGGTACCCGTCATTGCCAAGATCGAAAAGCCCCAAGCCGTCGAGAACCTAGAGGCAATTATTGACGCGTTCGATGGAATCATGGTTGCGCGCGGGGATCTCGGGGTGGAATTGCCTATTGAAGATGTCCCTCTTGTCCAGAAGCGTTGCGTTGAATTGGCCCGTGAGTCGGCTAAGCCTGTAATAGTCGCTACACAGATGCTTGATTCCATGATCTCCAATTCCCGACCTACAAGGGCAGAAGCTACAGACTGCGCTAACGCGGTTCTTGATGGCGCTGACGCATTAATGCTTTCGGGAGAGACCAGCGTCGGGGAATTTCCGATTGAAGCGGTCCAGACTATGGCGCGAATAATTGAGAAGACGGAAGAGGGCGGTCTCGACCGCATTCGCCCGCTATCGCACACTCCAAGAACCAAGGGTGGTGCAATTACGAACGCGGCAAGGCAAGTCGGTGAGATCGTTGGAGCGAAATTTCTGGTGGCTTTCACAAAGAGCGGGGACTCAGCAAGAAGAATGGCCAGACTGCGTTCGCATATTCCGATCTTGGCTCTCACCCCCGATACCGGAACCTACAATCGCATGGCGCTCACATGGGGCGTCGAGCCGATGCTTGCGCCCATGGTCAATCACACCGATGAGATGGTGAAACAAGTCGATTCCATTCTCTTGCAGTCGCAGAGGGCTGTTGAGGGAGAAGTGGTGATGATCGTCGCAGGATCGCCCCCAGGTATCCCCGGTTCGACAAACGCAATGCGAGTTCACCGCATCGGAGATGCCGTAGGAGGAATCGCCCCCGCGTATCGATGATTCTCATCGTCCTAATACTCGGGTGAATTCGTTCCTCAGAGTGTTTTCGCTAGACTATGCGGTGCGCCTCGGTACTCCAACGGTAGAGAGGGCAGTCTCAAACACTGCATAGTGTCGGTTCGAATCCGACTCGGGGCACATGAGTTCAGAATCCCTTCAGCCTGCCCCTCGAGTTGTCGTCGCTGAGGACGAGGCGCTCATTCGTATGGATCTCGTAGAGATGCTGACTGATTCAGGCTACCAAGTCGTCGGTCAGGCAAGTAACGGGCAAGAGGCAATCGCCCTCGTACAAGAACTCAAGCCGGACTTGGCAATCCTTGATGTGAAGATGCCGGTCTTGGACGGAATATCGGCTGCTGAGGAAATTATCCATATTTCACCGGTACTGATGCTGACCGCTTTTAGCCAGAGGGAATTAATTGAACGCGCGCGCGATGCTGGCGTCATGGCCTACGTAGTCAAGCCTTTTTCCATAACTGATCTTATTCCTGCTATGGAAGTTGCAATGAGTCGGCACAAGCAAATGACCTCTCTTGAGAAAGAGATTGCCAATCTACAAGACCGCCTAGAAACTCGGAAACTTATTGACCGAGCAAAAGGTATTCTCATGACGGCCCTCAACCTCACTGAGCCCCAAGCCTTCTCCTGGATTCAACGGGCGGCCATGGATAGGCGAATGAGTATGAAAGAAGTTGCCCTCGCTGTCATCTCGCCCAATGCTGTTCCTGAGCGTTAACACTACGTTACAAGTTCGTTATAACCGCGGTTTTAGCACCCAAAGGGTTGTAACCGCACTCTGCCGACGATAACCTGACGCCCTCCCTGTCCCGGGACTTAAGTATCAGGAAGGCAATACATGAAGAAGACGTATCGTGCTATCAGCATCGTCGCATCTGTTGCGATGGTCGCTACAGCACTCGTAGCGGGAACTTCCGCGGCAGATGCCGCAACGAAGGTTCTCACAATTTCGACCGACCTCCCTCTTCAGGGATCTTCGTTCGACTCCAACGATTCAACCAACAAGGCAATTGCCCTGTACTTGAAGCAGATCAAATACAAGGCCGGTAAGTACACGGTCAAGTTGAAGATCTACGACGATGCAACCGCTGCTAAGGGTGGCTGGGATGACGCCAAGTGCGCCGCAAATGCCCAGGCACACGTAGCTAACAAGAGTGAAGTTGCGGTTATGGGTACTTACAACTCAGGTTGCGCAAAGATTATCGTTCCGATTCTTAACCAAGCACCTGGTGGCGCGATGACAATGATTTCCAACGCCAACACAAACCCTGGTCTCACCAAGGTGTGGAACCCAGGCGAGCCAGATGTTTACTACCCCAAGGGCATTCGCAACTATGGACGTGTCTGCACCACTGACGATGTTCAAGGTTCAGCAGCTGCTCAGTTCGCAAAGTCAATTGGCATTAAGAGTGTTTATGTTTTGAATGACACACAGACCTATGGTCAAGGTGTTGCACAAGCATTCACAACTGAAGCCAAGAAGCAGGGACTAACTGTTCTCTCAAGCGGTGCTTACGGCGAGGGCTGGGATTCAAAGCAGTCTTCATACGAAGCACTCTTCACAAAGATCAAGGCTCTTAATCCAGACATGGTCTATGTCGGAGGAATCTTTGATAACAACGGTGGACAGCTCGTTAAGGACAAGTTCAAGGTTCTTGGCGACAACACCGCTGTAAAGTTGATGGGTCCAGATGGATTTACTGGATACCCAGAGTTCAATGGAATGCCTGAAGCAGATGGTGCATACCTCTCCTTCGCGGGTCTTTCAACCGAACTTCTTCTAAAGAATGCCCCTAACGGTGCCGGTGCAAAGTTTGTGAAGGCATACAAGGCGGCCTACAAGAAGGATCCAGTCGGTTCCTATCCAATTTACGGCGTGGCTGCAGTTCAGGTTATCTTGGCTGCAATCGCAAAGTCTGATGGAACCCGTAAGGGAGTCACCAACGCGATCTTCTCTGGCTCAGGAATCACAATTCCTGCTTCCCAGTCAGTTCTTGGAAAGGCGCTTGTAATTAGCACCTTGACCGGTGACACGTTGGCGAAGGACATCACCATTGAGCAAGTCAAGGGTGGACAGGAAACAACACTCAAAGCTTGGACAGTCAAGTAGTTCCAACTATGAGTTGAGGTTGGACCCTAGGGTGGGCATCATGCTCGCCCTAGGGTCGATCTTTTCAAACTATCATTTATGATCTGAAGAAGACTTCGTATTACAATAATTCACTTGAGTTCGGCATTCCAAGGGAGCATGCGTGTCAATACTAGGCAGTGGGTACCAAGCCCGATTAGATCGGCGACGTTTTTTCGAACGCTCCTTGAGTACAGTCGCTGGGCTCGGAATTCTTTTTTGGCTCGGAATTAACTTTGTAAAATCACCTTCTCAATTCTTCCAAGCCTCGCTTATAGGTTTGAGCAACGGCGTTTTGTATGCGCTCATCGCTCTGGGTTACACGTTGGTTTATGGAATCATTGAACTGATCAACTTTGCGCACGGTGATCTATTCATGTTGAGTGCGGTCTTTTCCGCGAACTTCATAACGATCTGGTTTCACAAGCAGTCTTCGGGTCCGGCAGCGTGGGGAGTCTTCCTAACCTGTTTACTCGCGGTCATGCTCTTTGCCGCAACTATCAACGTGGGTATCGAGCGTTTTGCGTACAGGCGGTTGCGTCGGGCACCCAAACTTGCCCCGTTGATCACCGCCGTCGGAGTCTCCTTTGTCTTGCAGTTCATTGGCCTGCGTTGGAATGGTTCAGGACCAAAAACATGGAATAGCGTCCTGCCTGCAGGAAGTTTTCACATCGCTTCAGTGAAGATTCCTTATACGACCGTACTTTCTTTCGTAATCACGACCCCACTATTGCTTCTTATGTCTTGGATTGTCACTCGCACACGACAAGGAAAGGCCATGCGAGCCACGGCGCAAGATCAAGATGCTGCACGCTTAATGGGAATCAACGTTGATCGAACAATTTCTTTCACCTTCGCTCTCGGCGGCGCGCTAGCAGGCGCAGCAGGGTTGCTCTTCCAGCAAACACGTGGATTGACGAGTTACAACTTGGGATACCAGCTCGGACTCATTGCCTTCACTTCCGCGGTTATGGGAGGAATTGGTAATTTGCAGGGTGCGGTTCTCGGGGCATTGCTGATTGGGCTAGTGCAGGGCCTCAATGATGGCCTTCCAATCGGTCTTGGCCAACAGTGGTCGCAGACCGTCGTGTTTTCTATCTTGATTCTCCTAATGGCATTTAGACCGACGGGCCTTCTGGGCAAGACCGTTACCGAGAAGGTGTGATGACCATGAATATCTTGAGAAGATCGGACAGAGGATCCAAAGCCATGAAGCAGAGTGCCAGCCACAAGAAATGGACGATTGGCTTCCTGGCTGTTGCGGTTGCCATATGGGTCTTCTACACCTACATCATGTACAACTTGCCAGACGGCCCTCAGACTGTTTTCCAGAATTGGCTGCCACCGACGACCGTTAATGAAGCCATGGTCTGGGTAATTTGCGCCTTAGGTTTGAACATTGTTGTCGGATATGCAGGATTACTTGACCTTGGCTTCGTCGCTTTCTGGGCCATTGGTGGATATAGCGCCGGATGGTTTATGTCTGCGTTTTTCAGACAGGTGAATATTCACATACTGTCTCCCTCGGATGCCGCAAAGCAACCAGGTATCCACCTGACATTCTGGGCAGTGCTAGGAGTCGGCGGCATAATTTGTGCTGTCTTTGGAATTATCATTGGCGCGCCGACTCTTCGACTCAAGAGCGACTACTTGGCACTTGTCACGCTGGGCTTCGGTGAAATCATTCCGCAGGTCTTTACCAACGGAGAAGATATCGCTGGCTTCAATTTGTCCAATGGGACCAAGGGAATTTCACCGATCGACAATATTTCGGTACCTGGAAAGATCCTCGGTCCGTTCGACTTCAGTTGGAAATTTGCGATATTTGTATTCTTGACCGCAGTGATGGTCTTTATCTCACTTCGCCTCCGCAAGGGACGTTTGGGGCGTGCATGGCTTGCGATACGTGAAGATGAACTAGCAGCAAGCATGATGGGCGTCCCGTTGATGTCGACAAAATTGGCGGCGTACGCGGTTGGTGCCTTCAGCGGTGGAGTAGGCGGGGTTGCCTTTGCAACACACGTAAATGGTGTTTTCGCAGATCGCTTCAACTTCTCTATTTCGATCATTTTGTTGGCAATGGTAGTTCTAGGTGGAATGGGCAATGTTTGGGGCGTCATGGTGGGCGCACTTCTCGTTGCCTGGATTAATTCAACGGGTCTTCCAGCATTTGGAGATCTGGTGAATAACACCTTCAACACAAGTATCAATTTCCCTTCGTATAACTTCCTACTTTTTGGCGGGGTGCTTATTTTGATGATGCTCTTTAAACGTGAGGGAATGATCCCTGAATCACGATTGAAAGCCATTTTGCACGAAGCAGATGACACGACGTCGAATGTGGGAGGCGCTCATTGATGAGTAGCGTGTTGTCAGCAGAGAACATCACCGTTCAGTTTGGCGGTTTGACGGCGGTCAATAATGTTTCATTCGACATTCCTACCGGGAAAATCGTCAGTCTGATCGGTCCCAATGGGGCGGGGAAGACCACTTTCTTCAATGTGCTCACCGGTCTTTATAAGCCGACAAGCGGCAACGTGATCTTTGACGGAGAGGACATCACTGCAAGGAAGCCACATAAGATCGCCGCTGGAGGAGTTGCACGTACTTTTCAGAATATTCGTCTATTCGGATTGATGACTGCCGAGGAGAATGTAATGGTAGCGATGCACTCTCACCTCAGTGCGGGCATCGTCGCGACTATTCTCGGAACTCCTGGGCAGCGACGCGAAGAGAAGGCGGCTCGCGAAGAGGCGCGTGCGCTTTTAGATTTTGTGGGCATCGGCAAGTGGGCGGGTGAGTACGCTCGCAATCTTTCTTACGGTGACCAGCGAAGACTTGAAGTAGCTCGCGCGTTGGCATTGAAACCAAAGGTGCTATTGCTCGATGAACCAACTGCAGGAATGAATCCGCAGGAGTCGTTGACCTTTATCAACTTTGTTTACCAAGTTCGCGACGAGCAGGACGTATCTATCCTGCTCATTGAACACGATATGAGCGTTGTAATGACGGTCTCCGAGCGGGTTACGGTTTTGGATCAGGGCGAGAAGATCGCCGAAGGGTCACCAGCTGATATCAAGTCCAACCAACGAGTCATTGAGGCTTACCTAGGCAAAGCAAAGGGAGAGAGGGTATGAGCGCTCTTCTTGAAGTCAAAGATCTTAAGGTTGCGTACGGATCAATCATGGCAGTCAAGGGGCTTTCGCTAACTGTCAATGAGGGTGAAATTGTTACTCTGATTGGATCCAACGGTGCCGGCAAGTCAACGACCCTAAGGACTATCTCAGGTCTATTGAAGCCGAAAGCCGGAACCATCCTCTTCCAAGGTGAGCACATCGAAGGCAAGCCGGGGCATGAGATCGTTGCGAAAGGTCTGTGTCAGTCTCCCGAGGGCCGCCGTATCTTTCCGCGAATGTCGGTCCGAGAGAACCTAGATCTTGGCGCATTCCTGCGCAATGACAAGGCTGCGATTGAAGCTGATCGCGAGCGAGTACTTGATTTGTTCCCCCGATTGCGCGAACGATATGAGCAAAAGGGCGGCACGATGTCGGGCGGCGAGCAGCAGATGTTGGCAGTTGCTCGGGCAATGATGGGTGCGCCTAAACTCTTGCTTTTGGATGAGCCGTCAATGGGACTTGCGCCCGTATTGGTTGACATGATTTTTGAAACGATCATCAAGATTCGCGAGCAGGGAATCACGATTCTCCTCATCGAACAAAATGCTGCGGCCGCATTGGATGTGGCCGATAGAGCCTACGTACTTGAATCCGGCCTAATCAAGATGAGCGGAAATGCGTCAGATCTTGCCAAAGATGAAGCGGTGACTAAGGCGTATCTAGGCGGCTAACCCAAATTGGGTTAACGCTGCGCGAGTATCAAGCAAGTTATTCGCGCGGTACACGTTCGATTTCCCTCGTCGTCAGTGATGATTACTTCGTAACAGCACAGGGTCTTGCCCAATGTGATGGGCGTTGCCACCGCGGTGACGAATCCCTTGGTAACAGCTCTATGGTGAGTCGCGTTGATGTCCACGCCAACGATGCGCCGATTGAGACCTGCGTGAAGGGCGGTACCGATAGAGCCAAGGCTTTCGGCAAGAACAACATTTGCTCCACCGTGAAGTAGCCCCACCGCCTGAGTATTTCCCTCTACTGGCATCGTGGCGACAAGGCGATCGGGGGAGGCCTCCACAATCCGAATGCCCATCTTCTCGTCCAACGCGCCTGCACCCCGAACCCCAAGCAATTTCATGAAATCGATTTTTGCGTCCTCGCTCATAAATAGAAAGTGTATCTGGAATAGACTGCGGAACATGAGCCAACGCTTGCTGTTGATTGATGGACATTCGATGGCCTACAGGGCTTTTTTTGCATTACCAGCCGAGAATTTCACAACTGCCACGGGCCAACACACCAACGCGATATATGGGTTTGCGACCATGCTGATATCCCTGTTAAGGGAAGAAAAACCGACTCATATAGCGGTGGCCTTTGACGTTTCGAGAAAGACCTTCAGGACGGAGAAATATCCCGAGTACAAGGCGACTCGAGCGGCAACCCCGGATGAATTCCGATCTCAGATGTCCTATTTGCATGAGTTAGTAAGTGCCTTTGGTATCTCGCAATTCGAGCGCGAGGGCTTTGAAGCCGACGATATTTTGGCAACCTTGTCGACCCAGGCGGAGAAAGCAGGCATGGATGTTGTTATCTGCTCTGGGGATCGAGATTGCTTCCAACTCGTTAACGACAAGATCACGGTTTTGTATCCAAAAAAGGGTGTCAGCGACATGACGCGAATGACCCCTGAAGCTGTCTTTGAAAAATATGGAATGGCGCCGACGAGTTATCCAGAGTTTGCAGCACTAAGAGGGGATCCCAGCGACAACCTACCATCGGTGCCCGGAGTCGGAGAGAAGACCGCGGCGAAGTGGATAGTGGAGTATGGCAATGTTGCTAATCTCGTTGCCAGCATCGACAAGATTTCTGGAAAAGTCGGCGATTCGCTCAGGGACAATATCGACATTGTCCTTCGTAATCGCGAACTGACGCAGTTGCATCATGACGTTCCAATTAAGACAGAGCTCGACGAACTCAAATGGGTCGGCATAGACGAATCCAAGATCCTTCCCTTGTTTGATCAATTGGAATTTCGAACTCTGAAGGATCGAATCAAGCCTTTTGCCGCCAAGGAAACGTCGGCCAAAACCAATTCTCCTGAGCCGTTGATGATGTTGCAGTTTGATCCTGATCTTGAATTGCTTACTCCCAAGGAGTTGGACGCAAAGATCTCATCCCACTCAGGCGAAGTCGCCATTACTTTCGAAGTTGTCGATGAGAAACTCCTCAGGTACGCAGTTGCCTTCTCACCCACCGAAGCATTCTTAATTCATTCATCGCAGATGGGGGATTGGATCGCCGACCCGAGAATCGGGAAAGTCCTCCATGATGCCAAGAACCTCGCACGGATAATCCCGATTGAGGGAATCGTTTTCGACACTTCTTTGGCTGCTTATGTGATCAACCCCGGAGTACGATCCTTGGAGTTGAGCGACATAGCCACCCGCTGGGGAGACGGTATGGCGATTTCGTCGGAGGATCCCGAGAAAGCGCTGACCCAAGGCGCAAGCGCTCTTTTCAATTTGAGGGTGTCTCTGGAGCAGGAACTCAGGGATAGGAACGTGCTTGGACTCTATAACGATTTGGAGCTTCCTATCGCGGAACTGCTTGCGAAGATGGAACGGCTCGGAATCGCCGTGGATCGAAAGAAGCTCGCACATCTTCGGGATTTCTTTGCCGATGAGGTTGAGCGAGAAACCGAGGCGACGTACGAATCCGTAGGCCATGAATTCAATGTCGCATCTCCAAAGCAGCTTCAGGTAGTGCTTTTTGACGAATTGAAACTGCCGAAGACAAAGAAGATCAAAACTGGCTACACCACGGATGCTGAATCACTGGAGTGGCTATCAGAGACGACGAAGCATCCCGCGCTGGTGCACTTACTGCGCATTCGGGAGACCAATAAGTTGCGTACTACCGTCGAAGGCTTGATAAATGAAATTTCGAGTGATGGACGCATACATACTCATTTTCAGCAGACCGTCGCCGCCACGGGTCGCCTTTCTTCGACTGGTCCAAATTTGCAGAACATTCCCGTGCGCACGGAAGAGGGACGTCGG
>CAYXIS010000064.1:0-9480 GCA_964465545.1 uncultured Bifidobacterium sp. | reverse complement strand
CCTAACAGAACTGCCATTGGTGCTTTCGGAATCACTTTCATGTTGGTGACATTGGCCAACGGCGGTAACGACTTGATTGCCACGCACTTTGCTCTCTCTATCAATCAAATTACGTGGATGTGCCGCATCGGCGTTCTCGTTCTTCCACCTCTCGCCTTCATCGTCACGAAGCGTCTATGTCTGTCCCTTCAAAGATCGGACCGCGAATTGGTTCTCCACGGAAAGGAAACAGGGCGCCTGGTCCTCCTTCCTCATGGTGAATTCGTGGAAGTTCACGAACCCCTTTCTGACGGCGAAGCGTGGACTCTGACTCAGCATGAGCAACTTCCACCCCTCGAACTCGAAGCAACTGATGCTCACGGGGTTCGTCGCCCAGGCGGATTCGCAAATAAAATCCGGTCGCGCGCCAGTCGGGCAAACGCCGAAGCCATCGCTAAACCGGACACCGATGATCTCAAGGGGATCGAGCACCACTAACAACAATCCGGACGACAACGATGTGAGGCGAGGGAAAGTTCACCGATTCTCATAACGATAGAGATATGAGCCTGTACTAGTGCTGGCTCTCACTTGGCGGTAGCGTTTTTCACATGAACTCTCCCCTCAAGAAATCTTCCCTCGTCCTGGTCTCCGTCGTTTTCGCGATCGCGGTTCTCTCCATGCCCCTTGCCTTCTCTTCCTCAAAGACGGCCGCAAAGATGCCAGGGAGCGTGTGTCCGAAAGCCGGCACGAGCGCAAAATCCGGCGCGCTCACCCTCAAGTGCACAAAGAGTGGAAAGAAACTGGTCTGGCAGGTTGTAAAGACCGGCAAACCGGCTTCACCAAAGGCCTCGAGTGCGCCGAGTGCCTCAGCAACGCCGACCCCGACCGCGAGCCTTGCCATAGTTCCCGCACAATCGGCCTATGACATCACCGTCGCGTCCAGTCAATGGAATTTCGACTTCACCTATTTCGTCGATGGAAGCAAGACTGCGCGACATAGCGCGCCAGGAGATTCAACAGTCCTCTTTATTCCAGAAGGAAAGCTCGTCCACTTTACGTTGACGTCAGCCGACACAACCCATGGCTTCTGGATACCAGGTCTATCAATTGACTCCAGCATGGATCCCGGCGTGAGCGGCCATCTTGATTTCACCGCCAGTAAAACCGGGTCTTTCCCAGGACGCTGCAACGTTTCCAGTTGCGGACGCGGACATGCCGGTATGGCCTTCACTGTGAAAGTAGTAAGCCCGCAGGACTATCTGAAGTACCTCTCTTCGCTCAAATAGACAGCGTGCGGGGCGACTAAGATCGCCGCATGAGATATGAACTAAGGGATCTACGAGGATCGGTCGTCGTTATTACCGGGGCTACAGCAGGCATGGGTGCAGCAACGGCCCGAGAGCTGGTCGATCTTGGTGCAAAAGTGGTGCTTAATGCCCGAAACGAGGCTCGACTCGAAGAAATCGTCGGTGATCTTGGATCAGAGAACGCCATATTCGTCTCCGGTGATTGCTCAGACCCTGAAATTTGTCGCCTCATCGCGCAAGTCGCCAAGGAGCGCTTCGGCACTATCGATGCGGTAGTGGCGAATGCCGGTATCGGTATGTACGGGTCGATATTGGACTACAGCGACGACCAAGTGAACCGCATGATGCGCACCAATTACGAAGGCACCGTGCATATCATTCGTGCCACTTTGCCAACCATGCTGGACAAGGCAGAAGGCGACATCGTCATTGTCTCCTCCGTTGCCGGCTTTCGCAGTGGGGCAGATGAGGCAATCTACTCAGGCACCAAGCATGCCCAGGTAGGACTTGCTGGCGGGCTGGATCGCGAATTGCGGGAGAAAGGCGTTCGAGTAGCCCTTGTTTGCCCCGCAGGCACCGAGACCGAATTCGCCATTGGGGCAGGGCGTACCTCAGGCGACCCATCGCTGTCGGACTACTTGCGACCCGAAGACGTCGCCTTCCAGATTGTTACCATCCTTCGTCAACCACGCTCTGTTCGAACGCACATCTGGACTCTCTGGTCCATGAACCAGCAGTCTTAACCAGATGTGGACTTAGTGACCAGATGAACTACTAACTGGGTGCTCGTATTCAGTGACGAAACCGATAATGCTAAAGAGCAATCCCCCAACGCCAATGAGGGTAAGCCACCAACCGATGATGAGGCCTAGACCGGAGACACAGGCGAATATCGCAACAGGCAGTGGCCACCAGGAATGCGGGCTGTAAAAGCCAAGCTCACCAGCGCCGTCTGCAATTTCTCCGACCTCGTTATCTTCAGGAAGCACGTTTGGAATTCGTCGATTCGAGTACCACATATAGAAACCGACAAGGCCTGCCAATCCTCCGCTTAGTGTGATGGCTGTGATCCCAACAGCCTCTCCGCCAACGAAGAAGTAAACGGCGGCGATGATGAAGTAGAAGACAGCTAATCCTAGAAAAAGGCGAAATGACGCTTTCATTGGTTTAGTGCCCCTCTGTCTTTATATGCGGATGGTGAAGATCGAAGGCAGGACGCTCGCTACGGATACGTGGCATCGATGTGAAGTTGTGGCGCGGAGGTGGGCAGGATGTGGCCCACTCCAGTGAAGCCCCGTAGCCCCAAGGATCATCTACCTTGACCATTGGTGACTTTCGAGTAATCCAAATATTGATCATGAACGGGATCATTGATGCGGCAAGCAAGGTTGCACCGATTGTCGATACTTCGTTCATGAATGTGAAACCGTCGGTCGGCAGATAGTCGGCATAGCGGCGTGGGAAGCCCTTGATGCCCAACCAGTGCTGAATAAGGAAGGTCAAGTGGAAGCCAAAGAAGGTCATCCAGAAATGGATTTTCCCAAGCCGCTCGTTGAGCATTTTGCCCGTCATCTTTGGCCACCAGAAGTAGAAACCGCCAAACATCGCAAAGACCACGGTGCCGAAAAGCACGTAGTGAAAGTGTGCAACAACGAAGTATGAAGCCGACACGGCAAAGTCCAGTGGCGGGGAAGCCAAGATAATTCCGGTCAGTCCGCCGAAGAGGAACGTGATTAGGAAGCCGACAATCCAAAGCATCGGTGTTTCAAAGGTAATCGATCCCCGCCACATCGTTCCGATCCAGTTGAAGAATTTCACGCCAGTAGGAACACCGATAAGGAATGTCATGAATGAGAAGAACGGCAAGAGAACCTGGCCAGTTGCAAATAGGTGATGAGCCCATACGGACACTGAAAGGGCAGAAATCGCGATCGTTGCGGCGATCAAACCCTTGTAACCGAATATCGGTTTGCGACTGAACACCGGAAGAATTTCCGTTGCGATGCCGAAGAACGGCAGAGCAAGAATGTAAACCTCTGGATGCCCAAAGAACCAGAACAGGTGCTGCCAGAGCATGGCCCCGCCGTTGGCCGGATCAAAGATATGCGAGCCGAAAAGTCGATCTGATTCCAAGCCTAGGAACGCCGCAGCCAAGGGTGGGAAAGCAAGGAGAACAAGAATGGACGTGAGCAAGACGTTCCAGCTGAAAATCGACATACGAAACATCGTCATACCAGGCGCGCGCATGGTGAAGATCGTGGTGATGAAGTTGACGCCACTAAGGATCGTGCCGAGTCCACCGATTGCCAGACCCATGACCCAGAGATCTCCGCCGATTCCAGGCGAGTACTGCGAGTTCGCAAGTGGGGCGTATGCGGTCCAACCAAAGGAGGCTGCTCCCCCTGGACTTAGGAAGCCGGCAAAGGCCATCGTTCCGCCGAAGAGGTAGAGCCAATAGGACATCATGTTCAAACGCGGGAATGCAACGTCTGCAGCACCAATCTGTAAAGGCATGATGACGTTGGCAAAGCCGACAAATAGCGGCGTAGCAAACATCAAAAGCATGACCGTCCCATGCATCGTGAAGATCTGGTTGTACTGCTCATTACTGAAGAACTGAAGGCCAGGACGTGTGAGTTCGGCGCGAAGCATAAGAGCAAGAAGTCCACCGATGAGGAACCACGAGAACGAAGTGATCAGATACATATAACCGATCGTCTTGTGGTCAGTGGACGTTACCCATTTGACGAACTGGCTTCCCTTGCGAGTTGTCTGCCCATGAGTCTTCGTGACCGCGGTAAGGGGTGGGTGTGCAACTGTTGTCATGACTGGCTCGCCTTCAACGAATTGATGTAATCCTGATATTGCGCAGGTGTAACGACCCTCGCGGTGAATTGCATAAGTGAGTGATCACGTCCGCAGAGAATGTTGCATCGGCCTGGAAAATCGCCAAGTTTGTTAGCCGTGAATTCAAGATGATTCGTGACTCCTGGAAGATTTTGAAGTTGAATCATGAAGGCCGGGATCCAGAAGCCGTGCACGACGTCACTAGAGGTTAGGTCGAAACGAACACGCTCTCCTTGCGGAATGTAAAGAATCGGACGTTGTTGTGGAGTTCCTGTAATCGTGGCGCTTGCACCTGTTCCAGCCTCGGGATAGGTGAACTGCCATGACCATTGCATCGCATTGACGCTGATGTTGTGCATCACACCAATCGGAGACTTATTAGTTATTCGCGACTCATCCCGGGCTGTGTATGCGAAGAGAACGGCAACGATGATGAAGGGAATGATCGTATAAGCAACTTCGATTGGGATGTGATACTGCGTTTGCTTTGGAAATTCTTCATTCTTCTTTCGATGAAAGATGGATGCCCACAAGATCAGGCCAGCGGTAAAAACACCGACTATCCCAGCTGTGATCCACGCTCCCTGCCACAGTGGCAAGGATGTGTCATTGACGCTTGAAAGGCCTTCCTTGTAACCCAATCCCGAAACTTTGGCACATGAGGTCAAGACCAGAAGCAGGGGGGCAAGGAGGGCGAGTTTGAGTCCCTTACGGGATCGACGAAGGCGGGGCTCCAAAGGCATGGGCAAAGGATAGTGGGGCATTTCATGCTCGTAGGTCAGGAGGGGTAGCCTTCCTCAGGTGGCTCATCTCACAGCCAATTTCTTGGCCGAATCGCCCCTCTCGCCCAAAGCGCGAGAGGCTCTAGGCGATGCTATCGATCAGGGTTGGAGCGATCCCCGAAAATTAACCCATGCTTGCGCCAAGGCGAGGATCCTGCGTGAAGGGGCCGTTGCCTCACTGGCGGCGAACCTGGAGATCAGGCCTGATGAACTTGAGATTCTGGGAGAGCCCGCCTTGGGGCATTTCTACTCAATCGCCGGACTCCTGCGGCCCGAGGACACCTTGGTCTACTCAGGAGTGGATCGCAAAGAGGTCTTCGCCGTTGCGAGAGGACGTGCGCGAAGTGTTGAAATCGGCGTCAACTCCTTAGGACAAATCAGTCCGAAAGAAGTGGGGAACCAGGCTGCAAGTGAGGGCGTCCTTGCCCTCCAAGCCGCCAATGGGGAAACCGGCATCATTCAAGATGTCGAGGGCATAATCGCGCATTCAGGAGGTCTGCGCATTGCTGCCGACTATTCCGCGGCCGGTACACGTGTGCCCCTTCCATCCCGATGGGATAGCGCCTTCTTCGACGCACGCTCTTGGCAAGGCCCACAAGGCATCGGCATTCTCGCGATAAACAATGGTGCGGAATGGAGAAACCCCCTTCCGCATCTTGGCAACACCAGGACTCCCCAATCGGCATCGCTGCCGCTCGCCATCGCCGCGGCCGTCGCCCTTGAAGAATGGCAGGAGAACGAGAAATCCGAAAAAGAGCGACTGCGAACCCTTAGCCGCGATTTGCGAGACCGGGTCTCTGCATCGATTGTGAACTGCGATGTCGCAGGCGATCTTGGCCTGTCACTTCCCCACATAACATCCTTTTCATTTCTCTACGTCGAGGGAGAGGAACTCCTGCGACGGTTGGAGATCTCAGGATTCGCCGTCGATTCGGGCTCGGCGTGTACCGCAGAGGACCTTCAACCAAGTCATGTTCTGGCAGCGATGGGAGTGCTGACGCACGGAAACATTCGAATCACCCTTCATCGCGACTCCACTCCATCACAAGTTTCCGAATTGGCTGAAGCGATAAGGATTGCAGTGGCGGATCTGCGTGCATCATGAAGGAATTGAACTGCCTTGGTATGAGGTGCCCGTTGCCGATCATCGCGCTCGGCAAGGAAATTAGATCTACATTTGCAGGAGAATCGATCCGTCTTCTCGCCGATGATCCAGCTACTGAATTGGATTTGCGGGCATGGGCTCGGATGACAGGAAACAAGATTGAACTACTTGGGCAGAACGAATTTCTAGTTACTAAATCCAAAGTGGACTAAGTGCTCGCTCACGTCATTTGCGGCAACATCGCCAAAGGCCTCACGGAATCGAGATAGAAACTCTTCTCTGGTAAATCTGTACTCCTGAGTGCCTTTTGTCTCGATTACGTACGTAGCCAACATGGATCCAAGTTGGGCACAGCGTTCGTGTTCTAGCCCCCAAGCAAGTCCTGCGATAAAACCTGACCTGAATGAGTCACCAACCCCAGTTGGATCGACCTTGCCTTTCTCCCTGGCAATTCCCACCGTGATAGTCGGCTGACCCTTCTGTTCGACCTTGGCACCTTGCGAACCCAACGTAACGATACGAACTTCCACTCGATCAAGAATGTCCGCGTCGCTCCACCCTGTCTTCTGACAGGCCAAAGCCAACTCGTATTCATTCATGAAAAGATAGGCAGCACCTTCGATCAATTTCTTGATCTCTTCCCCTTCCATGCGGGCCATCTGTTGAGAAGGATCTGCGGCGTAGGGAATCCCTTGTTCTCGCGCGATTTCTGAATGCCGAAGCATCGCCTCGGGGTCATCAGGGGAGATTACGAGCAGGTCCAACTTTCCCGTCTTATCCATGATGGGCTGTAGTTCAATGTTTCGGGCCTCACTCATTGCGCCGGGAAAGAAAGATGCGATCTGATTGAGCTCGGTATCCGTCGTGACCATATACAAGGCAGTATGAAGTGTCTCCGAGACGAGAACATGCGAAGTGTCAACGCCGTGGCGCGTAAGCCAGGCTTCATAGTCTTCCCAGTCTTTGCCGACCGCAGCAATCAAAATCGGATTCAGCCCCAGTACGCCCATCCCGAAGGCAATGTTTGCGGCACAACCACCTCGACGAATATCTAGACCGTCGACTAGAAAAGAAAGCGAAACCTTTTCAAGGGAATCGGCCACCAGTGAATCGGTGAACTTCCCAGGAAAGGTCATCAAGTGATCCCGGCCTACAGATCCCGCGACACCAATTCTCATTCGTGCCCTGCGGTCCGCGAAAGTCTTACATTGCGCGAATTAATGGAAGGAGTCTCCACAGGCGCAAGAACCTCCGGCGTTGGGATTGTCGATAGTGAAACCCTGCTTCTCGATCGTATCGACGAAGTCGACGGTCGCGCCGGCAAGGTATGGATCGCTCATCTTGTCGACGACTACTTTGACGGAGCCAAAGACGTGGGTTGTATCCCCCTCCATGTTCCGGTCATCAAAATAGAGTTGATAGCGCAGTCCCGAACATCCTCCAGGTTGAACGGCCACACGTAGGGCCAGATCATCGCGTCCTTCTTGCGCCAAGAGTGCGGCCACTTTGCCGGCAGCGGCATCTGTGAGAAGAATCGTTGTGGCCGACGTCGTGGTATCTGTGCTCATGTAATCTCTCCTTTGTAGCGTGCAGGGGAAAGCCTACTCGCACGAAAGCCTAGAAGCGGACAGAATATGAGCATGGCACTGACAGACCTTCTTCTTCTTGGACGAGGATCCGACCTCGAGAGCGAACGCGGGGTCTCCTGTACGGGCGAGCTCCCAGCCGCGAGTGAGCCTTCCCTAGTGGATCGAGCTCAGAAGGCAAGGGCTGCCCTGGGCGATCGAGCCCTTGTCTTGGGGCACCACTATCAACGAGACGAAGTCATAGCCTTCGCCGACACCACGGGTGATTCCTTCAAATTGGCTCAAGTTGCAGCTGCATCGTCAAGTGCCGAATACATCATCTTCTGCGGAGTTCACTTCATGGCAGAAAGCGCAGACATTCTCACCTCTCCCGCACAAAAGGTACTCCTGCCCGATCTGGCCGCAGGGTGCTCCATGGCCGATATGGCATCTGCAAACCAAGTCGAGGAATGTTGGCGCGTGCTTGAGAAATACGGGGTCGCCGACAAAACCATCCCTGTGACTTACATGAATTCTTCCGCAGCAATCAAGGCTTTCACCGGCAAGAACGGCGGCACTGTTTGCACATCGTCAAATGCAAAACGCGCGATGTCGTGGGCAATGGATAAAGGCGAGAAGATACTTTTTCTTCCCGACCAGCATTTGGGTCGAAATACTGCCGTCCTCAGTCTTGGCCTCTCCCTTGATGAGTGCGTTCTGTGGAATCCGTGGAAGCCGATGGGCGGACTTACTGAAACAGAAATCAGGAACGCGAAAATCATCCTTTGGCGCGGCCACTGTTCAGTACACGGTCGCTTCTCGCTAGATAGCGTCACCGAAGTTCGCTCGCGCATTCCCGGTGTCAAAGTGCTGGTGCATCCAGAATGCCAGCATGATGTGGTCGCCGCCGCCGATGTAGTCGGCTCAACCGAAATGATCATCAAAACTATCGAGGCGGCCCCTTCGGGTTCAGCATGGGCAATCGGCACGGAATTGAACTTGGTGACAAGGCTTGCCAAGAAACACACTGACAAGACCATTGTTTTTCTGGACAAGACCGTCTGCTACTGCTCGACTATGAATCGGATCGACTTGCCCCACCTCGTATGGATCATGGAGTCACTGGTCGATGGCCATGTGGCCAACCAGATCCAGGTTCATCCCGAGGTAGCCAAGTACTCCAAGATCGCGCTCGAGCGCATGCTCGCATTACCGTAAATGGCCCACGAGCGCATGCTCGTATTACCCGAAATAGGACTGTGGCTCTATAGTCGCCCACATGAGCGAATCAGCACCAGAAAATAAGGGACGCCCGATCCCCAAGCGCAAAGACGCCGAGGCAAAACGTGTCGTCAACTCTCTAGCACCAGCAAAGAACAAGGCCGAACGCTCACAGCAGAAAGCACAGGTAAGAGAGCAGCGTGCGCAGGCGCGTGCCGCTTACATGCGCGGTGAAGAAAGCGCTCTACCTGCACGTGATCGTGGACCAGTGCGTCGCTTCGTCCGTGACACCGTGGATGCCCGTCGCTCAGTTGGCGAGTATTTCCTCCCCATGCTCTTCGTTGTTCTGATTGTTTCGCGCATGCCGAAATTGCAGGTAGTGGCCGTACTGTTGATGTACTTCATCATGCTCAGCGCAATCGTTGACTGGTTCCTCTTGACACGTCGCATTAAGCGCGAAATCGCTACGCGCTTTCCGCAAGCTCCTACTAAAGGCTTGGGCATGTATGCATGGACTCGATCAACTCAACTTCGTCGACTGCGCACTCCCAAGCCTCAGACATCTCCTGGAAAGAAGAAAGACTAAGGTCTTGGATTTGGGCTCTCGTTAAGCGAAGGGTCCGTCTCGGGGAGCATCCCCAACACTCGATTGATTGACCTCCTTTTTTCAG
>CAYXIS010000063.1:0-9510 GCA_964465545.1 uncultured Bifidobacterium sp. | reverse complement strand
CCCAGACCGATACCTTCATCGAGAAGGATTCCAGCGTCAATGATGAAGTAGAACGCCTTCGCCACTCGGCCACGAATTCATTGCTTACCAGGCGCGACGTGATTGTCGTTGCGACCGTGTCATGCATTTATGGGCTCGGAACTCCGCAAGAATATGTGGACCGTATGGTGTCGTTACGGGTGGGTGACCACATCGAACGCAATGCGTTACTTCGGAAGTTCGTGGACATTCAATATAAGAGAAATGACATGGCCTTCGAGCGCGGAACTTTCCGAGTTCGTGGAGACACAATCGAGATTATTCCGATGTATGAAGAGCTTGCTTTGCGCATTGAAATGTTTGGCGATGAGATCGAACGTATTTCAACGCTGCACCCGCTGACTGGCGAGATAGTCCGTGATGAGACAGAGATGTACGTTTTTCCCGCAACACATTACGCGGCAGGGCCTGAAACCATGAAACGCGCGATCGTAGACATCGAGGAAGAGTTGGAAACGCAGCTAGCCAACTTCGAACGACAGGGCAAACTGCTAGAGGCCCAACGGCTGCGGATGCGAACGAGCTTCGACATTGAGATGATGCAGAATCTTGGCTTCTGCTCAGGCATCGAGAACTATTCCCGCCACATTGACGGGCGGGCTGCAGGTTCTGGGCCGAATTGCCTCTTGGACTATTTTCCGGAGGACTTCCTGCTTGTGATTGACGAATCTCACGTCACGGTTCCCCAGATCGGGGCGATGTACGAAGGAGATGCGTCGAGAAAACGTACCTTAGTGGAGCACGGATTCCGGCTTCCCAGCGCCATGGACAACCGACCCCTACGGTGGGACGAGTTCCTTGAAAGGGTCGGTCAAAAAGTCTACCTTTCGGCGACTCCTGGTCCCTATGAATTGGGCAAAGTTGACGGGGATGTAGTTGAGCAAGTTATTCGCCCCACTGGATTGGTGGACCCGAAGATCGTAGTCAAGCCGATCAAGGGGCAAATCGATGATCTTCTTCACGAGATCAATATCCGTTCTGAAAGAAATGAGCGTGTTCTTGTGACCACACTTACGAAGAAGATGTCAGAGGACCTCACCGATTATCTTCAAGAACGTGGTGTGCGAGTCAGGTATCTCCACTCTGAAGTAGACACTTTAAGACGTGTTGAATTACTACGAGAACTTCGTTCCGGCGAGTACGACGTGCTTATCGGAATCAACCTGCTACGCGAAGGTCTTGATCTTCCCGAAGTATCTCTCGTCTCGATCCTGGATGCGGATAAAGAGGGATTTCTTCGTTCTGCTACTTCCCTCATCCAGACGATCGGCCGCGCGGCTCGAAATGTGTCAGGCGAAGTCCATATGTACGCCGATAACATCACAAAGTCGATGGCAAAGGCAATTGATGAGACCAATAGGCGGCGAGCAAAGCAGGTCGCCTACAACCTTGAGCGCGGGGTAGATCCTCAACCGCTTCGCAAGAAGATTGCCGACATCACAGACTTGATCAACAGGGAGAGTGAGGACACCGAAGCCCTTCTTACGGCGTCAGGTCGCAGTGCTGCTCGATCGCGAACTCCCGCAATTGGCGTTCACACAAAGTCTTTGACAACCTTGCCACGTCAGGAGTTGTTGGCATTGATAGAGTCTCTGACTGATCAGATGAGATCTGCCGCGGGTGATCTTCAGTTCGAATTAGCTGCCCGGCTTCGGGATGAGATAAAAGATCTTAAACGCGAACTTCGAGGCATGGAAACGGCAGGAGTTTAGAGGACATGGCTGACCACCTCATTGTTCGCGGAGCACGCGAGCACAATCTTAAGAACGTCTCAATCGAGCTGCCTCGCAATTCCCTTGTCGTCTTTACCGGCCTTTCGGGTTCGGGGAAATCCAGTCTGGCTTTCGACACTATTTTTGCCGAAGGGCAAAGACGTTACGTCGAATCCCTATCTGCCTATGCCAGGCAATTTCTCGGCCAGATGGATAAGCCAGATGTGGACTTTATCGAGGGGCTTTCCCCAGCCGTGTCAATCGATCAGAAATCCACCAACCGAAACCCACGGTCGACGGTTGGAACAATTACAGAGGTATATGACTATCTCCGGCTTCTTTTTGCTAGGGCAGGTCGACCTCACTGTCCCAATTGCGGCAAAGCAGTATCGCGACAGAGCCCACAGCAAATCGTCGATCAAATATTGGCCATGCCTGCTGCTACCAAGTTTCTCGTACTTGCCCCAGTGGTTCGGGCGAGGAAAGGAGAGTTCGTCGACCTCTTTCAAGAGTTGATTTCTCAAGGGTATTCCCGTGCACGAGTCGACGGCACAGTCATTCAACTTTCAGATCTGCCAAAATTGAAGAAGCAAGAAAAACACACCATCGAAGTTGTGGTGGACCGTTTAACTGCCAAGGCAGATTCAAAGAATCGCCTCACGGACTCAATCGAAACCGCATTGCGGTTGGCACAAGGCATAGTCCTATTGGACTTTGTTGATGCCGAAGGCAGCGATAGAGAGCGCACCTACAGCGAACATCTTGCGTGCCATGACTGCGAGCTCTCTTTCGAAGAACTTGAACCGCGATCTTTTTCTTTCAATTCGCCCTTTGGAGCATGCCCTGCTTGTACAGGTATCGGCACGAAACTCGAAGTTGATCACGACCTTATTGTTCCCGATGACTCTATATCTATTAATGAAGGCGCCATTGCACCTTGGTCAACAGGACAGACGTCCGAATACTTTCTCAGATTGCTAGAAGCGCTTTCTGGTGAAGTCAAATTTTCCCTCGACAATCCTTGGCGAAAACTATCCACTAAGGCAAAAGAAGCCATATTGCATGGCTACGAGTACGAAGTCCACGTCAAGTACAAGAACAGATATGGCCGAGTCCGAAACTACTCGACTGGCTTCGAGGGAGTAGTTCCTTTCATTCATCGCCGTCATGCCGAAACCGACAGCGACTACAGTCGTGACAAATACGAGGCGTATATGCGCCAGATTCCATGCCCCGTCTGCAAAGGGGCTCGCCTGAAGCCAGAAGTTCTGGCGGTGACCGTGGGAGGGAAGAACATCGCTCAAATATGCGAGCTCTCTATCGCAGACTGTGCGATTTTCCTAGCAGAAATTGAGCTGAATGCACGTGAGAGTCAAATTGCGGAACGCGTGATGAAGGAAGTCCATGCACGCCTCGGGTTTCTTCTCAACGTAGGTCTTGACTATCTCTCCCTTGAAAGACCGGCCGCCACTCTTTCCGGAGGCGAAGCTCAGCGAATTCGCTTGGCCACCCAGATCGGTTCTGGCTTGGTCGGGGTTCTTTATGTCCTTGATGAGCCGAGCATCGGCCTTCACCAACGAGACAATCGACGCTTGATTGAGACGTTGACAAAACTTCGCGACCTTGGCAACACGCTTATTGTTGTTGAGCATGATGAGGAAACGATCCGCGCCGCTGATTGGATCGTCGACATTGGCCCCGGAGCGGGCGAGCACGGCGGGAAAGTCGTGGTTTCAGGAGATTATCAATCCCTTATTGAGTCGGCCGAGTCGATCACTGGTGCCTATTTATCCGGGCGTAAGGCGATCTCCATCCCAGAGCTTCGCAGGCCGACAGACCCCAAACGACGCCTTGTGATCAAGGGCGCGAAAGAGAACAACCTCAAGGACATTGAGGTTGCAATTCCCTTGAGCGTCTTTGTGGCAGTTACGGGAGTCAGTGGATCTGGAAAGTCCACTCTCATCAATGACATTCTCTATTCCACCCTTGCCAACAAACTCAATGGCGCACGGCTGGTTCCAGGAAGGCACCGCACGGTTACCGGTGTTGATTTTCTCGACAAAGTGGTTCACGTTGATCAATCACCTATTGGCAGGACACCTCGATCAAACCCTGCCACGTACACCGGCGTCTTCGACAAGATACGCGCGCTTTTCGCCGAAACTTCAGAGGCAAAAGTGCGAGGCTACTTGCAGGGGCGGTTCTCATTCAACGTTAAAGGTGGCCGCTGCGAGAATTGCGCAGGGGACGGGACTATCACAATTGAGATGAATTTCCTACCTGATGTCTATGTTCCATGCGAGGTATGCCATGGCGCGCGTTATAACCGAGAGACTCTAGAAGTTCATTACAAGGGCAAGACAATTGCTGAGGTCCTTGATATGCCAATCGAGCAGGCTCGTGAATTCTTCGAGGCGGTGCCAACCATCGCTCGTTTCCTCAAGACACTCTGCGATGTCGGACTTGGTTACGTCCGACTTGGACAGTCTGCTCCGACATTGTCTGGTGGAGAAGCTCAGCGAGTGAAGTTGGCTACAGAATTGCAGAGAAGATCGACAGGGCGCACTATCTACGTGCTAGACGAGCCCACCACTGGGTTGCACTTCGAGGACGTCAGTAAACTTCTTGGCGTGCTCAACAGACTCGTCGACACGGGCAACACGGTTGTTGTCATCGAGCACAACCTTGACGTCATCAAATGCGCAGACTGGGTGCTCGATATGGGCCCTGAAGGAGGTTTTCGTGGCGGCACCGTTGTCGCACAAGGAACTCCAGAAGAGGTTGCCTCTAATGAGAAGAGCTACACAGGTCACTATCTTTCCGAGATTTTGAAGACTAACCGAGTGAGTGCGTAAAAGTTACGCTCATGGCAGAGCCGAGTAGTTACCGTCCTCAGGATATTCCGCCACTTCCCGGCGTTTATCGCTTTTTTAACGCTGATGGTGAAGTTATTTACGTAGGCAAAGCGCTCAGTTTGAAGGCTCGTCTTAGTAACTACTTTCAAGGAAATCTCCCCGAGCGTACGTATCGCATGGTGCATGAAGCCGTGCGTGTCGAGTGGACTATCGTCAACACCGAGGTCGAGGCACTCCAGTTGGAATTCTCGTGGATCAAGCAATTCGATCCGACATACAATGTGCAGTTTCGCGATGACAAGTCCTATCCCTACTTGGCAATTTCTTTGGGCGATGAATACCCGAAAGTCTTCATCACTCGCAAGCAGAAACGTCCAGGCGTCAAGTATTTCGGTCCATTCACGCATGCAGGGGCACTGCGTAGCACCTTTGACGTGGTGCTCAAGGTTTTTCCGGTCCGATCCTGCACAGATGGGAATTTTCGGAAGGCCCGGAAGAGTAATCGACAATGCTTACTCGGGGACATTGGCAAATGCGCCGCACCTTGCGTTAACTGGATTTCGCAAGAGGAGCACATGGAGTTGGCCAAACGACTCGTAAGTTTCATGGACAGTGGGGTAAGCGACATCGTGTCCAACCTACAGAGGGAGATGGGACTGGCCGCTGCCGCACAAGAGTACGAACGCGCAGCAAAGATCAGGGATCAAATCTCCGCGATGGAACGAGTTCGGGAGTCCGCCGAGGCCACATTGCCAGAGAATCTGTCTGCTGACGTGCTAGCAATTCATCGCGAAGGACCCCACTCTGCGGGTTCGATATTCATCATCCGAGGCGGTTCAGTCAAAGGTTCTCGTTCTTGGCTCTTGGACCAGAAGAACGCGCTTGAGGGTGAAGATGATGTCTCTGCACTGTTCGCATCCGTCTATGGAGTAAATGCTGGCCCAAGTGTGGGGACGGACATACCCTCAGAAATTTTGATAAATGAGTTGCCGAAGGATCTTGAGATTCTCGAGTCCTGGTTGAGTTCCATACGTGGCGCCAAGGTTGAAATCAGAGTTCCTCAAAGGGGAGAGAAGGTGGAAATAGTCGCCACCGTCGCACGCAATGCGCGCTATGCCCTTATTCAATCGGTAAATAAGCGTTCTGCTGACAGCGCGGTCAGTGGCAAGGCATTGATAGAGATACAAGAAGCTCTCAGCCTGGAACGGCCACCCCTTCGGATAGAGTGCTATGACATATCAAATATCTCTGGAACCTCTGTTGTCGCCTCCATGGTGGTCTTTGAAGATGGAGTCGCAAAGAAGAGCGAATATCGTCGGTTCATTATTGACACCACAACGGCATGGGATGATACCCGCGCCATTCATCAAGTGCTTTCTCGACGGCTCAAGAGGCTCGCAGACGAACGTGTTGTAGATTCGGTAGAGGTACAAGAACTTGGCGGAGGGCAGAAGAAATTCGCCTATCCTCCAGAATTGATCGTGGTTGATGGCGGAGCACCTCAGGTGGCCGCCGCAGCACGTGCCCTCAATGAAATGGGAATGGACGACATCGCTCTTTGCGGATTGGCAAAGAGGCTCGAAGAAGTGTGGCTTCCAAATCAAGGCGATCCACTGATTCTTCCGCGCACTAGCGAAGGACTGTACCTTCTCCAAAGAGTTCGAGATGAGGCTCATCGATTTGCCATTACTTTTCATCGATCCCGTCGGTCGGCAGTGATGCTGGAATCACTCCTTGACGAAATTCCGCACTTGGGTCAGGTTCGCAGGACCGCACTCCTGAAGCGCTTTGGGTCTGTATCCGCCATTCGTCGAGCCACCATGAAGGACATTGCGGAAGTTCCGGGAATCGGGTCGAGGATCGCCGAAGTTATTGTCAGGAGTCTTGGGAAGGATCGCACCCCTGCATTTGATGCTGAAACAGGAGAAATCCTTGAGGGTTCTTGACAGATGCAGGAAGATGAGGACGCGATGAAACCACCACGCGAAGTATTGATTCTCACTGGGATGTCCGGAGCCGGACGATCCACGGTCGCACATGCTCTCGAGGATCTGGGTTGGTATGTGGTCGACAACGTTCCAGCGGCACTTTTGCCAGCACTGGTGGCCCAAACGGATGCAGAATCGATTCCCGCCATGGCGGTAGTCGTCGATGTTCGAAGTGGCCGATTTTTTGATGATCTCAACAATGCGCTTTCCCAACTTGCTGCCGACGGTGTTCCGCACCGCCTGCTGTTTCTCGACGCCACCGATCAGGCTTTAGTTCAGCGTTTTGAATCCACGAGGCGTCCGCATCCGCTGCAAGGCGCGGATCGTATTGTTGACGGAATTGCCCGCGAAAGAACCCGTCTTGAAGATCTGCGATCGCGCGCGGAGGTTGTCATCGACACTAGCAACCTGAACGTTCACCAATTGGAGAAACGGGTCGATGAGATATTTGCTTCGGGGCAGAGCCACGGAGTACGGGTAAATGTTCTTTCCTTTGGGTATAAGTACGGAGTCCCTGTAGATGCTGATCTTGTTCTTGACTGCCGCTTCATTCCCAACCCGCATTGGGTTCCCGAACTTCGTTCGCAGACGGGTTTAAACAACGCAGTCAGTCAGCATGTGCTTTCATCACCAGGAGTCATCGCATTTGTTGACAGCTATGTCTCCCTGCTCAATCAAATGGCTGAAGGGTATCTGCGCGAAGGAAAGAAGTACGTAACGCTGGCTGTGGGTTGCACCGGAGGCAAACATCGAAGTGTTGCGATTTCGGAGGCGATTGCCGAGCGGTTAAATAAAAGCAACGGCTCAATTGCAATTCAGGCGCATGCGATTCACCGCGACATAGGACGTGAATAGTGCAGCAGAAGGTTGTCGCCCTCGGAGGCGGACATGGGCTTGCTGCAACGTTGGCCTCCTTGCGAAAGATCACTTCGTCAATTACCGCGATCGTTACCGTCGCAGACAACGGGGGATCTAGCGGACGCCTAAGGCAGGAATTTCCCATCCTCCCACCTGGAGATCTTCGGATGGCGCTCGCGGCGTTGTGCGCAGATGACGACTGGGGGCGAGAATGGGCGACGATTATGCAACATCGATTCACGGGCGATGGTTCTCTTCAAGGTCACGCCGTCGGTAATCTGCTCCTTGCGGCTCTGTGGGATCGAGATGAGGATCCCGTTGCCGGATTGGATCGAGTCGCCTCGCTTCTCAAGGTCGTGGGCAGGGTTCTTCCAATGGCGTCTCAGCCTTTGGATATCGAGGGCACTTTCCAAGAAGGCGGTAGGTTCACCGTCGTTCGGGGGCAGGCGGAAGTGGCCACAGCCAAAGGAAAACTTGAATCTTTGCGAATAATTCCGCAAGATCCTCCAGCCCGACATGAGGCTTTGAGCGCGATCGCGGAAGCTGACTGGATCACGATGGGACCGGGTTCATGGATTTCTTCGGTCTTGCCCCACCTTCTTGTACCATCCCAGAGGCGGGCACTGGTTGAAAGCGGAGCCAAGAGAATCGTGATGCTTAACTTGGATGCAGTCCCAGAGTTGTCCGGCAATGAATACGCTGGTTATACCCCAGAGGAGCATCTCGGTTTGATACGACAGTACGCGCCTGACTTCAAGGCCGATTATGTGATTGCTGATTTCTCGGTAGTGCGCGATGCGAATTCACTTGAGAATCAAGTGAGAGAGATGGGCGGCCGACTCGTAACGGCCGATCTTCGCAAGGCTGTGGGAAGCGTCCACCATGATGTTGAAAAATTAACTTCCGTATTTGGTCACATCATCTCCGATAGCCTGATTGGATAAGCACATGGCAATGACTGCAGCAGTGAAGGATGAACTCACTCGTCTTGCGGTGACCAAACCTTGCTGCCGAAAAGCCGAAGTCTCGGCGCTGCTCCGCTTTGCTGGGGGATTGCATCTTGTTGCAGGCAAGATTCTGGTTGAAGTTGAGTTGGATGCAGCACAGAGCGCCAGGCGTCTACGAAAAGACATTGCAGATGTTTATGGCCATGAAAGCGATCTTGCGGTTCTGTCGTCCAGCGGATTGCGAAAGGGCTCTCGTTACGTAGTTCGCGTCGTGAAAGATGGCGAAGCGCTGGCACGCCAAACTGGTCTGGTCGACGCCAATGGACGACCAGTACGCGGTCTGCCACCGCAGGTGGTTTCTGCAGCGATTTGCGATGCGGAAGCAGCCTGGCGTGGGGCATTTATTGCGCACGGTTCGTTGACCGAACCTGGTCGCTCATCATCGTTGGAGATCACCTGCCCCGGCCCAGAAGCGGCCTTGGCACTTGTCGGATCGGCTCGAAGGCTCGGCATTACGGCAAAGGCGCGAGAAGTCCGCGGTGTTGATCGGGTCGTCATTCGCGATGGCGACGCAATTGGCATCTTATTGACGCGACTTGGCGCCCATGAAAGCGTCCTTGCTTGGGAAGAGCGACGGATGCGTCGGGAGGTTCGAGCCACTGCTAATCGACTGGCGAATTTCGACGATGCCAATCTTCGCCGCTCTGCTCGTGCGGCAGTGGCCGCCTCAGCGAGGGTCCAGCGGGCGATGGAGATTCTTGGAGATCAGATCCCAGATCATTTGAAGGAGGCAGGCGAACTTCGCATAACCCATGGTCAAGCAAGTCTGGAAGAACTCGGCTCTCTGGCCTCTCCTCCGATGACCAAAGACGCGATCGCAGGGCGTATCCGTCGCCTTTTGGCGATGGCGGACAAGCGGGCCGGAGAATTAGGGATAGCCGACACTGAAGCTGGACTTTCGCCGGACCTTCTGAACTAGTCGGCCTCCATTGAGTGGCAATAAAGCCACGATTTACGCTCAGATTTGGTGAATTAGAACACCTCAACACAGCAGGCAGATTTCTCAATGATAGGGTTTACCACGCACCCCAGCGCTGTGGCTCTTTTCCTG
>CAYXIS010000062.1:0-9545 GCA_964465545.1 uncultured Bifidobacterium sp. | reverse complement strand
TGCCTGTCTTTGAGAAACCAGCGGCAAGATAGCCGACCTGGAACGAGGACTGATTCGTTGCAAATTGAAGACCCTTAAGATTGGCAAGAGCGGTTCCAGGGTACTGATCTCCGTTTGGACCGTGATCAAATCCATCTTGATCAACGATGGCAAACTTCGTTCCGGGGTTGGCTTTAGCCGCGTCAACAATTGCACTGTTGATAAGGAACCCAACACCGACAATCACGGTGCATTTCTCATCAACGAGCTTCTTGATGTTTGGTGCGTAGTCAGCGTCAGACTGGGCAGCAAGGTACTTTACTGACACAGACTTTGACACGGTTGACTGCGCTCCACGCCAGGCCGCAGCGTTGAATGACTTGTCATCCACACCGCCGGTGTCGAGTGCCAAGCACGCCTTAACAGCGGTCGCAGCAGGTGCTGCTGGAGCCACGGTAATGCCGAATGCAAGTGTCGAAGCCGCGATGACGGCCCCATAACGCAATGACTTTTTCAATGTTCCTCCAAGGAGCCCCATGTCGTTCATGGGTAGTTGATTCAGTCTAGCCATAGAGGGTGAGCCGAAAACAGCCCAAAATGCTAACTTTTTATTACAACGGAAGTTTCGACGCCTTAGCCGCAGCAGAATTGATAACTTTTCGATACTTGGAGACGCTTGGTGACCATAGCGACAATTCAATGCCGCCACTGTGAATCCCGTAGCGGCGGCCGTAGGTACCAGAACTTGCATTGAGCACATCTATGACTGTGCGGCCCGACGATGACTCCGCAAGCACGTCAACTATCGCTCGGTCCACGCGCTTGACAAGCGAGGCAAGAATGAACTTCTTCGTCCCTAATGAGAGGGTCACATACTGGTCCGGCTCAATCAGAATCAGGCCGACCTGTGTTCCTTTTTTGTTTGCACTCACTACGATATTTAATACATCGGAATCTGAACCAGGAGTCGTCAGGAAGATTACATCCGAGCCAGCACTTATAAGTTCACGGGTGAGTGCGGCGGATGAATCAGTTCCGTACCGAGCATCCACCGTTATGTCCTTCTTAACATCGCGTGCGCCTGCAGTGAATCCACTTTCATACTGTGAAGTCTGGGTACCCACAAGCCCGATCTTGCCCGTGCGGGATGCGAGCGCTGCAGTCATGCCTGCAAGATATCCCCCCTGATTTTCGGAGAAGACAAGCGAAGTCACGTTAAGCATGCTTATTGATGCATCGTTGACGATGACGAATTGAGTGCTTGGGTTATCCAACGCGACAATCTTCACGGCCGATGCATAAGCACTTCCAACCGCGATGATCGGATTGCATGCTTTTGCAACTAAGGAACGCAACCGCAATTCTCGATCGGAGTCAGATCCAACTGTCACCGTTGCCGTCACTTGGATCGGAAACCGTTTCTTTGCCATCGCAAGGCCCTGCGCCACCGCATCGTTGAAGGCATGATCGCCGGGGCCACCGGTGTCGTATGCGACCCCTACACGAAGCGGAGCTGCGGCCTGGACAATCGGCGTGGAGACAAACAGGATCGATGCAAGTATTGCGGTCACGCCAACTGCAATCGACCTGCGAAATTTCATTGCACCAGACCCAGATTCTTGTATGTTGCCTGAAGAGTGCTCTCAGCAACAATACGTGCTTTGGCCGCTCCTTCATGAAGAATCGCCAGCAAGGCTCCCTCATCTTCAATCAATTCAAGGGCTTTCTGGCGTATGGGGCGCAAGAACTCAACCACTACCTCGGCTACCTCTGCCTTGAAATCCCCGTAGCCCTTGCCTGCGAAATCATTCTCGATCTCGGAAATACTCTTACCCGAAATCGTCGAATGAATCGTCAGAAGATTGCTGATTCCTGGTTTCTCGACTTCGTCAAAAATGACTTCTCGTCCCGTATCCGTTACTGCGCTCTTAATCTTCTTTGCGTTGACTTCTGGCGCATCCATGATTTCGATGATGCCCGACACCGATGACGAGGACTTGCTCATCTTCGCGCTGGGATTCTGCAGGTCATAGATCTTGGCACCGCTCTTGACAATGAAGCCGTCAGGAATTTGGAATGTCTTCCCGTAGCGAGAATTGAATCGTTCGGCCAGATCGCGGGTGATTTCGAGATGCTGGCGCTGGTCTTCCCCGACGGGAACCAAGTCAGCTTGATACAACAAAATGTCAGCGGCCATGAGCATTGGATAAGTGAATAAGCCAACCACTGTGCGGTCGGAACCAGTCTTCTGGGATTTATCCTTAAATTGCGTCATTCGGCTAGCCTCGCCAAATCCTGCCATGCACTCCATGACCCAACCCAGCTGGTTGTGTTGGGCGACATGGGACTGCAGAAAGAACGCACAGCGGTCAGGGTCAAGTCCGGCGGCCAGGAGTTGCGCGGCCGTAACCAGAGTTCTACGACGAAGGACCGACGGTTCTGTCTCCACCGTGAGAGAGTGAAGGTCGGCTATGCAATAGAACGCATCATGCTCGTCTTGGAGTTTCACCCATTGCCTGACGGCTCCAAGATAATTTCCAAGATGCGTTGAATCAGCCGTTGCCTGAATTCCCGAGAGGACCGTTTTACGCGTCATGCAGCGTATTCTCGCATGGTCCAGGGGTGCTGAGAGATCAATTCGGGGTACGCGAGATCAATATGGACCCGACCCGCTTGCCTTCCAATGAAAGGACTGTGATTCGCGCGCTATCGACAACGATCACGTCATGGACGCTCGGAATTCGGCCTAGCGAATGCATCACAAAACCGCTCAATGTCTCGTAGGGACCCTCAGGAATCTCCACCCCTGTTTCATCATGAAGGTCTTCTATAGAAATGAGACCATCCACCTCGAAATCCCCAGTTCGGACTTCGTGGCTGATCTCGGATTCGGCTGTGTCATATTCGTCGCGAATATCACCGATGAGACACTCCACGAGGTCTTCCATGGTGACGATTCCGTCGGTCCCTCCGTACTCATCAAGGACGATGGCAAGGTGCTGGCTCTGATTGCGCATCTCGGTCAGCGCAGGCAAGACTCCCTTGGTGCCGGGAAGGAACATGACCTGTCGAACGATCTCCTGAATCTTTTCGCTGTTGCCAGCTAGAGACCTATCGAGAAGATCGCGGACATGGATAAAGCCGATCACTTCGTCGCTTGAGCCTCTAACCACGGGATATCGAGAATGCGCCCGATCGACTGCCAAAGCAATTGCCCGGCCAACGGTCAATGAGCCGTCAAGAAAATCAACCTCGGTACGAGGAACCATCACCTCGTGGATCTGACGATCGCTGGCGTTGAAAACCTCCTCGACAATGTCGCGCTCTTCATCGGTAAGTGCGGCATGACCTGTAACGAGATCGAGGAGCTCCTCCTCCGACATCTGCTCGCGTTGTTCTTTCGGGTCGAGTCCGAAGAGACGCACGACCGTGTCTGTCGACCGAGAGAGCATCCATATCACTGGACGGAAGATCATTGCGAGAACGTCAATGATCGGTGCGGCCGCCAGGGCGATTGCCTCAGTGCGAAACAGCGCCAATCTCTTCGGGACCAATTCGCCAAAGACCAGAGAGATGTAAGCGATGATCAGCGTCAGTCCGATCAGCGAAAGAGCATTGCTCCAACCCCGCGACAGCCCTACCCCTTCGAGCCATGGCACAACGTATCTGCCAATCCGCTCGGCGCCCAAAGCAGCAGACAAGAACCCGCATACGGTCACACCCACCTGCGCCGCGGCCAGGAATCTATTCGGATTGGCAGCAAGGGCCGAAACCCGATGACCTCGCTTGCCCTGCGTAGCCATCTGCCTCACCTGGCTCTCCCGAAGGGAGATCAGGGCGATCTCAGCGGCCACAAAAAGGGCGGCCAGAAGGATCAAAGCCAGAACCACCGCGATGTCGAGGAATAGCCCCGAAACAGACAGGCTCGAGGTGTCGGAGGTCATGCCAAAAGAATAACGGGAACGGGGCTGCCCACCGCCCGCTCGGCTTCCCTATTCACCGAGAAATAGCGTAGCCTCCTGCCACAGCGCCTCAAGAACGGCTCAATGTCGAGTTATTCCCACAGCGCGAGTCTTCGAGCGTGACCCTTATGGACACGATCGATGTGACCTTCATCCAACGGACCGTCGGGCACGTACCTGCCCGGAGAAGGAGTTATGTCATGGCCTCTGTCGTTTTCGACAAAGCAACACGTATCTACCCAGGAACAACAACCCCAGCCGTCGACAAGTTAGATCTTGTTGTCAATGATGGCGAATTTCTAGTCCTCGTCGGACCCTCTGGTTGCGGCAAATCAACATCGCTTCGTATGTTGGCCGGACTTGAAGAAATTGATAACGGCCGCATCCTCATTGGTGATCGAGATGTCACCAACGTTGCGCCAAAAGACCGCGATATCGCAATGGTCTTCCAGTCCTACGCCCTCTACCCACACATGACCGTCGCCGAGAACATGGGCTTCGCTCTCAAGATCGCCGGCACGTCAAAAGAAGAGCGCGACCGTCGAGTACTCGAAGCCGCAAAGCTGCTTGACCTCGAGCCATACCTAGAGCGCAAGCCAAAGGCTCTCTCCGGCGGACAGCGTCAGCGCGTTGCCATGGGTCGCGCGATTGTCCGCGAACCTCAGGTCTTCCTTATGGACGAACCTCTTTCAAACCTTGACGCCAAACTTCGCGTCGCAACACGTACTCAGATCGCAGCGCTACAGCGCCGCCTCGGAATCACAACCGTCTACGTAACCCACGATCAGGTTGAGGCTATGACGATGGGTGACCGCGTCGCAGTTCTCAAGGACGGTCTCTTGCAGCAAGTGGATACACCACGAAACCTTTACGACAACCCAGCAAACGCATTCGTTGCCGGATTCATCGGTTCGCCCGCAATGAACCTTCTCTCGGCACCGGTATCTGGTGGCGTCGCCAAACTGGGCGCGCTTTCCATTCCAGTTCCTGCGCACGCAGGCAACACCGTGATAGTCGGAATTCGTCCAGAGGGCTTTACGCCGGCCGCCGATGGCTTCCACGTTCTCGTTGAGGTTGTCGAAGAACTCGGCGCGGATGCATTCGTGTACGGAAAGCCAGCAGATCCAACAGTCAAGTTCGCAAATGCAACTGACGAAGGTGCTCAAGTTATTGTGCGTTGGGATCCAAAGAATCCTCCTGCACCTGGAACAACGGTCTCCGTTGTTGCCAACCCTGCAGAGATTCACCTCTTCGATGCAGTCAGTGGAGAGCGCCTAAAGTAATTACACAGCACTAACAACTGCCCTCGGTGACAAAAACCGGGGGCAGTTCCACTTTTTGTTACTCCGAGTAGCGGAGATTCATGCCATAGTTGCTTTGCCTCGATTTTGTCGAGGAAATGGTTGAGCGCCGGAGTTGGTAACTCCACATGAAATGCCTGCACACTTGGAGATGCCGACTCAAAAGACCTCGAATTTTCGCGAGGTCTTTTGAGTCGGCATCTAATTTTCATTCACACTTTTCCGTCGGCGTCTCCGTAGCCTCAGGTTCTCATGACTGATCTATTGGTACCGATCAAGAAGTTTGGGAAGTTGGGCAAGGGCTCCGAGCGATCGGAGCCCTTTTCATTATGCCCGGAGTACCCTCGGCAACCCCATATTCAGGCGTTGCGTGGATCGATACTAGAACCCAATATGAGAACGCTCATGCCAGAATCGCTCCCCGAGTCATGTTCCTCGCCTGGATGCAAAAGAACCGCTTGGCCCATTGAGATTGGGTGCTGAACGCGATCTTCGCCCCTCACCCAGCCAGAGCCTTCAATGACCATGAACAGCTGCCATATTTTTGTTGGATGCCAACCCAATAACGAATCCTTTTCGAATCGAGCAACGTGAACGCGAGCCTTTTCCGCCCCATCGAGTATGCCTGCCTGCCACAATCGAACATGGCGAGTACCAAAGCGGTCTTCTTCGCCAGTAAGTAATGAGATGAACTCCATGTCGGATGATGCCATTTTCTATTGACAGGATTCAAGACCTGCCACGGTCAGTTATTTATGCGCCTTGGTGCCCAATCCACCTCAGAACCCCCGCCAATCATTAATGCAACCCTTTAGTCCAAAGTTTCGTTACTCCGAGTAATCAGAATTTCTGACATACTCTTACCAACTTCTGATTGGCGAGAGAATGACCCGAGATCCTTCGGGTCATTTTTCTTTCCCCCCAATCCACAATTGCTCTACACCCACAATTGCCACGGCCGACGACAGGGTGTCCCCGTCCTTGCCTCAAGATTCGGATGCGTTGTTCATGTGGTGTAACGGCAGCACTTCTGTTTCCGCCAATCAGAGGGTGCGGGTTCAAATCCCGTCATGAACTCCGCAGTCTCAGAATTTCTTAACTGATCTATTGGCACTGATCAAGTAGTTAGGGAGATTGAGCAAGGGCTTCGAGGAAACTCGAAGCCCTTCCAATTTTTGATCAGCATTTTCACTAACCCGACTAATCGTTAATACAATCCCACATGCCGGGCTCGCCGTAATCTCGATCCCCGAACCTGAAATCGTTCAATGTTCCCTTCCTTGCCCCTAGTGGAAGCACTTCGCGACTTTTACAGCCTAGTTCTATCTAGTATCACCTTAACGATTTCCTGCTGAGGCATAGCTTCAGGTATGAGTTGTTCGTGTGGCATATATAGCAAATCTTTTTCTTTGTACCACTGACGCATTTCAGCTTCTCCGAATTCATTGGCGTTAGGTTTCAGTCCATGCCTTCTTAATGTCTCGCTGAAAGAAACATCAAAATAATAATAATAGAAGTCAGGACAGTGCTTATTCAACCTCATCAACATTTCATCGTAATGTTTTGAGTAAAGAATTCCCTCAAGTATCACTGCGTAATTTCTTGTTAAAGCAAAGTAAACTGTTTGGTATATGAGTTCGATGTTATCTGCGCCCTCTGTTTCCTTTTCTTTCAAAATATGTCTGCGCAAATAATCTTGCTCAATTATGGCTATCTTCTTATTGCTACCTGTGGCAATTGCCGCATCTCGTAACAACTTGGCGGTGGTACTTTTTCCAGAGCCCGAGTTTCCGCGGAGAACTATAAGTTTTGCTTCGGCGCTTATCATTACTCAAATCATAACAAAACAAAAAGACTTCTCGAAGAAAATCTTTTATAGTGCTGACGTTTGGCTGGGTGTCGCGGACTCGAACTCTCGTAAGACACGTTCTCCCTTTACTTGAAATTGCAACATATCTCGGGAACCCCACCAGTCATCAATACAACTTTAGATTGACATCTAGAATTTTAGAACCAGATCGTGCAGACAGAGCTTCTTTCACCCGAGCGAGGGCAGTTCCTTATGCATACGCGTGGATGTGACCTGGTATCCAGCCGATTCATAGAGATTGCGTGCAATTGCGTTTGGTCCAAAGACATTGAGTCCAATCGCCCTCACACCGTGTCTCACTGTTTCCAGCTCGGCGGCGCGCAGCAGATCGCGACCGTACCCCTTGCCACGCTGATCAAAGTGAATTTCGAATTCATAGATCCAAGCGCCGACGCTTGAACCAGGCTGAGGGTCTAAGGCAACCCACACGTGCCCGACTACCACTCCGCTGGGAATCTCGGCAGTGAGCAACAGCATTCTGGGAGTATCAACCCCCTGAGGAAGTAATTCGTCGGTTAACTTTGCCGACAGTGCATCGGCTTCTTCCGCTGTCCAATTCCCGGCGAGAACTTGCTCGGCAGCATATTCACGGTCAGTTCGAGATCGAAATGCTTCGAATTCAGTCGATGTCATGGGTCGCACTATCAACTTGTCCATCGGGACATTATGACGGCGCGGCATGCTAAAGACCGCTAAACACGCGATAAAACTTCGTCGCCTCGAGATCCCCTAACCTAATAATCGCTTCAGAACGATCTGGCCAACCCCACCAATCGTTAATGCAACCCTATTGAGACAACCAGGTATCGTTGAAATTTTTCCTTGCTATGGTTCTTGCATACGAAAGAACAAGGCCTCGTTTTTAGATTTAAGGACTAGTTGCTGCACTAACAATCTTATAACTGCTTCCGATTTTGACAATCTGCAAAAAGAGCGAGTTCCCGAATCCAGCCATCTTGTGCATGGTATAGACCGACCACCCCTCGCTTGCATTGAGCGGCATGAACCCGCTCCATGCCCCTAGCGGTGCTGTCAATCCGTTGGAACAGGCCTGGATTCCGGCGGTTAAATATTTTTTCACTGCTTTTCTCACTTGGACAATCTTGATGGGCAGCAGATGGCGCTTACTGAAATAAGCCGTGGCAAGTCGTGTGAAGATTTTTAGTCGGTCTGGGCTGACTGTGATGGGAGGCGAATAAAAGGCGTCCATCGCGCATTTCGGCAAGATGCTATTCAGGTGAGCATCTGCGACCAGAGAACCCATATTCTGCCAATGCAATCCAGATTTGTTTTTCATGCAAATCAAAACTCCACCGTTGGTAGGACTACCTGGAAGCGCTTGAGCTTCCTTTGAGCAAGTTGAGCCAATTTGAGGTGAGTAGCCATTGCTCACAGCCTCTGCCATGGGTGACACAGAGATAGCCAAAACTAGGGAAAGGGCCAAGCAGCACCCAATAATGAATGGCTCTATTCTGACCCGGTTCCTCATAATGACTTCAGCGTAGACGGCATTAGTGTTATTCGCTCAGTAGTTCCGATAATCAATCAAGGGTTTGGGCAACACGACTAAAGTTCACCCTCTTCTTAGGCTGAAACTTGAACTCGCCTCAATGACAGTAGCGGCAGAGCGATTTCTACGGCAGGGTGATTTCGTCTCCGGCCACAAAGGAGTGAGTCTGGGAACTCTTAAGCAAATGCACTTTCCCTTCGCCCCACACCCGCCAAGGCGAATCGAATCGATCTCGTACCAAGGAAGTGTTCTCGTCGATGCCGATCAAGTTCATACCCTCTTCGACACGCATAATTGCGGCCGATACCCGATCGGGTAACCAACCTAGAAATCGGTCGTAATGGGGAATGGTTTGAATCATCGGCAAAAGAGCGAGTCCGCGCGTGACATGCGACTTGCGGAAGGCAATGATCTCGCTGCCCATGGTCATGGCGCCGGCAGAGCAACCCATAAGCGATGAACCAGTGCTCCAAGCATGAACAATCGCTTGCCACACTGGGGTGTCGATGAGTGTGTCGGTTAGATAATGGGGATCTCCCCCAGATAAGTAGATAAGTCCGGCGTCTTGTATCGCCTCGACAAATTCTGGATTGAAGGCATCTTCACGGTGGTAGAGACGTAGAGAATCGGTGTCTACTGCCAATCGCTGGCCCTGAGTACGGCCCAATTCGTGCCAGTGTTCGAGGCGGGATGCATCTTCAGCACCGGCCGCAGTGGGTAACTGGACAAAAACTTCCCTCTTACCGCGAACGACCGCTGCTTGAAGTAACTCACCTTCAAGAGCGGTCATCACGGGTAGATATTCCCCAGAACCAACCAATGCGATTGCACCGCAGTCTGGATATTGCAAAGGAGTTAAGCCATTGCTTTTTGCAGGTTCTCGTCAATGGATGCCAAGAATTCCTGCGTGGTCTGCCATGGGC
>CAYXIS010000061.1:0-9628 GCA_964465545.1 uncultured Bifidobacterium sp. | reverse complement strand
TTACCCCATACCCCAAAAGGCGTTCGCAAGGATACCGTAGAAACTAGAGCGCCAAAGCCCCTGAAATCCGCGCGAGACTTGCACTTTTGCCCAGTAACTCCATGGATTCGAAGAGCGGCGGAGAGATCGTGCTTCCGGTGACCGCGATGCGGACGGAGCCAAATGCCACTCGCGGCTTTAGCCCCATCTCCTCGATCAAGGAAGAACGAAGGACGGCCTCAATGCTGGCATGAGTCCATTCGGTCAGCGGCAGTAATTCATCGAGGCTTCTTTTCAGCACCGCCTTCGATCCTGCGTCGGTGATCTTGGCAATCGAATCCGGCTCGATGGCGAAATCCTTAACGAAGAGAAACCTCAGCATCGCAGGGATCTCGCTCAGTTTTGTGATCCGTTCTTGAATGATCGGAAGGGCCGACTTTACGAGAGCGATCTCCTCTTCAGATCCTTCAATCACATCGGCTTTCTTCAAGAAAGGCAACGCCCAATTGAGGAACTCATCAAGTGTTAAAGCTCGAATCTTGTCACCATTGATCGCTTCGAGTTTCTTCATGTCGAACTTCGCAGGTGAACTATGCACGCGCTCTACGGTGAAGAGTTCGGTGAGCTCTTGCATTGTGATGTTCTCGCGATCCTCTCCCGGTGACCATCCGAGAAGTGCCAAGTAATTGCAGATGGCCTCAGGCAAGAATCCTGCTTCGCGATACCAGTTGACCGATACCTCGCCGTTTCGCTTGGACAACTTGGCGTTGTCTTGGCCCATGACGAAAGGCAAGTGCGCAAATGTTGGAAACTCATCTTCGGCAAGTCCCATCGCTTGGTACACGCGAATCTGCCGCGGAGTAGATGAGAGAAGGTCCTCACCGCGAAGAACGTGCGTCACCTTCATCAGCACGTCATCGACGGCGACCGCAAGTGTGTAGAGCGGTGAACCGTCACCTCGAACAAGAACAAAGTCAGGGACGAACTTGTGGTCGAAGGAGACCTCACCGCGAATCTGGTCGACGAAGGTTGTCTGGCCATCAGGCATACGCATGCGGATGACGGGCAGGCGGCCCTCTGATCTATAGGCGGCGATGTGATCTTCGCTCAGGTTGCGGCACTGGCCGTCGTATCCTGGTGCGACGTTGGCTGCCCGCTGTGCTTCACGGCGCGCTTCCAATTCCTCCGCAGTGCAGAAGCAGTAGTACGCATCCTTCTGATCCAGAAACTTCTGCGCCCAGTGGGCATAAATATCTAGACGCTGTGACTGCTGGTATGGACCGTACTCGCCGCCGACTTCTGGGCCCTCATCCCATTGCAGCCCAAGCCAGCGAAGCGTGTCGATGGCCGCAGCGATGTACTCATCGGTTACGCGAGTGGTGTCAGTGTCTTCAATGCGGAAGATGAATGTCCCGCCAGTGTGACGGGCGTAGGCCCAATCAAACAATGCCGTGCGGATATTCCCGACATGAAGATCGCCAGTTGGAGACGGGGCAAATCGCACCCGAACTTTCTTCTCAGCCATGATTGCTCAGCCTATTCGTTAGTTCGCCTAAGCCCTCTATTGCCACGGTGACAACGGATTTTTCTGGCATCGCGCCAATACCTGCCGGGGTGCCAGTCAAGATCACGTCGCCGGGAAGAAGCGTCATCACTTGGGTGACGAAGTTGATGATCTCAGGGATCCCATTGATCATGTCGGACAATCGTCCGTCTTGCTTCACTTCACCGTTAACAGAGGTGGTTATCCGTTGATTGCCTGGAACAAACTCAGTTTCAATCCACGGACCGAGGGGGCAGAACGTGTCGAAGCCCTTTGCTCGGGTCCATTGTCCGTCTTTCTTCTGAAGATCCCGCGCGGTGACGTCGTTTCCGATGGTGTAACCGAAGATCACGTCATGGGCTCGCTCTTTGGGCACGTCCTTGCAGATACGACCGATGACGATCGCGAGTTCGCCTTCGTAATCCACGCGTTCACTCATTGCGGGCCATACGATCGTGTCGTCGGGCCCGATCACAGAGGTGTTGGGTTTGAGAAAAATGATGGGCTCCTCAGGTACTTCCCCACCCATCTCTTTGGCATGATCGGCGTAATTCTTTCCAATGCAGACAACCTTGCTGCGGGGCAACACCGGCGCCAACAAACGCACCTGGGAGACGGGAACGACCTGCCCCGTCGGCTTGATCCCTGAGTAGAGCGGATCTCCTGTTATGACTGCGATCGCCTCCTCGGCGAGCACCCCGAACAAGGGGTCTTTTCCGAGGTTCAGAGTGGGATCTGCAGCAGCAGGCGAGAATCGAACAATACGCATTGGGCTAGGGTATCGCGCCTCAGAGCGAGGTTATTTCACCCGATGAATCGATGCGCCAGATCAAGCATTTTGGGGCATATCCGCGGGCTGGCGTGATATTTATCGGCCCGTTTCCGAAAATAACAATCGCCTCAATTCCGGAAATCTGACTCGCCATGGCCACCGTGAATACAGCAGTCGCCGCATCGACGGTGAAACCAGGAATCGAAATGTTTATTGCAACGTAGGTGCGTCCGGTTGAATCACGTAGGGCAGCTGCTTGCTCGGAATTAGTTCGGCGTTGGGTTGCACGAGCAAGAGTTTCAAGCTTGGCATCTTCAGGATTGGAGAAACTAAAGCTCGTCATGCTCGCCCTCTTCGGAAGGAACCTCTCGTTCCACAATGACGCTACTTATTCGTCGGCGGCGACCGATCGGACGCTCCGCCGTGATATTCCATCCATTGATGAAGATAGTGCTGCCAGGAATCGGAACTCGTCCCAACTTCTTGGCCATGAGACCGCCGACAGTGTCGACATCGTGATACTCGCTTTCGGCAACCGTGATGTCCAATTCCCGTGCAAGGTCTTCGACATGCAATGAAGCTTGCGCTCTTGCCTTGTCCTCACTGAGCCAGGTGAAAGCTTCCTCTCCATCATCGTATTCGTCTTCGATTTCACCGACGATCTCTTCCAAGATGTCCTCGATGGTGATAATTCCCGCAGTCCCGCCATATTCGTCAATGACGATGGCTAGGTGAATTTGATCTCTCTGCATCTCCTTGAGAAGTTCCACCGCTGTCTTGCTCTCTGGAACAAAGGTCGCTGGCCTCATGTGCTGTTCGACCTTCTCAGTTTGCTCTGCTTCATGATGATCCAGTGCGCGCTTGGCAAGATCCTTCACGTAGGCGATACCGATGATGTTATCTATGTCTGTGCCGACAACGGGTACGCGAGAAAAGCCAGAGCGCAAGGCAAGGGAGAGTGCTTGGCGCAGGGACTTTTCCCTTTCAATCCAGACCATTTCAGTTCGTGGCACCATGAGTTCGCGCACCAACGTGTCACCAAGTTCGAAAACCGAGTGGATCATCTCGTGCTCGTCGGACTCAACAAGACCGCGCTCGTGCGCCTGGTCTACCAAGTCGCGGAGTTCGGCTTCAGTTGCAAAGGGACCTTGGCGAAAACCTTTTCCAGGGGTTATTGCATTGCCGATGGCGATGAGCAAAGTAGTAATGGGGCCAAGAATAAAAGCCAACGCATATGCCGCGACTGCACCGCTCCGAGCCCAGACATGGGGATTCTGCTTGCCTAGCGTTCGCGGACCCACGCCGACGATGACGTAGGAGAGCACGACCATGATGACCACTGTGAGGAACAAAGCCTGACCGCCATCGAAGTCGCGAGACAAAATGACTGCGAGCAGAACGGTCGCCGTGAGTTCGCAGGTCTTGCGCACCAGCAGAAGTACGTTGAGGTACCGAGCCGCATCTGACGTCACCTTGCGGAGAACACCTCCACCTGGGCGGGATTCGAGTTCTTCAATCTTGATGCGCGAAATTGAGGTAAGAGCGGCTTCGCTGCCGGCCAAGAAGCCGGCGAAGGCAAGGAGGGCGATGATGGCCAGAACGATCACTGATGTCATTTGCTCCACCCGGCAACAATCGACTCCTGCAAATCAAACATCTCTTTTTCATCCTCTTTGTTGTCGTGGTCATAACCCACAATATGCAATAAGCCGTGAATGCCCAATATCGAGATCTCATGCGTGAATGAGTGCTTGGCAGATTCGGCTTGGCGGATTGCCACCTGCGGGCACAAAACAATATCGCCCAATATTCCTGGCTCAGATGAATTCGGTCGAAGCTCATCCATCGGAAAAGTCAGCACATCGGTTGGTCCCGGTTCATCCATCCACTTAATGTGCAATTGGGTCATTTCTTCTTCGTCAACGAGGAGAACGTCGAGATCGCACTCTGAGTTCAGACCTAGTTCTGCCATGCCGAACCTAAGCAAAGAGGCGAGATCCTCTTCGCTGTATGCAATGCCGGATCGATTAGTGATCTCTATAGTCATAATTTAGGTGCCAGGGCGCAACTGGCGAGGTGCCCGTTGCTCCTGTAATTGCGCCTCTCGAGCAGCGCTGTACTTGCCGTATGCCTCAACAATTTCACCCACCAATGTGTTTCGGACTACGTCTTGAGAACTCAATTCAATGAAGGCAATATCATCAACGTCGTTCAAGATATCGCGAATCACTTTGAGTCCGGATTTGGCACCTGATGGAAGATCCATCTGCGTCACATCCCCTGTTATCACCATCCTGGAACCGAAGCCGAGGCGGGTAAGAAACATCTTCATCTGCTCAGGCGAAGTGTTCTGTGCCTCGTCCAAGATAATGAAAGCATCGTTGAGCGTGCGACCACGCATATAGGCAAGAGGTGCGACTTCGATAATTCCGGTTTGCATCAAACGAGGGATCGAGTCCTGATCAATCATGTCGTGCAAAGCATCGAATAGCGGGCGAAGGTATGGGTCGATCTTCTCCGATAATGTTCCCGGCAAGAAACCAAGGTGCTCCCCCGCCTCCACTGCAGGGCGAGTGAGAATGATCCGATTCACCTCGCGCGACTGCAGCGCCGCAACCGCCTTAGCCATGGCGAGGTAGGTCTTGCCTGTTCCTGCCGGGCCGATTCCAAAAGTGATCGTGTGCTGATCGATCGCATCAACGTAGTGCTTCTGATTGGCGGTCTTGGGGCGGATGGATCGCCCTCTATTGCTCAAAATGTTGAGAGAGAGAACCTCCGCAGGATGCTCTTGGGGAATATTGCGCATCATGGAAATCGAACGCACCACGAGTTCGCTGGTAAGCGTCTGGCCCGACCGGATAACGACCAGGAGCTCATTGAGCAAGGCCTCAAGACGCAGCCCCTCATCGGAGTCGCCCTGAAAGGTGATTTCGTTGCCGCGAACGGTGATGGTCAATGTCGGAAAAGCTGCTTCGATAATCCGCAGGTGTGCATCTGTCGCACCGAGTAGCGCAACCATAGGTATCGCACTAGGTACGGCAAAGAGAGTTCTTTCCATTGGAATTATTCTACGGGTTATCGACTTAACCGGGTGGCCACCCGAAAAAACGACCTCCCAGAAGGTGCAAATGAGCGTGAAATACGCTCTGCCCCACTGATGCGCCGGTATTGAAGACTACTCGATAACCGTCCAAGCCTTCGGTCTTTGCTATCTCATCCGCCGCTACAAAAAGGGCTGCGGTAATCACAGATGACATTCGGGCAAGGGCTGCAGCATTCTCGACATGAACCGTAGGGACGAGCACAACATGAGTTGGCGCCTGCGGCATGATGTCACGGAAGGCGACGACATTCTCGTTGCGATAGACGATGGTGGCGGGAATCTCGCCCTCGATAATCTTGCAGAAGAGGCATTCAGGATCTAGCGCCATGTTTCCTTCCTTATTACCAAAGTCCAAGTGCCACACTCAAAGCAGAGACTGCGGCAATACCGGCATGAGCAGATCGCAAGATCGTGCGGCCCAACTTCGCCGGAATAGCTCCGGCCTCTTCCATCTTCTCAAGTTCAGATTCTGTGATGCCGCCTTCAGGCCCAATGACCAACACAACCGAAGATAAGTGGTGATTCTTGTTGACCAACTCGGACAGCTTGCGATTTGTATGGGCTTCAAGCACCACAGACAAATCTGCACTTCTCAAGATTGACTGGAGCTGGTCGGTGTCTACAACATCGGTGACCTCGGGAAGGTAATAACGACGAGATTGCTTTCCCGCTTCGATCACCGCAATTTTCAGTTTCTCGACTCCATCTGGAAGTTTTCCAATCGATCGCGACGCCTTCCAGGGGACGATGCGATCAACTCCTGCTTGCACGAGCAGTTCAATATTCTCACGGGTGCGATCACCCTTCGTAATTCCCTGCACGACCGTGATCGATACCTCACGTGGCGACTGGTAACCGGACTCAAGTACAGCCAGATCCACCGAATTCTTCTCAACCCCGATGACGCAGGCCCGGGACCATTTTCCTTTTCCGTCAGAGAGAAGCAATTCCTCGCCAGGCACTGCCCGCAACACACGTGCTATGTGATGACCCACATGTCCGACTAAGCGACACTTTTCGTTGATCTCCGTCGGAAGTTCAGACACATAGAAAAGGGGCAACATCAGCGACCGAAGGCATCTCTGAATTTGCTGAAAAATCCTCCGTCTTGGCGTTGCATGTGAGATTCGCCTTCTTTCTCTCCGCGCAGTTGCGAGAATTTGCGCAGCAACTCCTCCTGCTCCTTATTTAGTTTAGTGGGCGTATGCACCTCAACATGGACAATGAGATCACCGCGCCCTCCGCCTCTCAAATGTGTCACGCCCTTACCCTTAACCGAAACCGTCGCTCCACTCTGAGTTCCAGGCTTGATTGAGACCGGAATTGGGCCATCCAGTGTCTCAACCGAAAGAGTCGTGCCAAGGGCAGCGGCTGCCATCGAAATTTCAAGGGCAACATGCAACGTGTTTCCCTCGCGCACTAAGTACTCATGCGGCGTCTGAACAATCTCAACGTAGAGGTCTCCTGCTGGACCGCCCCCGGGTCCCACTTCTCCTCGACCGCTGAGTTGGATCCGGTTACCCGTTTCAACCCCGGCAGGAATCTTGACCGGAATAGTCTGACGGGATCGCACTCGACCGTCACCTGCGCATTCGCGGCATGGATTGGTGATGACGCTTCCATAACCCTGGCAATTGGCGCATGGACGACTCGTCATCACCTGGCCGATAAATGATCGGGTCACGTGCTGGGTCTCCCCGCGCCCTTTGCAGATCTCGCACATGCTCGGATGTCCGCCCTCTGCGCATCCCGATCCCTCGCACTTGGGACAGACCACCGCGCTTTCAACCGTGATCTCGCGTTCGGTTCCAAAGCACGCTTCATTTAGGTCTACCTCAATGCGAATCAACGCATCTTGCCCTGCGCGTTTACGCGAACGAGGACCGCGGCTACCGCCACCGCCGAAGAACGCATCCATGATGTCGCCGAATCCGAAATTACCTCCGCCGAAGTTTCCGAAGCCATTGGCTCCTCCAGCGTCGTAGTTAGCGCGCTTTTGTGGGTCACTGAGGACTTCATAGGCAGCGGTGATCTCCTTGAAGCGATCTTGGACTTGCGGATCCGGATTCACATCTGGATGCAACTCACGCACCAATTTACGATAAGCACGCTTAATCTGGTCTTGGTTGGCATCACGTTCGACACCCAAGACTTCGTACAAATCAGCCACTACGAACCTTCATTCATATAACGCCCGACGTATCGGGCTACAGCAGATACGGCTGCAATCGAGGCCGCATAATCCATGCGCGTGGGTCCAATGACACCGAGGGCTCCAAGCGGGGTTGCCTCACTTCCGTAGCTCACAGAGATAACGCTGGTCTGTCGCAAGTTCTCTTCACTTTGCTCTTGGCCAATTCGCACCTGCACATTTTCCCCAACATCCCCGAGCAGACGCATTAGGACAACTTGCTCTTCTAATGCCTCAAGAATTGGATGAATCTGCGCTGAGAAATCTTCGCGAAAACGGGCAAGGTTCGCAGTTCCTGCAAGTACCACTCGCTCCTCCGGTTTTTCCAACGCCATCTCAGTCAACGTCGCAACGATCGTATTGACGTCGTTCTGCTCATTGCCGACATGTACCGAAGGAAGCCCAGTCAATCGTTCGGCAACATCTAGCAAGCGAACACCAGCAATCGCCTGATTCAACTGTGAACGCAGACCAATTATGAAAAATTCCTCAATATCATGGCCAAATTCAATGACTCGTTGCTCGACTCGACCGCCATCTGTGATCAGAATAAGCATCAACCGCGAAGGCATGAGTGACACGAGTTCGAGATGTCTTACCCGCGATTTGACCATAGACGGGTACTGGACGACCGCCACTTGCTTGGTGACATCGGCCAACAACCGCACTGTGCGCATGACAACATCGTCGAGATCATGTGCACCCTCGAGGAAACTTTCGATCGCGCGCCGTTCGGCCGACGAAAGTGGCTTGATGGTCGCCAACTTGTCGACAAAAACTCGGTAGCCCAAATCCGTCGGGATCCGGCCAGCACTCGTGTGCGGATGGGTGATCAACCCCTGCTCCTCAAGGAGAGCCATCTCGTTGCGGATGGTGGCAGGAGAGATTCCAAGACTGTGGCGGTCGGCGATGGCCTTGGATCCAACGGGCTCTTGCGTCGCGACATACTCGTCCACAATCGCGCGGAGGATTACTAGACGACGGGATTCCATTGCAGCCAACTAGATCGTGACGAGGGCGATGGAAACGAGCGTAAGAAGGAGAAACGGAGGAAACGAACTCTTGATCTTCTCAACTTTAAAATGAAAATACATGGCCCCGCTCATATCCACCCAGAGAATCACCAGGGCAATCCACTGAACGAAGCCGTTTCGCAGGCCGATTACAATCCCAAGTGCCGCAGCAGCCTCGATAACACCGATGAGGCGAGCAAGGCCATCCTTCACTTTGACTTCGCGGGTGACGGCAAGCCCCCTCGGATTGCCGCTTGCCTTTGCCAATCCGGCGATGACAAAGACCAATGCAATGAGGGATGAAATGGCGATATGTGCGGTACGCATAGGACTACAAGGTACTACACAACTAATTCGCGGACGATTCGGTCGGCGATCAAGCGGCCTTTAGGGGTCAATTGCAGGGTGCCTTCTTCCCAACGAGTCGGATCAAGGTGCCCACTGTGCCGATAATCGGCCACTTTTTCCGTTTGGGCCTGAGATAAATCACGAAATGATATTCCTGCTCGCGTGCGTATGGAGAGCATGATGGCCTCGTCTGACTTTTGTTGTGCTGTCAGCTCCTCACTTTCTTGAATGGGAGATCCGCCACCAAATAGAGCACTCTTGTATGCGGTCGGGTGCTTCATGTTCCACCAGCGCAAGCCTTCAATATGCGAGTGAGCGCCAGGTCCAAGACCCCACCAATTCGCGTTGCGCCAATATGCAATGTTGTGGCGCGCCTCATGATGAGGCTTTGACCAATTGCTCAACTCGTACCACGACAACCCTGATTTTTCGCAGAGCTCGTCGACGAGTAGATACATATCGGCCATCAAATCATCGTTGGGCATCGACAATTCGCCGCGCTTTATTTGCGCCGCTAGTTTCGTTCCGGACTCGACGATGAGGGCGTAGGCGCTGAGGTGATCGACGCCTAAATCAAGGGCCGTTGTAACCGAGGTACGGAAATCTTCCAATGATTCCCCAGGCGTTCCGTAAATGAGATCCAAACTGATGCTCTCAAATCCTGCACCTCGCGCCGCCC
>CAYXIS010000060.1:0-9764 GCA_964465545.1 uncultured Bifidobacterium sp. | reverse complement strand
TGGCCTCGTACACGGGCGGAGTTCATCTCTCGGGACCTGGCGCTTTCAACAGAAACTTCTCCGTGAGGGCCACTGGGAAATACGGCATGTGGATCGCTGGTTCCTACCCTGGGAGATTGCGAGTTTTGGTGGACGGAACCCAGGTGTATTCAGGCAATTCGGTATTTGAAAACAATCTCTACATGACAAACCCTTTGGGCAGTGTCGACCTCTCAATAGGATCACACGTGCTTACGGTTATCTATAACAGTCCCGAACTTATGTCTGGAAGCGACTCTGCCTCAGATTTTGGACCGATCTACTTTTCTAACGAAACCGCAGGCGATGTCAAAGTGAAGCCGGTCTCAATTACAAGGATCCCAGAATTGTGCAAACTCAATCTAGATTGGATCGCACTTGCTAACTAGCTAGGAGTGTCCTTCTCTGAAGGAAGGACACCCTTCGCAATGGCGGCAGTATGTGCTGGTGTCGATCCGCAGCAAGAGCCGATGATGTTTACTCCCAAATTCTGCATTTCATCAGCGAATTTTGCCATTTCAGCGGGTGTTCCTTGATACTCAAAGGTGTCGCCCACCAGGACGGGAAGACCCGCGTTGGATTGGGTGATGATGAAGATGCCCTCGGGCCTGGCATCAACCATCTCGCGCGCGATGAGCCTCATTTCATCCATTCCACGCCCACAATTGGCACCGATGATGCGGACACCAAGAGATGAAAGCTTCTGAACCGCTTGCGCCGGCTTTACGCCCATCATGGTGCGCAGATTTGTGTCAAAACTCATCGTTGCTATGACGGGGAGATGCGGAGCAATCTCGTGCGATGCATTGACCGCTGCTTCCACTTCAGAGAGATCGCTCATCGTCTCAATGAGAATTGCATCGACCCCTCCGTCGACCAGTCCTTGGATCTGCTCCGCGAAGATATCTTTTGCGCCCTCTTGCGTAAGGGTTCCCATTGGTTCCATGAGGTCACCCGTAGGTCCAACGTCTCCCATGACAAATGTTCCAGGATGGCGAGCCGCTACTCGCTTTGCGATCTCTGCCCCTGCTTTGTTCAATTCATGAACTCTGCTTTCAAGTCCATGCATGGCGAGCCGCCCATGAGTTCCGCCGAAGGTATTTGTAGTCAACAACCGTGCTCCTGCTTTGGCATATTCCTCAAGTACAGCCTCAATCACTTCCGGCCTTTCCACGTTCCACAATTCTGGCGAACCGCCGTCTGTGAGTCCGCGCTCCTGGAGCATGGTGCCCATCGCCCCATCTGAAACCAAGGTGGCCTTCTCGAGGACTTCATAGAGCGAAGACATTATTTCTCTCCTAGTTCGTCAAGAATCATTTTCAAATATTCTTCTGTAAATCGAGTTTCCAGTTCCTGGGCTATTCGATCTGCCAAGATTTGAGGCGCTTCAGTTGCTTGGATCCAGGGGTCGCGGTTCCACCCGGAGGTGTAGGCATCGGCGTCAATCTCACCCAACCGCATGGCCGCTTCATCAATGGCTTCTTGGAAGCGGGTGGGGAGCATAATCTTAATTGTTTGTTCGCCTTCGCGGGCAACGACCATGCTCGGGATTTGGTGCCATCGGGTGATTTGGAACTCAGACATGCGCGCAAGACTACCAACATGAAAATCAAAAGAGCAGAACTACTGGTCTTTACGTCGTCAAAATGTACTTTCCAGCCTGGCGCATTGCGCCTGCAATTTCCTGAGGTGAGAATTCCCTAGTTCCATGTGTTTGAATCGTGCTTGTCTCATTAGGTTTAACCTGCACTTCCACACTGTTCATTCCAGGTAGGGCCATGAGATTCTTGGTCACCGATTGTGCACAATGGTTGCACGTGAGTCCGGTGGCTTTCCAATTCTGATCAGACATCTTGACCTCTTCAATTCGCGATTAACTGCTGGCCCGAAGTTTACCTGCGATACGGGTTTTCACACTATATTGCCAGGACTCTGAATTGCTGGAGTGTGTGATCTGTGGCGTATGCAATACGTGTGCCCTCGGCCTTTGCCTCAAGGAGGCCGTCCAAGATTTCTTGAGTAATGATTTCACCGGGTGCCAGAACAGCAACTCCCGGCGGGTAAGGTGCGATAAGGTCGACGCTGACTCTGCCGATCGCCTCTCTCGCATCTACTAATTCGCTTTTGCCAAAGTACGCCTCTCGCAAGGAAACGCCTCTTTGCGGCTTTATTGTCCAACTCAGCGCCGTAGCGCTTTTTCTGGATCTCCCGGCGTGATTGCGCAATATGGGAATAAGGGCATCGCCAAGTTTCATGAACGTATCGGAATCATCTGCGATCGTCACTTGGAAAATCAGGGTGTCGCGATCGGCCATCTCAACTCGGATGTGCGATCTAATCAAGTCATTTTCGATTTCGATTCCGTCTGCACCGAGGACATTGGCACGAAGGACAAGTTTGACTGGATCGAATCTGCCGGGCGGGAAGTCCTCCTGCTTAAGAAGAATTTCACTTCCAAATTCGGAAGTGAGCCTTTTGTGAAATTCGCTCACATTGACCAGAAGGTTTTCGATGAGCTCGACGCCTCGAAGTTGCATTAGCGCCCTTACTCCATCGATCGATGCGAGCGGTGCGCCTGCCGGGGAAGTGGTGTGCGTTGATTCGAAACCTTGTTCCAGTCTTGCGTGATCCAATAAATTTGTGCGGGCTACCGCGATTGCGGCAGCGCTATATCCGGGCAGCGCTTTGTGGATGCTCGTGACGAAAGCATCGGCATTGAGTTGCATTGGGTGCGGGGGCAGGGAAGGGTGGAGCCCGAAATGTCCGCCCCATGCGGCATCAATGATGATCGGAATGCCCTTCTGGTGTGCTGCAGCGATTAGCACGGGAAGATCCGACAGGGTTCCGAGGTATCCGGGCTCGGTCAAGATCAGGGCAATCGGGTCTTCTAACAAGGCGCGTTCGACTTCCCGCAGGGGGATTCCAATGGGAACTCCCGTCGCAGAATCAATTTCAGGTACTAGCCAGATGGGCTCAAGGCCGGCAAGGACCAAAGCGGTAAGTACGGATCTGTGGGCAGTACGTGAGATCGCCACTTTGTCGCCAGGTTTGCCAATTGAGAAGATGATCGTTTGGTTGGCATGTGTAGAGCCGCCTGTTGAGAAGCGCAGCCAGTCTGCCCCCCAAAATTGGGCAGCTAAGCCCTCTGCTTTTTCAAGAAGGCCATGCGTAAGTTTGATTTCATCAAGCCCGCCGTACAAGGGCACATCCTGATCGACAATTCTTCCAAGATCAGCATCGAGAAGTTTTGCACGTTGTTTGTGACCAGGGGTGGTGAATGGTTGGTTGCCATCGTCTAGATAAGTTAGGTAGGAATCCAACAGGGGAGCCGCGGCTCGAAGATTTCTTACATCCATTCGATCATCACAACTCTGTTATATCTCAATTGCTGGGGTATTTCTCAAGAATCTCCCTAAGTGATGCAACAAACTTCAGCGATGCATCGTGTTCTCGCTGCCATACATTGCGGCCAAAGATGAGTCCAGTCGCCCCGGCCTCCATAGACTCACGTGTTTTCTGCAGCATGACGTCATCGCCCGCCTTTTCGCCGCCGGAGACTAGGACCAGTGTCCGATTCGCAGATTTTACGACCGCGTTGATCGCCTCTTGAGGAGTGAAATCATTGTCGTATTCCTTCTTTACATTCGTTCGAAGATCGGGGTGAGGGAAGTTGACCTTTACTACGTCAGCGCCTAGTTCGCTTGCAACTCGTGCGGCGTAATCAACTGCGTAGAAAGAACTATTCCCTCCCTTGGCCTCAATCGCCTCGCCTCGTGGGTATGACCAAACGATAAGTGGCATACCGTACTTCTTTGCGTCGCTGCGTATCTCCCGCAACTGGGCGAAGTCTTGATCCTGTGCAGGCGATCCAACGTAGAGGGTGTATCCGACCGCATCTGCTCCGAGTTGCACCGCCTCTTTCACACTGGCGTGCATCGGGGACAAGGCGCGAGCATCTGATGGGATATCGGTCTTACCGTTCAGTTTGAGAATTAGAGGGAGCTCGCCGGCGAATTCCCAGAAGAATTTCTCGGCCATGCCAATTTGAATCGCGATCCCATTGAACCCACCTTCGATGGCCAAGCGGATTATGTATTTTGGATCGGCAGAAACGGGATTAGCGAAAAAGTCGCGTGGTCCGTGTTCCAAGCCTTGATCGTAGGGAAGGAAAAGTGCAGTCCCGTTCTTCAATCCAAACTGATGCAAGATTCTGTGGAGACGTGCTTTTTTCCCTGTTCCTAGACCTCGCTCCGATAAAGGCATTCTTTCGATCATCTGACACCTCACAGGACTTGTGACTGCTGCCACCGTCGTCAGCCTACGCCGATTCCCTTTCTATTAAAATATCCAAGTAGGACAAGGATTTTTCGTAATAACTGGGTTATTCTTGTCACCAAGGAGTTCAATGATGACTACTCAAGATGTAGATCAGAAGTCCGCACTGGAACAATACGGAGTTGATTTAACGCAACGTGCTCGGGAGGGCAAACTAGACCCCGTTATTGGCAGAGATAACGAAGTGCGAAGAGTCATCCAAGTCTTATCAAGGCGCACAAAGAATAATCCGGTACTTATTGGAGAGCCAGGTACGGGCAAGACGGCCATCGTCGAGGGGCTGGCACTTCGAATTGCCGCGCGCGATGTTCCTATCGGCCTTCGCGAGAAACGGGTCATCTCCCTTGATCTTGGAGCATTGATTGCTGGTGCCAAGTATCGCGGCGAGTTTGAAGAGCGGTTGAAGGCGGTTCTGGATGAGATAGTTGCAGGCGGAGGAGAAATCATCACCTTTATTGACGAACTTCACACGGTAGTGGGCGCCGGAGGCATGGCGGGCGCAATGGATGCGGGCAATATGTTGAAGCCGCTACTTGCTCGAGGTGAATTGCACATGATCGGCGCGACCACTCTCAACGAATATCGCCAGTACATCGAGAAAGATGCCGCACTTGAAAGGCGTTTCCAGCAGGTACTGGTTGGAGAGCCAACCATCGAGGAAGCTGTGGCCATTCTCCGCGGGCTGAGAGAGAAGTATGAGGCGCACCACAAAGTCACCATCAGTGACGGCGCGTTAGTTGCCGCCGTGAAACTTTCTGACCGGTATATCACTCATCGATTCTTGCCCGATAAGGCAATCGATCTTATGGACGAGGCAGCTTCGAGGTTGAGGATGGAAATTGACTCTTCCCCTGAGGAAATTGATCAACTCCAACGTGCCGTGGATCGGCTTCGAATGGAGGAGTTCGGGCTATCAAAGGAGAAAGATGCAGTCTCGAAACAGCGACTGAGCGACCTTCGAGAAGAGATAAAAAGCAAGGACCATGATTTGACGACTTTGGCGCAACGATGGGCCGAAGAGAAGAATCTTCTGGATCGAATCGGTGCTCTGACCGAAGAACTAGATCACTTGAGGGGTGAGGCCGAGCGAGCTCAGATAGCGGGGGACCTGGAAAGGGCCGCACGGCTTATGTATGGCCGAATGCGCGAGATTGATGTCGAACTCAATGAGGCTCGTGCGAAGGCAAACAGCCGTGCAGCTATGGTGAAAGAAGAGGTCACAGAGGATGACATCGCCGAGGTGATTGCGGCCTGGACAAAGATCCCGGTGGGACGCTTGCTTCAGGCCGATAGCGAAAGGCTGCTTAACCTGGAGCACGAACTCTCCAGCCGCGTTGTTGGGCAGCAAGACGCAATCGTTGCCGTGTCGAATGCGATAAGGCGGGCACGGGCGGGGATCTCTGACCCGAATCGGCCCACGGGCACTTTCCTATTTCTGGGTCCCACAGGGGTTGGAAAGACCGAGTTGGCCAAGGCCCTGGCGGATTTCCTCTTCGATGACGAGCATGCCATGGTGCGGATAGACATGAGTGAATACGGGGAGAAGTTCTCGGTCTCCAGGCTGGTTGGGGCACCTCCCGGATATGTCGGCTATGAAGAGGGTGGTCAACTAACCGAGGCAGTTCGCCGTCGACCGTATTCGGTCTTGCTGCTTGATGAGGTAGAGAAGGCCCACATGGAAGTCTTTGACCTCTTACTCCAAGTTTTTGACGACGGCCGCCTCACCGACGGTCAGGGCAGAACGGTGGATTTCACAAACACGATCATTGTCATGACTTCAAATCTCGGATCGCAATTCCTCATGGATATGACCTTGGACGAAAGAGCCCGAAAGGCGGGAGTCATGGAGGCGGTTCATAAGGCCTTCAAGCCCGAGTTCCTTAATAGAATTGACGACATCTTGGTCTTCCATCCGTTGGGTAGTAGAGAGATATCCCTCATCATGACGTTGCTCATTGCTGATCTGCAGAAGCGATTGACCGATCGCCGCATTGATGTAAATGTCGAAGAAAGGGCTAAGAACTGGCTTGCCGTCCACGGCTACGACCCAGCTTTCGGAGCAAGACCGATGCGTCGGCTAATTCAAAGGGAGATCGGAGATGCCTTGGCAACAAAATTGCTCAGCGGAGAAATCCCTGACGGTTCACGCGTCACATTTTCCTTGAAGAATGAAGGTGCCGAGGAACTCGATATCACGGTAGAAAAAGCGAACCCATAACTTGAGACGCTATTTGTTCTTCCCGATCGGCATGTTGTCTCTGGTGCTGTTTGTGGAGTTAGGAATCGTTGCCAGAAATGGGCCACTTCCTATTGATGAGCGAGTTGCTCTCTGGTTCAAAGAACATAGAACTCCCGGTGAGGTGCGCTGGGCTCAGATCTTCAGCGCGCTTACGACTCCAGTGATCGTCCTTCTCGTGATCATTGTGACTCTCTTGTACCTCAATTATTGGACTCGATCTTGGTATCTGCGCGATTTCGTTCCGATAGCCCTGGTGGTTTCGAGTGCAGTTATTTCAACATTTGCCAAGACTTTTTTTAATCGCGTTCGACCAGGGGCTGGTTTGACCACCCTCTTTGATTTCGAACCGAGTTATCCTTCGTCCCATACCGTCTTTATTGCCGCCGCGGGAGGCTCGTTGCTATTTTTTGCCACGAAACGAAGATTTCTCATCTTTATGGCTCTGAGCGCTGCCGCAGTCTTTATCGGAACCGTCAGACTAATTCTGGGCGTACATTGGTTTACTGACATAGTCGGATCGACTTTTCTGGTGTGGGGATTGCTTCTTATTTTTTACGTAATCGACGACTGGCTAGCAGAAAGAGAAAGAGAAAGACTTAGCCTATGAGGAATCGGATTCTTACCATATGCCTTCTTGTGGCATTGAGTTTGGGTTCGAATCAGGCCTTTGGTGCCACAGCAAAGGTGGGTGGCTCTTGTACGAAAGCAGGGCTCAAATCCGGATCTTTAATTTGTGCAAAGGTCAATGGGAAATTGAAATGGACGATCCTAAAGAGAGCCCAAACAATCAAGTATTCGACGGTCTCGCAAGCATCCATTGCTGACAAATCGGTGGCTTTTTCCTTCTCCGCCACCTCAAAGTTGGCAGTTACTGCCACACCGCTTACTACGGAAGTGTGCACCCTTGGGAAATTGTCGATCCTTGTCTCTGGCACTCCAGGACTGTGCCGGCTCTCTTTGAAGCAAAGCGGCAATGCCTACTACTTGCCGGCAAAATCTTTGATAGTCGAGTTCAAAGTTTACGGAACAAACGTCATTGACTTCCATCTCCCAGGTGCCCTTTTACTTAGTCAAGGCACGTTTCAACTGTCGGCCACTAGCAACTCGAATTTGCCTGTCACATTGATTAGCAGCACGCCCTTGACTTGTGCGATTGCTAACTCAACCTTGACTCTGCTTCAAGCGGGCATCTGCACGATTACCGCTAGTCAAGAAGGCTCGGAGTTCATTCCCACCGCTGCATCGGTTACTCAAAGTGTGGAGATAGGCACGAACAGAGTCACCGCAGATTTGCCAGATACCGTATCGGGATTCCAGATTAAACCCATCTATGTGGTTCCGGCAGATGGAGCTGATAACTCCTACGACACAAATGGTTATCTTGCTGGGATTCTTGACGAAGGCAACAGTTACTTGAACGGGCAAATTGGCTATATGGTGCCAATTGATCGAACCTCCAGCGGATACGACATCCAATATCTCAAGTCCCAGTACTCGACTGAGTATCTGCGCACGCACGAATCCGTCGCAGATAAAACCACATCAGACGCCTCAGTCCTGCTCACAGAGATTAAGGCGATGGAAAATCCCGGCGATAATCGCAAGGACTACATCTTCTTTATCGAGGTGCCGGGATTTGAAGACAAATACTGCGGCTACGCGAGCACTCCGGGCATGGCGGCGATTGTGGCATTGCAGAACGTTTCATCAACTGGCTCGTGCAAAGGTAAATCAGCACCGTTTTTTGAGAACTACACGTCAAAGACGTGGGTGCATGAATTAGTGCACAATTTCGGAGTCGATCACACTATGGATGATCCGTGTGACCTGATGGCTGGTGGTGAGAGTGTCTGTAAGTCGACCGTGAAATACACGATGGATAAGGAGAGGACACGCTATGTCGGTGCTTCGTCCTCCCAAGGACCAAACATTCTTAGCCTTCGAGTTTGGCAAGGGCATACGCAGGATGCGGGATTGATCGCTGATTGCATATTGAACCCGGTAGCGCGGCAAGATGGGGTGCCATACGCCTACTGCCCAACCGGAACGCAGGCCATCGGGGCGCTCGAGTCTTGCTGGAATCCCGTCAACTCGGTTTCACTTGACGAGCAAATAAATGGCGTCTGGGTTTCATTGGGCGGGGGAAACAATTGGTCTCAACCATGGGGATCTCGCATAGCGTGGACGTGCAGCGCAAACTTCTCGGCCCCTTGGAAGGAACTTACCGTAACTACTTCAGGAATAAGGCACTACAGATGGATTGTCAACGGGAAAGTATCTGAGGAACTGAACGTAATCTGGGTGAATTAGTGTCGGTAGGTCAGTAGGGGCTAGGTGAATTTGAGGGAAAGGGAGTACCCGAGCAGGTTTAGGGCAACTTTAACGGAGGCACTGCCTGAGGCATTCGTGGTCCCTGTGAATGTAAGTGTCTTGTTCTTGTTCTTTGTCGCCGTAATTGTGAATTTTGTCAGCGGCGAATTTGATGTGACGGTCAAAATATAGGATTTGGCGCTGACTTTCTTGATGATGATCGAACCCTTGATCTTGCTTGGCGGAGTCTTTTTCACTTCCTTCACGATCTTGGCAGTGGTGTATATGTAACCGCCTTGCGTCCCGACCACGACGAATTTACTTCCATCACTGGATGCGGTCACGCCACTGCCGTTCTGGATTGTGTTTCCAGAGACCCATGTCGCGCCTGAATCCTGTGATGTGTAAACCGTGCCCATGTAGCTGGCCGCAACGAGTTTGGATCCGTCCGCCGACATCGCGATAGCCTGCCAGTATCGGGGGGCATCGTTGGCCTTAACGTTCCAGGTAACTCCAGAATCCGTTGACGTGTAGATGAAACTACTCTCACCACTAGCGTAAACAGCAGCGGCCAACTTTGTACCGTCGCTAGATGATGCAACAGAGCGCCAGAGCCGTGCGGATTCGCGAGGCGTCCAGGTCGCGCCTGAGTCCGTTGAAGTAAAAATCTGATCGGCCCTGGCTACCGCTATGAGTTTTGTACCATCAGTAGACGAAGCCACGGAGGTCCAATTTCTCACAGAGTTTCGAGCCGTCCACGTGGCACCGAAATCAGCGGAGGTGTAAACCCATCCACCTTCGACGGAGGCTACAAGCTTGGATCCATCAGATGAGGATGCAACGCTGTCCCAGCGACGAGCCG
>CAYXIS010000059.1:0-10211 GCA_964465545.1 uncultured Bifidobacterium sp. | reverse complement strand
GGGACCAGGTTGGTGGGTGGGATGGTCGCCAGGGACATGTTGGTTACACGGTTTTCCTTTTCATCAAGAGTCGATGTCAGCATCTGATTTCCAAGAAGAATGATAATGATGTAGAAAATAACGAGAAAGAGCATGGATGGAATGAGTGCATTAAGCCCGCCCGCAACTTTGCCATCTTTAAAAGCGATAGTCGTTGATTTGATTCCTCCACGACTGATCGCCGTGAGTTCATCTGAGCCGATCTCTTTTTCGACGCTTGCTTGCAAGATCATGAGCGCAACTGAGGAGTACTTGCCGTTGTCGAAGACTCCTTTGTCTTTTCCATAGACAAGAATTGGCGCTTCAGACGGATGGGGTGGATAGACAAAGAAGGCATCGATCTTGCCTGACTTAACCAATGCGATCCCAACCGTTTTGCTAGGTGCGACGGTCCCTTTGAGTTTGATGACAAAGTTTTCGTCGATAAGGCCAGAGGCGTCAACATATTGGAATGAGAAGTGGGCGTTCTTCTGACTCTCAGTCGTCTTCGCCGTGTTTGCGTTGGAGAGGACTATCAGCGCAAAAATGACGACGATCATCAGGGGCATTGCCAGCATTCCTATCCAGAATCGCTTCTTCTTCACGGTCCTCGTGATTTCAAATGAGATGACATTGGAGAGGTTGTGGAGGCGCATGATCAGCCCACATCCTTGAGGTCATCGGCGCCATAGATTTCGACGAAGATATCATCGAGTGATTTTCGTTCAGGGGTAAATTTGCTGATGCTTACGCCAGCTTCAATGAGTTCTCGCAAGATATCCGCGGTATCCATTCCGCTGACGACTTCAAGTTTGGAGCCGATCTCGCTTTCTTGAACGATCATGTACCTGTTGGAGTGGGGTATTCGACCTTGGTGGCTAATATGAATCACTATGTTTCCAAATTCGGCCTGAACTTCTTCAACGGTGCCGTATGCCCGGCTTACGCCCTCTTTGAGAAGGATTATTCGATCGCAGAGCCGTTCCACTTCCTCCATTTGATGGGTGACCATCAAGACTGTGGACCCAAGTTTCTTCTGTGCATCAATCAGGTTCATCAACAGACGTCTGTTTACCGGATCAAAGCCTTTCGTCGGCTCGTCCAGAATGAGTAAGTCGGGTTTGTTCATGATAGTCACGCCAAGTTGGATCTTCTGCTGTTCACCACTGGACAACTTGTCGACCGAGATTTTTTCTTTATCTGCAAGGCCCACCAGCTCGAGATACTCCAAGGACCATTTGTAGGCGGAACCGCGACTTAAGCCCTTCAGTTTTCCGAAATAGACCATGACGTCAATTACGGATTCTTTTTTATATAAGCCTCTCTCCTCTGGAAGGTAGCCCAGTCTGATTCCGTTCTCGGGCCGAAAGGCACTTCCACTGATCTGCAAGTTGCCTCGTGTGGGCAGATAGATTCCGAGTAGGGCTCGAATAGTCGTTGTCTTGCCCGAACCATTGCTTCCGAGAAGCCCGAAGGTCTCACCTGCCCTGATGTCGAAGGACAGATCACGAATTACGTTCTTCTTGCCAAAGTCCATTCCGAAGTGGTCGACATGAACAAATGGCGCGATTCCGCTCATGGGATCTACGTTAGTCCCTTAGTCGCGGTCTGTCGTTCCATCCAAGAGTTCGCGATAGATATCGAGGTGTCCATTGTGCCGAGCAATCTCCTCAATTAGGTGAAGATAAACCCAGCGAAGAGATGGATGCTGGTTGTTCCGATTTGGTAGTTTGGAAATATCATCCAAATCATAAAGTCCGCAGATCGTCCGCGAACGCTCACAGGCCATGTCGTAATCGTCGAGCAGAGACTCGACGGTTTCATCCGGACCAATATCGAATTCACCATCTGGATTTTCGTCAGTTGAACTTCCTATCCAATCTTCACCGTTGAATATCCGACAAAACCACCAGCCTTCGACCTCCGTGAGATGCTTGACGAGCCCTGCGACAGAGGTAGGCGTGCTGCCCAGTCGCTTCCTCGCCAGATCCAGTGAGAGGCCCTCCACTTTGTGGCGCACCGCCAATCGGTTGTGTTCAAGGTGATTTTCAAGAAGCTCGCGTTCGGTTCCGGAGAAGGGAGGATATTTTGGTTTTGCCATGTTTTGGCTACCTCCGCTTGGGACGAAAATTCAATGCACCAAGAGTCAGATAACCCAAAGCGATCACAGATGCCGGAATAACGTTCCAACGTTCTTCGGAGCTACGCGAGAAGAGGTTCACCACTGCACTAAGGCCAGACAGGATCAAGAAGATCCGAGCTAGGAGGTAGCTTGATTTGGACCAGACGCCGCTTCGTTTGAAGAGTTGGACCATGAAGAAGAACTGAAAGACCACGACAATTGCCTGGACGCCGTATGTGAATCGGAGGGCCCCGGAGAACGAATGGAGTTCTCCGCCAGCGACCCGCGGGGCTACCGAAAGTGAATTGAGGGCCACCGACGCCGTGAGATAAAGGTTCCACCCAAGAGAGAGGAGTGAGGCGGCAAGGAGGATCTTCTTTTTCATGGCGTTCCGTTTCTCATTATGGGCGATCAGAATCTACCTCAAGAGGTCCATGAAAGGACATCTCTTACTACTTGAACCTCCGCAATGGGATATTGACTCCAAAGAGGTGCTAAATGTTTATCGGAGATTTTGAGAAGATCCATCCCCGCGGCCTCGGGCTCTTGTGCAAGGGCGTTGGCGATGAGATTTCCAATTTCCGGATGGGCAAATTCAAACCTGCGCGAGACATCTAACTTGTCGAGGCGCCGATCATCTGGAAGTTGCCTTGTGAGGACTTTAAGGAGGGCTGTTGCCGCCGTACCTCGAATCCCTTGCCCAGCCGTGAGTAATTCTCCTCGTCGAGCTCTTCCTACTTGTATGACCAACACCGACAAGAAATGTCGGAAATCCGCAAGATCGTCACCAATGACGACTTCGGGAAGTCGATTCTTTGCGGTCGTAAGTGCCTCTTTTACATCTTCATTGCCATAGGCGAGTCGATGGTGGTTGACCATGCATCCGCGAAGTTCATCACAGTCGAATATTGCGAATTCAAGGACCTCGCCTGAGTTGTAGACAACTTTGAGACCATGTTCTGTCTCACGAAACCAGAAAGCTATCGACTCTGAATCTGGCAACCAAGATAAATCACTGCGTATTGGCTCTTGTTCACCCGGTTCGGTGATGACGAAGAAATCATGGTCACTCCATTCATCAACTCTCTCAGTTTCGGCTGTTGATCCAACTAGCACTAAACCGATTATTTTGGGGTGTTGAATACACGAATTGGTTAGTGACTCTGAATACTTTATGAAACGTGCTAGCGTGCTTTGCGAGGCCATTGTCGGATTTTAACGATGCACGATGTTGCTGTCTTCATTTTCGACTGAGTGTGTACTACGGTGAAGCCATGACAATGGAGTCACCAATGGCAACCGCCCTTGCCCAATTACGGCGAGCAGTAGATCAACTAGAACTATCAGAAAATGACTGGAAAACCCTCTCCACACCTAGGCGAACCCTTGAAGTAGCTGTCCCGCTTCGCCGAGACGATGGAAGAGTTGAAATCTATAAGGGCTACCGAGTCCAATATTCCACCACGCGAGGCCCCTCCAAGGGAGGAGTCCGCTTTCACCAAGACATTGATCTTGAAGAGACCATCGCCCTTGCAATGTTGATGACGTGGAAATGTGCTCTTACGAATTTGCCCTATGGCGGGGCAAAGGGTGGCGTTGCTGTGGATATTCGCACGCTCTCTCTTGAAGAGAACGAGAGACTCACTCGACGCTACACCTCGGAGATACTGCCCATCATTGGTCCAGAAAGAGATATTCCGGCTCCTGATGTCGGAACCGACGAGCGCAATATGGCGTGGATGATGGACACCTACTCCGTCAATGAAGGGTTTGCGGTACCGAGCGTTGTCACAGGCAAGCCGATAGTTCTTGGCGGTTCGCTAGGAAGAAATTCTGCGACAGGTGACGGCGTAGCTATTTCAACTCGCGAGGCTTTGAAGTTGCGAGGCATCAATCCGCAAGGAGCCACTGTTGCAATTCAAGGTTTTGGCAAAGTGGGTTATTGGGCGGCTGTTGCCCTTGAGAAGATGGGATTGAGAGTTGTTGCCGTTAGCGATGTCAGCGGCGGAGTAACCGGATTCAAGTCTGTTGATGATGTCTTTGAGTATTCCAAGATCAATGGCACTGTTATTGGGGCGGCAGGGACGGATCGCCTGACTAATCAGGAACTTCTCGCCCTAGATGTAGACGTGCTAATTCCGGCGGCCCTTGCGGACTCGATTACTCATTCCACCGCGCCGAGCATCAAGGCGAAGGTTGTCGTTGAGGGAGCAAATGCACCGACAACCCCCGAGGGCGATGCCATCATGAACGACAAAGGCATCCTTGTTGTCCCGGATATTTTGGCCAACTCCGGAGGAGTGATCGTTTCCTACTTCGAGTGGGTCCAAGACAAGCAGAACTATTTCTGGAGCGCTGAGGATGTTCGTGAAAACCTCAACAAGATCTTGATGAAATCGATTGTCGAAGTCGAAGACTTGGCTAAAGAGAAGAAGGTCACCTGGCGTGAGGCAGCACACATGTTAGGCGTGGCACGCGTGGCAGAGGCGCATCGACTAAGGGGCCTGTATCCATAAGAAGGAAGGGAAAACACTATTTTTGGCCGATATTTGAGCCATCGGACCTTACTTTTGATAAGAAGCGAGGTGTAACATCTAGTCGTAATAGCACTCTATTGAGAGCTGGAAGAGATGTCTTCATCATCTGAAAACACTCCCAAGTGGTTGCCCGCATATCGAAAATCGACGGTTGCATTTGCGGCAACATCTTTCATTCTTATCACTTCACTCTTTGTAATCGAGGAGAGAGCACGGTCGGCGACTTCTTCATCCACCATTGTTACCTGTGCAAACATCAAAACAGGGGACTTGCGAATCCTGACAAAGGGTTCCTGCAACACAAGAACAGAGACTGTATTTCATTGGGCTCATGAGGGACCAGAAGGCGAACCGGGCGAAGTGGGCCCGACGGGGCCGGAAGGTCCAACAGGCCCCCCTGGACCACAAGGTCCTGAAGGACCGCAGGGTCCGGAAGGTATGCAGGGAATCACCGGCCTTACAGGTCCAACTGGACCGAGAGGCTCTGCAGGTCCTGCAGGCGCTGCAGGCGCTCAAGGTCCAACGGGTCCGCAAGGTCCGGCAGGACCTGGGGGAGCGAATGCGGTTGACACATCCAATGGCTTTGTCCAGTTATACGTCTGCGGCCCCTCTGGAACTTCCAAGTGCGTTCTAGGTGCCGAAGGCCCAGCAGGTGGCATCGTAATTTTTGTCGACTATAACAATGAATATCCAGGTTTTGATTATCGGGAAGTGGCGCCCATTGGATGGAATGGGACAAGTGACGATCCATCGGTGGCGTGGTGTGACAACACCACAACGCAGATTGACCCAGTGAACGGCGTATACCCGTACTGGAAAGATCGCGTACAGGGACAGGGCTCAACAAATACAAGCAACATGCTGGCGGTGTGTACATCAGGTGCCGCCGTCCTCGTACACAATTATCGCCCCACCCACAACGGGGTTACTTACTCGGATTGGGCTCTCCCTGCATTGGGCGGTCTGATGCAAATTTTCAATTACGAGTTCGGGTCGGGCATAATTGAGGGCGAGGTGTACTGGTCCTCTTCGGAATACAGTGCGACTCAGGCTTGGACTACGGACTTTAGGCAATTCGATCAAGCTATCCTCAATAAGTCTGAACTCCATGCTGTTCGCCCATCCCGCAAGTTCTGATTCGAATATGATCAAGCATGGCTGAAAACATTGATTGGGCGTTTGAAACGCTACAGATTCACGCAGGTCAAACGCCTGATCCAACGACAGGATCCAGGGCTCTCCCCATTTATCAGACGACGGCCTATCAATTCCGTGATACCCAGCATGCAGCCGACGTATTCGGGATTGAGGAGGCTGGATACGTCTATACCCGCATCAACAATCCAACCCAAGACGTCGTCGAGCAGCGTATCGCGGCGTTGGAAGGCGGCGTTGCTTCGCTCCTAGTTGCATCAGGGATGGCCGCGACGACCATCGCGATCATGAACATCGCGCAGGCTGGGGATCACATCGTGGCGAGTCCTCACGTGTACGGAGGCACATATAACCTCTTCAACTTCACACTTCCCAAATATGGAATTGACGTCACGTTCGTCGACGACGCTCAAGACATGGATGCGTGGCGAAGAGCAGTGCGACCAAACACGAAGGCTTTCTTCGGTGAAGGCATTTCCAATCCGCAGGCAATCATGATCGACATTGAGGCAATCGCGAAAGTGGCCCATGACGTCGGTGTGCCGCTGATGATTGATAACACCATCGCAACTCCCTACGTGACCAAGCCGATCGAGTACGGGGCTGATGTCGTCACCCATGCCGCGACCAAGTTCCTCTCCGGTCACGGGACCGCGATGGTTGGGGCGATCGTCGATTCTGGTAATTTCGACTACGCGAAATACCCAGAGCGTTTTCCCGGCTTCAACAATCCAGATGAGAGTTACAACGGATTGATCTATGCAAAGACACTTGGTGTCGGTTCCAAATTCGGTGCAAACCTTGCATTTATTTTAAAGGCAAGACTCCAACTGCTACGAGACCTTGGCCCATCTGTATCGCCATTTAACGCATGGTTATTGGCTCAAGGGTTGGAAACATTGAGTTTCCGAATGGATCGCCATGTTGAGAATTCGCAGGCCGTCGCAGAATGGCTCGAGAAGCATCCTCAGGTGGAACGCGTGAGTTATCCGGGCTTGATCTCCTCGCCGCTTCATCACCTGGCTAAGAGGTATGCACCGAAGGGGCCAGGAGCTGTGATGTCATTTGAACTTGAGGGCGGACTGGACGCGGGGCGCAAATTCGTCGAAGGACTCAAGATGTTCAGCCACGTGGCAAACATCGGCGACGTTCGATCCCTCGTCATCCATCCAGCATCGACTACGCATTCGCAGCTAAGCCCGGATGAGCAACTTCACGCAGGAATTACACCCGGCATGGTCAGGTTGAGCATCGGCCTTGAAAATATCAAGGACATCAAAGCCGACCTAGAACTGGGTTTTGCCGCCGCTAAGGATTAGAAACTAATTTCCAGTCGCTACTGGCAAATGGATTCGATAACGAACTTCCTCGAGTTGGCATCCATCTATCTCCGCTAGTTTTGTCGCGCCATCTAGCGTGAAACCTTGGCTCTCGTAGAATCGCCTGCCGCGACTATTGTCTTCCAATACCCAAAGTTCCAGCCGTTTTGCGGTATCGGGAACCTCTTTCATGACTGCTCGAAGTAACGCCGTGCCGATCCCTTTCCCCCAATGTTCAGGCGCCAGATAGATCGCATAAAGTTCGTGGACTCTTTCCTGATCGATCTCTTCGTCCCTCGAAGGCCCAATGCTCGCAAAACCAATAATCTCATTCTGGTTATTCACGGCCACGAATACTTTTCCTTGGGTGTTAGCGGAGAGAATCGCATCCCAACGCACTTTCCGATCTTCCCAGCGCAGGGCATCCAGCCATTCATCAGGAAGGAGCCCACGATAGGCGCTTTGCCAGGAGAGTGTGTGAACACGGGCGATGCCTTCGGAATCGGAGAACTCCGCTGGTCGAATTTGAAGAGAATCAACCATTGAAGCTGAAGACATGACTCCAGTGTTCGACGACTGGGGGATGGGCGAAAAAGGGTCCGATGATCTCGCGCCATTTGGCGAATGAGTCGGACTTCCGGAAAGTCTCGGTGTGGTCTTCGAGTTTCTCCCAGTGAACGATGAAGGTATAGACGTTTGGCCGCTCTATCCCTTTGAGCAGTTCGTAATTTTGGAAACCAGGGGATTTGGAAAGGACCGTCTCGACCGCGACCTCAATGGCCGCCTCGAATTCCAAGACGCGCTCCGAAATGATTTCTACGGTCGCAATTTCGGTAACCATCGGGCAACCCCATTCTTCTTTGTTTATCCGGAAGATAGATAGATAAGTCCAATGATAACGACCACGATGCCGGTCCAGCCACGCGCATTAATGGCTTCACCTAGAACGATTGCTGCGAGCAAAGTCGCTGTGGCAGGTTCGGCCAGTATGAGAGTAGAGGCCGTACTTGCCCGGACCTTTGCCAGTCCGTAGGCGTAGGCGATGTAGGCCAAGGCTGTTGGAACCAGGCCCAACCAGAAGATCATCACTAAGCCCCTCGGCGTCGCAATCCAATGCATGTTTCCAATGAAGAGCAAAGGCGCCGAGAGGATCGCCCCGAGGCTGAATATTCGAAACATCGCATCCGTGACGCTCACGCCATGAGTCAGGGCTCTTTTGCTCGCAACGGCGAAAATTGAATATGAGGCGCCCGCACCGATTGCAAGGAGGAATCCGCGGAAGTTGAAATCGGATAATCCCTTGGAGGTACTCAAGGCGATGATGCCGATCGTTGTGATCACCGTCGCGAAGAACCAACGCCTTGTGGGCTTCTCTCTATTAATGAGGTAGGCGACGACCCCGGTTAACGCAGGCGCGGACCCAAGTGCGGTCACCGTGCCGATCGCTACGCCCGTGCTTTTTACGGCGGAGAAGAATGTTATTTGGTAGAGAACGACACCTAGCGCGCTCAGCCAGAGGTCCTTGTTCGAAATTTTGGCAACGGATTTGGCGGCGGACCTATGGAATAAATAGAGGAGTAAGGCGCCAACGAGCAGTCGACTACTACCCACGGCTAGGGGCGAGACGCCTTTTGGTCCAAGAGCCTGTGCGGTGCCGGTAGTTCCAAAGCAGATCCCCGCAAGGATTAATGAGGCATTTCGCTTTCGCAGATTAGGCACGTGGGCAGTCTAATTGCCGACTAGTTCAAAGATTGCTTCGGGAAGTTGGGACATGTGATCGATGATTGTGACTTCCTCTGTCGGAATGTGGTGCTGCGAGGTTATTCCACCCGTATAGGCGATCACCGTCATGCCGGCGGCAATAGCCCCCGTCACGCCCGCCCAACTATCTTCAACGACGATGCAATCGGCTGGCCTAAACCCGAGGGTGGAGGCAGCATGCAGGAACAAGTCGGGTGCAGGTTTTCCTTGACTCACATCCGCTGCACTGAATATTCGGCCCTCAAAACGGGACCAAAGACCGGCGCATTTCAGGGTGAATTCCATTTTGCTGTGGCTTCCGTTGGACGCCACGCATGTAGGCAGATGAATCTCCTCTAACGCTTCAACAATGCCATCGACGAGCTGCAAATCCGACGCCAGGGCTTGCCTGTACAGATGTTGATAAGAGTCTTCCCAGTCATCGGGCAGTTTCCGACCGAGATGTTCTTCCACAACGTCAAGAAAATATGCGTGGGATCTGCCGACGAAGCGATCGACGATCTCCTCGACAGAAATCGACCAGCCGAGGTCTGCAAGGACCATTTGGTCAACCTTGACCGAAATGATCTCGCTGTCGACGAGAACTCCGTCACAATCGAAAATTACTAAGTGCCCGTCAGCGCTTTTTGAATTCAATGGCAGATCCAACTAGGCAACTTGGAAGTGTGGATTGAAGATCAAACCGAATATTTCTCCCGTTGCAGATCGAAGGATGGCCACTTTGATTCCGGCCCCAACTTCTTCGATTCCGCGCACGATGACCGCGCCGTTCTGAGTGAAATGAAGGAAAGAGATGTCAATGTCGTCAACGCCCCAGTACGTAACGGGGCCATTTTCCTTAACACCCGCGGGAAAGAGTCCGAGTTCGAAGCCGCCGATGTTGTAACCCGTGTAGAAAGGTTCGTCAAAGTAGGGTTCGATGCCAAGGGTCCTCGTCCACCATCCTTTTGATGTCTCAACATCGTCGACTGGATAGATCACTGATCTCATTCCCAACAAATTCGCCTTTTCCATGCGGGCAGTCTACTTGCGCATCCGATATCCCTTACTTGCCGCCTATCGCGCCTAAGTGTGTATGTTTGAAATTGTCGTCATATTTGAAGCCGTATCCAAGAAGACGATCCATTCCAATGTGAGCCAACCAGATCAAACCAACACCGAGTAATAGCGGCCGGTGAGCGTGCACACCATACAGAGCGATAGTCATCGGTAGAAGATAGGTATGACCGATGTTGTAGGTAAGCGCCCCAAGTTTGGTTGATCGCGCATAACCGGCCATGAAGAGATCTGGTGCGAATA
>CAYXIS010000058.1:0-10298 GCA_964465545.1 uncultured Bifidobacterium sp. | reverse complement strand
GCCGAACATCCTTTATAGAAAGGGGCACTTTTAATTAAGTGCCCCTTTTCTATTTTGTTACCTATAGTTGAAGTAGAAAAAGTTTTCATTCGGAATGGAGCAAGGACATGGATTCACGGCGCCCACCTTCTAAAGGCGGGTCATCTCGTCCTTCGTCTCGACCATCTTCTGGCCGTCCCTCAAGTGGGAGACCACCATCACGTCCAACATCAGGTACTTCTTCAAGTGGGAGACCATCTTCTGGTCGTCCTTCTGCAGCCAGATCAACTTCGCGTCCACAAAGTAGTTCCACCGGTCAACCAATATCAGATCGGCCACGTTCTTCGGCTCCTCGGGGTGGAAGACCCGATCGCGCCGGTGCAACTCGTCCAGGGATCTCCAAATCCGGAGCGGATCGGGGAAGTCGTCCAATCTCACCGCGGACGCCTATGGGACGCTCGCAAGACCCAACGCGTTTTCGTCCACGAATTGTTGAACCATTAATTCCCGATGAAGTAACGGGAGAAGAATTAGAAAAAACCGCAAGAGCAGAATTGCTTTCCCTTTCTGCGGACAATGCGAAGGTTGTAGCAAGACATTTGGTCTGCGTCGGATTGTTCATCGATTCAGATCCAGAACGCGCCTATCTACATGGAATGGCAGCAGCCCACCATGCAGGTCGATTGGCAGTGGCACGTGAAACCGCGGGATATGCCGCTTACAGAGCAGGCAAATACGAAGTCGCTTTGCGTGAGCTCAGGGCAGCTCACAGAATCTCTGGGGACGTATCCACATGGCCAGTAATGGCTGATTGCGAGCGAGGATTAGGCCGACCAGAGAAAGCTCTTGAGATGGCGGGGTCTCCGGAAGTATCCAAACTGGAAAAGCCCGAAGAGATTGAAATGCGCATTGTTGCCGCCGGCGCGCGGAGAGATCTTAGACAACTCGATGCAGCAGTCATCACTCTTACGTGTCGGGAACTAAAAACCGAAAATGCCGAGTGGTCGGTTCGCTTGCGTTATGCCTACGCCGATGCCCTTTACGCCGCGGGTCGCCTAGCTGAAGCGAAGGAGTGGTTTCGAAAGTGCGCGGAAATCGATAGGGAGGAAACCACAGACGCTGCCGAAAGGGTGCAGTAGTTCACAGGGTGAATTGTTCACACAGATCCCCATCATTTCCATGAAAGTGTCGGCGGTTTCTCAGAGTCTTTCCGTCTAGCTAGATGTAGATGGAATGAGGTTAGGTCATGAAAAAGCCTGCAAGCTTTACCGAAAAGACTGAGTGCGATGCGCTGAATGAAGTCCTGTTGCGAGGGCGAGTGTCGGGTGAACCTTTTGAAAAACAGTTGCCGAGTGGCGACCGCGTGGTCGAATTTCGGATTGTCGTGCCCCGCACAACTCGTGACGGAGTAGACACTCTCGACATCGCAGCGTGGACTTCCAAGACCAGACGCACGGGCCTGACACTTAAAACTGACGAGTGGGTGGAAATATCAGGGGCGGTTCGGCGCAGATTCTGGCAAGCACCAAGCGGTGTTGCCAGCCGATGGCAGATAGAAGCAAGCGTAATCTCTAGAATTTAGGTACCGTAATGCTCTAGAGATGAGTAGGGGACCATGGCAAACGACATTTTCAGCACGCTTCGCGTCTATCTTTCTAAGTTAACCGAGGGTGAGCACACCCCTGCGGAAGTTCTGGCGTCAGTCAATGCTTGGCTTCGTGAAAGCGGAGAAAGCATCAAGGCCAAGATCGAAGAAGAAGTCGAACACGCAGTCGCCAAGAGGGGCTTTGTCAAGCAAGCCGACTTCGACCAATTGAAGAAAGAAGTCGATGCGCTCCGAGCCGTCTCCGTCAAACCAAAGAAGGCGGCGGCCAAGAAAGCAACTCCAGGAAAGCCCACAGCAGTCAAGAAAGCAACAACGAAGGCAGCACCGAAGGGAGCGAAGAAGTGACCGAAATTAATGAAACCACAGATATTCTCGCTTCCGTGAGATCTGAACTTGATCAAATCGATAATCTTCCCGTTGGGGAGCATGCCCAACACCTGGAAAGCGTGCATCGAAAATTGGAGACTGCGCTCTCCACTATTGATGGTCTTTAGCACTTAGGACATGAAGACCCGTTTGGATGCCGAACTCGTTCGTCGAGGCTTGGCCCGCTCGCGTGAGCATGCCGCCGACCTTATCGAATCGCGATCCGTGATTGTTCGAGGGATACCTGCTTCGAAACCAGCCACTCAGGTTGATGCTGAGACCTCAATTATCGTTCAAGGTGATCGCGACGATTTTGTGTCACGTGGGGGTCATAAATTGGCCGGCGCCCTTGATGCTTTCAAGGACATAGTTGTCGAAGGCAAAAAATGTCTTGATGCAGGCGCGTCCACTGGAGGATTTACCGATGTGCTTTTGCGCAGAGGAGCTTCGCAAGTTGTTGCAGTGGATGTTGGATACGGACAGATGGCATGGGAATTGCGACAGGATCCACGAGTCGTCATTCTTGACCGAACGAACATTCGACACCTCACCAGCGAGATGGTGGGCGAGCCAGTGGATCTCGTCGTCGCCGACCTTTCTTTTATTTCTTTAACGTTGGTTCTTCCTGCGTTGGCGGCGGTATCAAAGCCGGACGCGGATTTCGTTCTCATGGTCAAGCCACAGTTTGAAGTGGGCCGCGAGCGATTGGGCGCCGGGGGAGTTGTGCGAGATGTGGCCCTTCGTCGTTCGTCGGTATTGGATGTCGCTGGCTCCGCCTTAGAACTCGGACTCGGGACAATGGGAATTGCCGCAAGTCCACTGCCCGGCCCAGCAGGAAATGTTGAATACTTTTTGTGGCTGCGATGGGGTGCGGACCATATTGATGAAGAAGCAGTTGATCGGGCAATTGCAGAGGGACCGCGATGACTGCAAAGCGATCTATACTATTCATCGTAAATCCAAATCGCGAAGATGCGACGACGGCGGTTCTTCGACTTGCGAATCAATTTTCGAATGCCGGGTTTGCGCTATACACAACAAGTGAGACCAAAATCGATGGATTAGTACCTTTGACCGACGAAGTCCTACCAGAAGTTGAAATCGCTATCGTTCTGGGCGGTGATGGAACGATGCTCAGAGCCGCAGAGGCAGTTCGCGGAACCCAAATTCCATTACTGGGGGTGAATTTGGGGCGAGTTGGTTTTCTTGCAGAAGTCGAGAAGGCCTCTTTGGATGAGATTGCATCCGCAGTGATCGCCCGGAATTTTCTTACTGAAGAACGCATGGTCCTTGCGTACTCCGTTGAAAGGGCCGAACGAGAGATCTCATCGGGATGGGCGCTTAACGAGGTGACGATCGAGCGTAGCGAGACGACGATGGTTGAACTCTTTGTTCAGATTGACCATCGTCCACTTTCGCGTTGGGGATGTGATGGCCTTATTTGTTCCACGCCAACTGGTTCAACCGCTTATGCATTTTCGGCTGGTGGGCCAATAGTCTGGCCTGAAGTCAAAGCGCTTCTCGTGCTTCCAATTTCGGCCCACGCACTCTTTTCAAAGCCCATGGTTGTGTCTCCGGAGTCCAAGATTGTCATTGATGTTGAGTCGAGTCACGCACTGCTCTCTGCTGATTCACGCCGAAAATTCCCTCTGCGACAGGGTGACAGGGTTACGCTTACGAAAGATGCCGATACCGTGCGTTTGGCGCATGTAAAGGAAATCCTCTTCACCGATCGTTTAGTGGCGAAGTTCAAACTCCCCATTGAAGGCTGGCGCGGTGAGTGAGCGCTCTGAGCTAGAAGAGATATCCATACGTGGACTCGGTGTCATCGAGGAGGCAACACTTGAATTAGGTCCCGGTTTCACCGTTCTTACCGGCGAGACAGGTGCTGGCAAGACAATGGTTCTCACAGCCTTATCGTTGGTGCTTGGTGGAAAGGTTGACTCCTCGCTTGTCCGAAAAGGCAGAGACCGCCTGGTTGCCAGTGCGACATTTAGAATTCAACCGAAATTCGAGGAATTTGCAGATTCCAAAGGGGCCGCCACCGAGGATGGCGCGCTAATACTGAGCAGAACCTTGAACATGGAAGGCAAGAGCCGAGCTTTTGCTGGCGGAGTCTCCGTCCCGGCCAGCGTCCTTGCTGAATTAGGCGAAGAGCTGATTGAAATTCACGGTCAAGCCGCGAGCATGAGCATCACTAAAGTTTCCAAGCAGAGAGAGATTCTTGATCGGTACGCGGGCGCGCAATTTACTGAAGTGCACGACCACTTCACGGATGCTCTTGATGAGTACAACAGTTTGAAAGCTAAAATTTCATCCCTTAAGAGCAATGCGGCGTCTCGCGAGAAAGAGATTGTCGCTCTTCAGGAATTCTCCAATGCATTCATGAAGATTAAGCCTCAACTGGGAGAGGCCAACTCGCTCTTAGTCGAAATCACTCGTCTTTCATCTGTTGAATCACTTCGCACGGCAGTGGGTGAGTCCGTATCTCTGTTGCTTGCTGAGGAATCCGGAATCGTGGATGCACTGGCGACCACGAAGCGAAATCTCGAAACGGTTGCAGACAAGGACCCCCTCATAAGCGAAATTCTTGCCGCCGTTACCGATAGTTTCTTCCAACTTTCGGAGGCTGCGCAGTCTGCTCATATTTATTTAGAGGATCTTGAAGCAGATCCCCAGAGATTGGATTGGGCACAGGCAAGACGAGCCGAGCTCAGTGCTTTCCTGAAGCGGTACGCCTCTGCTGAGGAGGCTGATGACCAAATCCTTGAAATGATAAAACGTCATGAACTCGTAGCAGAGTCAATGGCCGACTTAGCAGGAGGTGAAGATCGCTTAGCGCAGATGGAAGAGGACTTGGAATTACTCTTCCAGCAATTGTGCTCGCGAGCCCAGATTCTCTCAGAAGTCAGACGTGACTTTGCGATGCAACTTTCCGAATTGGTTACGCAAGAAATTCACATGCTTTCCATGCCGCATACTCAATTCTTCTGTACTGTCTCATCCCCTGACTACTCGCAAATACTAGACCCCTCTATTTTCACCCCTAATGGCGCTGACGATGTGGCAATGTTGCTTCAAGCCCACCGAGACGGCCCACTTGTACTTGTCGCCAAAGGTGCAAGCGGTGGAGAGCTCTCTCGAGTGATGCTCGCCCTTGAAGTGGTTCTTGCAGAATCCGAGCCGGTGGGTACTTACATCTTCGACGAAGTGGATGCCGGTGTCGGTGGCAAGGCGGCGATTGAAGTGGGCAGGCGGCTTCGAGAACTATCACAATTTGCGCAGGTGATCGTGGTGACACACCTTCCTCAAGTGGCGGCTTGGGCCGATTCTCATTTTGTAGTGCGAAAAAACGATGATGGAGCCGTAAGCCAGAGCGATGTTATTCAAGTTTCTGGAGATAGGCGTGTTGAAGAGATCGCACGAATGCTTGCGGGCCATGAAGACTCACAAAGCGCCAAGGAACACGCCGCAGAACTCTTGGCCATGCGGGGATAATGGGATTGCCCTTGAAAGATGATAGGTTGGTCTCCCATGGGCCAACCTCATGTGACTAAGCATTTATTTGTAACCGGAGGCGTAGCCTCAAGCCTAGGAAAAGGCCTCACGGCATCGAGTTTGGGACGTTTGCTTCGCTCTCGCGGAATCCGTGTGACCATGCAGAAACTCGATCCCTACCTCAATGTCGACCCTGGCACCATGAACCCCTTCCAGCATGGGGAAGTCTTTGTCACCGATGATGGGGCCGAGACAGATCTTGATATCGGCCACTACGAGAGATTCCTAGACACCAACTTGCATGGATCGGCCAACGTCACAACGGGCCAAGTTTATTCACGGGTCATCGCACGCGAGAGACGGGGTGAGTACCTCGGTGAGACAGTGCAGGTAATTCCGCACATCACAAATGAGATAAAAGAGCGAATTCGAGCGATGGCTGCACCCGACATTGACATCGTCATCACTGAAATTGGTGGAACCGTCGGCGACATCGAATCCCAACCGTTCCTAGAGGCGGCGAGACAGATTCGCCAAGAAGTTGGTCGAGAAAATGTCTTCTACTTGCATGTCTCCCTCGTTCCATACATCGGCCCTTCGGGCGAATTGAAAACCAAGCCAACTCAGCACAGCGTGGCGGCACTTCGGAGCATTGGTATTACGCCGGACGCGATTGTGATTCGTTCCGATCGCGAGATCCCTTCTTCGGTGAAACGAAAGATTTCCATGATGTGCGATGTCGATCTGGAGGCGGTGGTTGCTGCAGTCGATGCACCTTCAATCTACGACATTCCTAAAGTTCTACATTCTGAAGGACTCGATGCATACGTAGTACGGCGACTTGGTCTGCCCTTCAAGGATGTCGATTGGGACGAATGGGACGCTCTTCTAGCGAAAGTCCATCATCCAGAAAATAGCGTGCGAGTAGCACTTGTCGGAAAGTACATAGACCTTCCGGATGCCTATCTGTCGGTGACGGAGGCTCTGCGTGCCGGAGGATTCGGCAACAATGCAAAAGTAGAGATCAAATGGGTGCCAAGCGATAATTGCGAAAGTTGGGAAGGCGCCAAGGAGCATTTATCTGATGTGGATGCTATCTGCGTACCAGGGGGCTTCGGCGTCCGCGGTATTGAAGGAAAAGTTGGGGCGCTGCATTTTGCTCGAGTCATGATGATCCCCACATTGGGATTGTGTCTGGGACTTCAATGCATGGTGATCGAAGGTGCTAGGAATCTCGCGGGAATCAAGGATGCAAATTCGGCCGAGTTCGCGCCCGAGACAAAGTCTCCGGTGATTTCCACCATGGAAGATCAACATGCTGTTGTTTCGGGAGATGCGGATATGGGTGCAAGCATGCGCCTTGGGCTCTACCGCGCGGTTTTGGATCCAGATTCGATTGTTGCGAAAACGTACGGTGCCAAGGAGATATCAGAACGCCATCGCCATCGTTATGAAGTTAACAATGATTACCGCCAACAGCTCGTTGATGCCGGTCTTCGCTTTTCAGGTATATACCCTGAACGCGACTTAGTCGAATTTGTTGAACTGCCAGCGGATGTCCATCCCTATTATGTCGGGACTCAGGCCCATCCTGAATTCCGTTCAAGGCCAACGCGTCCGCACCCGTTGTTTATCGGCTTAATCTCAGCGGCCCTTGCCGCAAAAGGCGTCAGCGCAAGCTCCTAGTGGGGAGTAGGCTGACCGACTGACAATGAAGTCTCACTTAGGAGCTGGAAATGATCGTTGGTGTACCAAAGGAAATAAAGAGTCAGGAATCGCGAGTCGCAATTACCCCTGAAGGTGTCAGTGAATTCATACGAGCTGGACATTCGGTTATTGTTGAAAGCGGAGCAGGTTTTGGATCCTCTATTTCCGATCAAGATTTTGTATCACAGGGCGGGCAGATTCGTCAGACCGCAGAAGAAGTTTGGGCGCAAGCTGATCTCATCCTTAAGGTCAAGGAACCTATTGCGAGCGAGTACCCACTAATGCGCAAAGGGCAGGTTCTCTTCACCTATCTTCATCTAGCTGCATCCAAGCCTTGCACTGATGCCCTCGTCGCGAGCGGCACCACCGCAATCGCCTACGAAACGGTGGAGGTCAATGGGCAACTTCCTCTTCTCGCCCCTATGAGCGAAGTGGCGGGGAGGATGGCAACCCAGGTGGGCGCATCAGTTCTGCAAAAGCCCAACGGTGGCCGAGGAGTACTTCTTGCGGGTGTTCCGGGCGTAGCCCCAGGCAAAGTCGTGGTCATCGGTGGCGGCGTGGCAGGTCTCAATGCAGCCGTGATCGCACTTGGTATGGGTGCCGATGTCACAGTCATAGATCGAAGCATTGCCCGTCTTCAATATATCGATTCACTGTATTCCGGACGTATCAAGACGTTGGCTGCTTCCCACCACGCGATCGATCGCGAAATATGCCAGGCCGACTTGGTTGTCGGAGCCGTACTGGTCCACGGAGCGAAAGCCCCGAAACTGGTCAGCAACGATCAGGTAAAGAAGATGAAGCCCGGATCGGTTCTCGTTGATATTGCCATTGACCAAGGAGGATGTTTTGCGGACTCACATGCGACAACGCATGCTGAACCCACTTTCTCGATTCACAACAGTATTTTCTATTGTGTAGCCAACATGCCAGGTGCCGTACCTGTCACTTCCACGTACGCGCTCACCAATGCAACTCTTCCATACGCACTCTCCATCGCGAACAAAGGCTGGCGCGAAGCCATCAAGACGGATAAGAGCCTTGCTCTTGGCCTGAATGTCCATGAGGGTGGTATCTACTACGAGGCGGTCGCGAAAGCGCACAACTACGCCTATGAAGTCCTTGCCTCATAGATGATGTAGATGACGGAGATGGAATTTTCGCAAGAGGCCCGCAACTTCTTGGATCACCTAAGGGTGGAGCGCGGACTTGCCGAGAATTCCATCTCTGCATATGGAAGAGATTTAATACGTTTTGGTAGGTTTCTTAATCTGTCTTCGCTTGCACTTTCAGATGTCAATCCCCAACGAATTCGTGAGTTTCAGAATTGGCTGCGTGAAGAGCACCTAAGTCAATCATCGATTAATCGAATACTCTCTGCTTTGCGAACTTTCTTTCGGTATCTCTCGAGTGAAAAAGGCTTCATCGATCCACTGGTAGATATTGAGAAATCACGTCAGATGCGTCGCCTTCCCAAGGCGCTGACTGTCGGTGAAATTGTCTCGATGATCGAAGCCGCTTATCGCGAAGGTGATCCCGTGACCATTCGTGATCGTGCGCTACTGGAATTGCTCTATGGCACTGGTGCACGAGTGAGCGAGGTCGTGAATTTGGATATTGCCGATATCCATCACGTTGCTAGTGAGGGCTTTGAGCTTCAGACAATCAAACTGCGAGGCAAGGGCGGCAAAGATCGAATCGTACCTTTGGGAAGTTTTGCCAACGCAGCCTTGCTTGACTACATGACGAGAGTGAGGCCGAATTTGGCTCGGAATTCAGCCAAGAAGACTTCGGCAGTCTTCCTCAACCAGAGAGGGACTCGCCTCAGTCGGCAATCGGCCTGGCAATTTGTTCTAAATGCTGCCAAGGCGGCTGGCATTTCAGGAAAAGTCTCTCCACACGTATTTCGCCACTCCTACGCCACCCATCTGCTAGACGGTGGTGCTGATATCCGCGTTGTTCAGGAATTGCTTGGTCACGCGTCTGTGACCACGACGCAGATTTATACTCTTGTCACGATCGACAAAGTCCGAGAAACCTACAGTTTGGCTCACCCGCGAGCTAGGTGAGATCTACTGTCCTCGCAAGCGTCGCGCCAGGATGCTCTGGTCTCCCTTGGCTTCAAGGTCGGCGATGATCACTGCAATGGATTCCCTGACGATTCGTCCACGGTCAGCGGCCAGGCCTAGATCTCCTCGCAACAGGAGACGTGCCTGATCCAAATCGAAAAGTTCTTCAGGGGAGAGATAGACGGTGATCTTCTCCGCATGTGATTCGCGACCGGTGGGAGAGCGGTCAATGTTGCTGACGCGTCGTCTTGGCGTTGTTCGAACGCCCTTACTTTGCCCACGTGTGACAGGCGCTGTTGCGTTCTGGATGATCGGCGCAGGTTCAATTTCGGGCGTGGTGTCACGAACTGCAGTCAGGGCGGGGGTTGTAGATCGGAACAGTTCATCCGCTCCTGGCAAACTGGCTCTGCGACTCATCGTAATCCTCCTCGTGCAATTAACTCCCGGGCTAAACGTCGATAGGAAGCCGCCCCGCCAGAATTGGAGGCGTACGTGTTAATGGGCTCACCTGCGACCGTGGTCTCGGGAAAACGAACTGTCTGGGCAATCACTGTCTCGAACACGCTCTCCGGGAATGCTTGGAGAATCCGTTCCAACACTTCGCGGCTATGCAGGGTCTTTTTGTCGTACATCGTTGCCAGAATTCCAATAAGTTTGAGAGAGGGGTTGAGGTTGATCCTCACCTTCTCCAAGTTCTCCTGGAGTTGTGCGAATCCTCGAAGGGCGAAGAACTCGCACTGGAGGGGCACTATCACCCCGTCAGCCGCAGTCAGAGCGTTGAGGGTTAGAAGCCCAAGAGTTGGTTGGCAATCGATGAGAATGACGTCGTAGTAATCTCTGACGCTAGCCAGGGTGCGCTTTAGGAAGTTCTCTCGCCCCATCTCATTGACCAAGGTGACTTCTGCAGTGGCTAGCTCCTTGTTGGCCGGCAATAGATCCATCCCCGGTATAGAAGTCTTGAGAATGATCTTGTCGATGTCGGAATGCGGATCCATCAACACCTGGTAGACGGTTTCCTGAAGCTTGAGCTCATGGGCGTTGACACCCAGTCCAACCGAGAGGGCACCATGCGG
>CAYXIS010000057.1:0-10595 GCA_964465545.1 uncultured Bifidobacterium sp. | reverse complement strand
TGAGCGCCCAACGAATCTCCTCCCGAATCGCTGCCATCGCAGAATCCGCCACCCTCGCCGTGGATGCCAAAGCCAAGGCCTTGAAGGCCGCGGGTCGGCCAGTCATCGGTTTCGGAGCGGGTGAGCCAGATTTCCCGACCCCTGATTACATCGTCGCTGCCGCAATAGCTTCAGCAAGTGTTGCGGCAAACCACCGCTATACACCGACATCAGGATTGCCCGAACTTCGCGATGCGATCGTGGCCAAGACCAAGCGCGATTCCAACTACGACATCACTGCCGACCAAGTTCTCGTGACAAACGGCGGCAAGCAAGCTGTGTACCAAGCATTTGCCACAATCGTCGACCATGGTGACGAAGTTCTGCTGCCCTCTCCGTATTGGACGACCTACCCGGAGTGCATCAAATTGGCTGGTGGAATTCCCGTTGAAGTCTTCGCCGATGAAACGCAGAAATACCTAGTGACGGTTGAACAACTGGAAGCAGCACGAACACCAAGGACCAAAGCTCTTCTCTTCTGTTCCCCAAGCAACCCAACGGGTTCGGTGTATTCACCTGCGCAAGTTAAGGCAATCGCCGAGTGGGCGCACAAGAACGGTATCTGGATCATCTCGGACGAAATCTATGAGCACCTTCTCTATGACGGCGCGATTGCACCAAGCGTTCCGGTGGTTCTTCCGGAAATCGCCGATCACACCATCATTCTCAACGGCGTCGCAAAGACTTATGCGATGACTGGATGGCGCGTGGGCTGGATGATCGGTCCAAAGGACGTCATCAAAGCCGCAACAAATCTCCAATCACACCTTTCGAGCAATGTATCCAACGTGTCACAGCGTGCAGCGATCGCTGCACTCACTGGAGATCTCTCCGCCGTTCACAAAATGGGCGAAGCCTTCAACCGGCGACGCAAGCTCATTGTCGGACTGCTCAATGAGATTCCTGGATTCGTTTGCCCGATGCCCCAAGGCGCCTTCTACGTTTATCCGTCCGTAAAAGGCGTCTTGGGGAAAACAATTAGAGGAAAAACTCCTCGCACATCTGCCGAATTGGCAACGCTTATCTTGGAAGAAGTTGAAGTTGCAGCGGTACCAGGTGAGGCTTTCGGTCCTTCGGGTTATCTGCGCTTCTCTTACGCGCTCGGAGATGACGACATCGTCGAAGGGATTAGCCGCATCAAGAAACTGATGGCTGAAGCCGTCTAATCGAGGGCCTCTTAATCCAGAGTAAGGCCTACAAGATTTACCTCGGGCTCAAGGAAGATTCCGAATACCTTGTGCACCTTTTCCTGCGCTTCCTTAGCAAGGGCGGCGATGTCTGCAGCAGTGGCGTTTCCTGAATTGGTCAGTGCCAGAACATGCTTGCTCGATATGCGCGCACCCGAGTGCGCATCACCCTTGTGGATTCCGGCGTGCTCCATCAACCACGCAGCCGACGTTTTCACGCGACCATCCGGTTGAACCCAACGAGGGGCGTCTTCAGGAAGCCTCGAAGCGACTTCGGCACTTACAATCGGATTGGTGAAGAAAGAACCAGCAGACCACGAGTCGTGATCTTTGGGATCAAGCAGCATCCCTTTACTTTCCCGCAATTTCAGAGTCGCCTCACGGGTGGCAACCACTGATGCTTTTGCGCCAACTTCGATTCCTAGAGCGCGGGCCAACTCGGCGTAGTGAATTGGCGCCGAGGATTCACCGACTCTCAACTGGAATCCAACATCGAGGATGACGTAACGATCTCGGTCAATCTTGAATCGAGAACTGCGATAAGTGAAGTTGCATTCTTCATTGGTGAAGGTCTTGACTCGTCTTTCCTTGCGATCATAGGTGCGCACCCGTGTAATGAACTCAGAGACTTCATGACCGTAGGCGCCGATGTTCTGAATTGGCGCAGCACCTACAGTTCCGGGAATTCCACTCAAAGTTTCAAGCCCTGCATATCCGCGCGAAATCGTTGTGGCTACAAACGCGTCCCACACTTCACCAGCGCCAATTGTGAGCGCGGCTCCACTACATGCATCAACCTCGGCCTCGACTTCGGAACTCGCCACATGAATAACCACGCCCTTGAAACCTTCATCGCTGACTAGAACATTCGTACCGCTACCCAAAATCAAAATCGGTTTGCCGGCATTGTCGGCCGCCTGGACAGCGGCGATGATCTCAGATTCATTGCAGGCATTGACGATTTCTTGAGCTGGTCCCCCGACGCGGAAACTCGTGTAGTCCGAGAGTTGGCTCATGGTTGAAAGGTTAGCGACGCGGACTCAGGATTGCATTCTTGCCGCGGAAGCGCTCAAGAATGCGGTCGTAGTTCTTCTTGGACTGCACCTCACGAAAGCTCTTATCAACATCGTGATAGCCATGATGGCGTCCCTGCGTGAGTGGTAGATCCATCTGCAACAGGCGCCCGCCGGCATGGCGAAGTTTGAGCGAGAACTCGATATCCGCATTGCGATAGTAGATTGCCCGGGAGTTGAATCCGCCCACTTCGAGCGCTGCCCGTCTATCCACCGCGAAAAAATAGCTAAACAGAACATCAATCTCGCCAGCGCCTTTGTCATCAACGCTGCGCCAGTCGTCCTCAAGATTGATGAGGCCTCCCCGCCAACCCACGGCCACAAAAGTCCTTTCCTTCAGTTTGGCAAGAACTGGGGAGATCGCATCGCCAGTAAAGCGAGTCGATGGATCCATGATCACCAAGAACTCCGAGTGCACATTCTGCAACAGTGCGTTGGCCGCTTGCGCCCAGCCGCATTCTTCGACAACTTTTATGACGGTCGTTGTCTCGTCGACAATCTCCTCAAGAGGTCCGACTTCGTCAAGACAGAGGAGAACAATTGGAGTCTGGCAATAGGAGCGAATGGCTTCAACGGTCTCTACAACGTCATCCTGAAAGCCAGAGACGATCATCGCTATAGCGATCTCGCACCCATCAAGGACTGGCTTCATCAAGCGGATTGATTCGGCCACCACATATCGAATCCGCTTGTGGAGTTCGAACGAGCCAGCAACATCAATGATGTCCCAGCCAGCGTCGACAATCTCATCGCGTAGTCGATCTGCGAGCGCAAAATTCTTTGCGGCTCTTGCCGCCTGTCTTTCTTTTCCTAGTTTCCAGATTGCATCTGGGACGGTCATGACGTTACGACCAGTGCCTTTGCCATTCCTAGAACTTTGATGCCCTCAGACGTGGCATTGATGTTGAGGCGGACGTTTCCATCTTCAACTTCCGTAACCGTCGCAGAAACTGTTAGGTCCACTTTCTTATCGGCAGGCACAATGACCGGCTTAACAAATCGTGCGGAGAATTCTTTTACAGTGGCGGGTCCGCCAGCCCAATCCGAGACGAACTTTCCAGCAAGGGCCATCGTCAGCATTCCGTGTGCGATGACATCGGGGAGACCTACCGATCTCGCGAATGCTTCGTCTTGGTGGATCGGATTTTGGTCGCCGCTTGCATCGGCATATTTCTTAAGCAACTCGCGGTCGATCCAAAACACTCTCTCCGCAATTACGTCACCTACCTTGATCATGCGCGCACCACCAACGTGGACCATGTGGATACAACTAGCTCATCTCCCGAGTGAAGATCAGATCGGACGGTGACTATCTCGTTGCCCGCGACGACTTTGTAGTTCTCGATGGTTGAAGAACATTTCAAAACGTCCCCAACGACTATCGGGCGCAATATCTCGAACTTCTGATCGCCGTGTACGAGCCTGGACCAGTCCAAGCCAACTTGAGGGTCGGTCAGCAATTCCTGGGATTGGTCGAGGGAGATACGAATAGAAAATGTGGGGGGTGCGACGCTGTGATCTTCTTCGCCAATAACGGCAGCGAAGGCGGTTATCTCAGAGGCTGTAACAGGAAATGACTTCGCACTATGAAAGGTGCGCCCGACGGAATCGGGATTGAGCATTAACGAGTTTCGCGGTGAAGGGTTGAAGCCTTGCAACGTGGGCAGAACTTCTTGAGTTCAAGACGGTCTGGGTCGTTACGACGGTTCTTCTTGGTGATGTAGTTGCGCTCTTTGCAGTCGACGCAGGCCATGGTGATCTTTGGACGAACGTCCGCGCTCTTGCTTGCCATGGTCTTGCTCCTTCATCGGTGTGAACTAAATATAAGAGGCGTAAGAATAGCCGACAGGGGTACTTGAGGCGAAATCCGAGCTTGATCGAAGGCTGGAAATCAACGGTTGAGCGTGAGATGGACTCTTCTGGACCTTTGGAAATAGAAGTACCAGATTCCAGGAACCAAGAAAGCAGATACAACCTCCCACCAGAGAGGGCTTCCGCTTGAAACCTTCGCATTTGCACTCACTCCGTTGAAAGTCAGCGAGTTCAGAACATCGTTGCCAAGGGGGCCGGAGATGAAGTTAAGGACCACTTGTGCCAGCACATAGATCTTCACAGATTCAATTGCGCTCCTCTGGCGTCCACGGACTAAACGAAGAAACCAGAGGTTAACTAAGCCACTGCTGACGAGAAATACCAAAGACGCAAGATAGCTCGCTAATGAGAGGCCCGCGTTGGCCAAATCGCCATGGAAGATCACAAGCAATACCGTCGACAAGCCGCAGGCGAACACGCCCGCATAGAGAGTGAATAGAAAGAAGGCCAGCCAACCGCCTAGGCCTGTTAACTTTTCGTCCCGGAAATATTCGCGGCCCTCGTCCATGCATTCCCGCTCTCCGAAAATGTAGTAATTGGAAATCTGGCAGCCCACAAACACCCTTTGCGATGTCTGTGAACGTTTTGCTCGTAGCGGAGGCCGGATTTGAACCGGCGACACAGCGATTATGAGCCGCTTGCTCTACCAAGCTGAGCTACCCCGCCGAGCCCCCCAACGGAATCGAACCGTTGACCTTTTCCTTACCATGGAAACGCTCTACCGACTGAGCTAGGGGGGCGCACAATGCTTGTGAAGCGTACAGGTTCACGCCTGTATTCGAAAAATCACCGCGTTTAGCCTCTCTTAGGTGAAAGGGTCCAGAGTCACCTTGCCGGAGGTTTTCCGAGCCAACATGTCCTGATGAGCCTGGACCGCATGGGAAAGCGGATAGATGCCTCCCACGACGGGGGTGACCTTGCCGGAGAGGACTAGGGCAAACAACTCCGCGATCACGTCGTGAAAAAGCTCCTTGTGGCCAAAGCAGTGAGCCAGCCAGAACCCGGTGATCGTCTTCGTGCCAGTGATCAGGGATCCCGGGTGAACTACCCGAGGCGCTTTTCGTGATGCGTTTCCGTAGGTGATGACTCGGCCAAAGGGTGCGAGAACGTCGAGGCTGGCATCGAAAGTCTTCCCGCCGACCATCTCGAGGACAAGGTCGACTTTCTTGCCGTTATTTGCGGCGAGCATTGCCGAACCCAAGTCCTCGACATTGGCATCAATGGCTACGTCGGCGCCAAGGGACTTCGCCAATTCTGCCTTGTTGGTGGACGAGGTGACTGCAATGACTTTGGCGCCCCACAATTTTGCAAGTTGAATTGCCATGGTGCCAACGCCGCCCGCGGCGGCGTGGATGACAACGCTCTCATCTGGGCGCAGGTGCCCCACTGTCTTCAAAATATGCCACGCAGTCGAACCCTGCACCAACATGCACAAGGCTTGCGCATCGCTGATTCCATCGGGAATCTCGATGAGAAGTGATTTTTTGGCGACTGCCTTCTGCGCATATCCACCATGCTCGACGGAGGCAAGAACGCGACGGCCCGAATTCGTATGCCCGACTACTTCCAAACCTGGAATAAGAGGCAGGATCTGAGGCGAGAGGTAGCCGTTCTCAGTCTGATGGGTGTCGGCATAGTTGATCCCGATCGAGGTAACCGTGATGAGCTCCTCATTCGACTGAGGGGTTGGATCTGCAACATCCACGTACTCCATGACTTCAGGTCCGCCGAATGTGTTCACTTGGATTGCCTTCATGATTATCAGCCTAAAGGAACAAGGACAGATTGTCTTGGTCTGTTCTACGCTGACTCCATGATCACTTCAAAGTCGATTAGCGCAGAATCAATAGCCCAAGCGCACAAGGACGCCAAGCGAAGGAGCGATGACGCCCAAGTATCAATTCGCAATCTCCAAGGCATCACTGAGCAGGACTATGCGCGGGCGATCTTTGATGAGGTGTGGCCGACAGATGAGGGAACACAAATCACTGCCAACCTTTTGCAGGCAATGGTGCACAACGGAGCGTATGTCAGCGGGGTCTTTTTCGACGTCGACGTCATTGCCGCAGCGTTCGCGTTCCCGGGCATCGATTCGAAGGCGCATCTCCACCTTCACTCACACATGGCAGCCGTTAAAGAGAAGTACCGAAATCGCAATATAGGCAGCGCGCTTAAGTGGCATCAGAGGGCCTGGGCGCTGGAGAACGGGTACGAGACGATCACGTGGACTTTTGACCCCCTAGTCAGGCGCAATGCACGATTGAATCTCGTGAAACTTGGAGTTCAAGTCTTTGAATATTTCGCTGACTTCTATGGGGATCTTCCCGATGCCCTCAATGCCGGAGACCCGACTGATCGAGTGATTGCACGATGGAACTTGCTCTCCGATCGCGTGGTTAGCGCCGCAAAAAATGTTAACTTGGAGATGTCGCCACATGGCATCCCTGTGGCATTGGCAAATGCAAATGAAAAACCAGTCAAGGAGACCGTGCCCGCAAGTGCGGAGACAGTCGCCATTTACCTACCAACAGACATAATCCAGTTGCGCACAGATAACGCCGCAAGGGCTTGGGAATGGAGACTGGCTTTGCGAGAGGAACTTCAACCACGTCTGATGTCAGGTTGGTATATTCAAGGATTCACATCAGATGGCGCCTATGTTGTGGCAAAGAAGAAATGAAAGAGGACCTGTAAATGCGGATCAAGGATGTAGAACTCCGCATAATCGACCTGCCCTTAGTGAGACCCTTTCGTACTTCCTTTGGAACTCAATACGAACGAGAACTCCTGCTCATGCGGATCAGAACTCACGATGGATCTGAAGGCTGGGCTGAGTGTGTTGCGATGTCTGAACCCTTGTACTCCCCTGAATACACCTTCGCTTCCCAAGATGTAATCGAACGTTTTCTTATGCCAAAGATATTTGAAGTAGGCGATGTGCGTGCAGAGGAAATTGCCGACTTGCTCAAACCATTCCTCGGTCATCAGATGTCAAAGGCCTGCGTGGAAACGGCGATCCTTGATGCCCAACTCAAACTCGATGGCATCTCCTTCGGATCGTATTTGGGCTCGTCCAAAGAGATGGTCGACTGCGGTGTCTCGGTAGGAATCGCCACCTCGATCGATGCACTCGCCCAGGAGGTTTCGCAATACGTTAACGAGGGCTACCGCCGAATCAAGTTGAAAATTGAGCATGGCTGGGACATCGAGCCGGTGCGAGTGATCCGCGAGCTCTACCCCGATATTCCCCTGCAGGTGGATGCGAACCAGGCGTATTCACGTGAGGACGCCGAACATCTGAAGAAACTTGATCCCTTCAATCTTTTGCTGATCGAGCAACCTTTGGATGAACACGATGTTCTAGGCCATGCCATGCTGGCCAAGGTGGTCGAGACACCCATCTGCCTTGATGAGTCAATCACCTCATACGAATCGGCGCGCGATGCGTTGGCAATGAAGGCGACAACAATCATCAACATCAAGCCAGGGCGCGTCGGCGGTTATCTCGAATCAGTGAAGATCCACGATCTTTGCGTCGAAAACGACATCCCGGTCTGGTGCGGCGGAATGCTCGAGACCGGAATCGGCCGTGCCGCAAACATCGCGCTTGCCTCCCTAGCCGGTTTCACGTTGCCCGGGGATACAAGCGCATCCTCCCGCTATTACCATCGAGATATCACGACGCCCTTCGTCATGGAGAACGGGCAACTGCGAGTTCCGAACGGGCCTGGCATTGGCGTGGAGATTGACTTTGATTTCATCGACGAGATAACGACCTCGAGAAAATTGATTACGGCGCCATAGAGTGAGTTCGCTCTTTCTTCTAAAGCTATTTCTCGCACCATTCTTCGTCGCACTGCTGAGTTACATCCAACGTCGTTGGGGCGATGGCATTGGTGGTCGACTCATTGGATTGCCCCTGACCACGGGGCCATTCATCCTCATCATCTACATCCAAGAGGGCCCATCCTTTGCAGCGCGTGCAGCGCACGGAGTTCTTGTCGGACAGGTCGCACTCATAGTCTTCTCGTGGGTTTACGCGGCCTCCGCGTTGAAGATGTCGTGGGACCGCGCCCTTGCCGCTGGGACTCTGGCTTGCCTTGCATCGGGGGCGCTGCTCACTAGTTTTGAAATCCACCTCTACGCGCTGCTCCCACTCTTAGTCGCTTCATGGTTGGTTGCCTGGAATTTCTGGCCCGCATACGCGATTGAACCGCGGACCTCAGAAACCCCGCGTTGGGAATTGCCTGCAAGGCTGCTAGTAACCGTCGTTCTTATCGTCACACTGACTGGCACGGCCTCCTTTCTGGGACCCAGGGTTGCGGGGGCGCTCTCCACCTACCCCGTCATCATTTCTGTGCTTGGAGCCTTCAGCCAGCGAAGGCACGGCCCCCACTCGACTGTGGCAACCCTTCACGGGCTCATGCAATCACTTCCAATAACGATCTCGATCATGACGATATTGGCGGTAGTCCTTTGAAAAATGCCTAGTATTGCGACGTAAGAAAGGACGAAAGTGCCAACGACGCCACTTCCAACGCAGGACGATATTGACCACCTAAGCGATAGCACCATTGCACTTGTTTCAAATCTTCTAACGCAATCGGATAAAGCGCGAACCCGCCACGACGAAGCAAACAGAAAACGATTCGCGCGCCTACTCAAGGATCCTGCGGCTGTCGCCCTCACTATGTCGCTGACTGACGAAGTCATGCGCATGAGTTCGATGCGCAACGCAGCCAAGACTCTCCGAAGAACTGCCAAGACTGCAAGAATCTCGGGACTTGGCCTCTTTGATTACATCGGAATCAAAGCAGCGAGTGCAGCTTCCTGTGTATTCCCTTCTCTCGTGATGAAGATCGTTCATCAACGAGTTCGTATGGCAGCGAACGGCATCATCCTTCCTGCTGAAAAGAATCCACTCGCCAAGCACATCAATCGACGTACTGGCGACGAGGCAAAACTCAACATCAACGTTCTTGGCGAAGCTGTTCTTGGTGAAGGCGAAGCGGCGCAGAGGTTGAACTCCGTCATCGAGATGATTCAGCGCCCTGGAGTTAATTACGCATCTGTGAAGATTTCATCGATTGCAAGCCAATTAATCACCATCGACCATCTGGGTTCCATCGAGCGAGTCGCTAATCGCCTTCGTCTTCTTTATCGCCAATCGCTCAAGAGCGGTACATTCATCAACCTCGACATGGAGGAGTTCCGCGATCTTGAAATCACCGTCGCTGTCTTCAAGAAACTCCTAGACGAACCCGAATTCGAAGCGATGAATGCAGGGATAGTGCTGCAGGCGTATTTGCCCGAATCGCACGGTGAGTTCGCAGACCTTGTCGCATGGGCGAAAGAGCGCCACGAACGCAGCGGTGGAACAATCAAAATTCGCCTGGTAAAAGGAGCAAATCTGGCAATGGAGAAGGCTGAAGCCGAACTCCATGGCTGGATACCGGCGCCTTATGAAAGCAAGTCCGATGTAGACGCCAGCTACGCCCGGCTCATCGATGTGGCACTCAACCCCGCGCATGCAGACGCTGTCCGGATCGGAATCGCCAGCCACAACCTGTTCCACCTCGCTTGGGCGATAGAAGTTGCCAAAGTTCGCGGGGTCGAGAATCAGATCGACATCGAAATGCTGGAGGGAATGGCAAATGCTGAAGCACTCGCCGTGGCAGGACAGACCGGGCGTGTGCTTTTGTACACGCCCGTTACTCGACACGAGGATTTCCCAGCCGCAGTTGCCTACCTTGTTCGACGGCTCGATGAGAACACTTCAGAGGAAAATTATCTACGGGCATCATTCGATATGGCTCTCGACAATGAAAAATTCAAAGAGCAGCAGGGTCGGTTCCTCATCTCGATCGCGGAGCGCCACACGATTTCAACGGAATCACTGCGCCACCATCTCAAGCGGCACGATGCAGAAAATGCCTTCACTGACGGTAAGTTCGAAAACCAGAGCGATGCCGACGCAACCAACCCGGTTTTCCGCGAGCAACTTGAGGCGGCATACGTTCGTCACTACGAAAGCGACGAACTGCGAATTCCTCTGCAGATCATGGGCGAGTTCCTTACCCGCACCGAAGTCGATGAAGGTGCCGACCCGAGCGAGAACGGCGCACATTGGTACACCTACTCGATTGCGAGCAAGGAGGACATCGACACAGCGGTCTCCACTGCGCGCTCTCACGTTGAGGAATGGGATGCTCTCGGACCGCGAAAGCGCGGCAAGATTCTCAGCGACGCAGCAGTCCTCATGGAGAACGAACGAGCCGACACGATTGCGATCATGTCTCGCGATGCAGGTAAAACGGTAGCCGAGGCGGATCCCGAAGTAAGCGAAGGAATCGACTTCGCCCGTTTCTACGCACTCAGTTCGTATGAGAAATGCGATGACTCAAAGCCCCTAGGTGTTGTCCTT
>CAYXIS010000056.1:0-10663 GCA_964465545.1 uncultured Bifidobacterium sp. | reverse complement strand
TGGCACGACGTTTTATCAACTGCCAAGCCCACAACTTGACCTCTTCCCTCACTCAAATGTTTTCACTCGTGGAGTTTGCCCGCCTATCCTTAAACTTCAAAATATGGCACGGCAAATTTTGCAGATAGTACTTTGAGAGTCTTCTGGTCTCTCAACTTGCAAGTTGAATGTTGACTCGCAAAGAGGCCATTGCCATATATGGCTTCTTCAGGTGGAAGCGTCTTAATCCAATTCACTGGAACGATGTACTCAGGTTCTCCGTTTTGATGGGTGTATCGCCCTTTCAGTTCTTTTTGCCTCGATAAATCGCTCTCACCATAACAAACTGCCGGGCCAGTCGTTGTCCCTACTCCTACATATCCAATTCTTGGCATGTAAACAAAGATTCGGGCGCCAATGGGAAGAGGGCGCACCGTCCTGGAGTACCAATCACCTCCGCCCGCCGATACGAATCCGTGCTTGACGGCATCATCCCAGTTTCGAGTATCGCTTCCGCCAAATGCAAAATACCAGTCTTTGCCATTCCATTCCGAGGCGACGGGATTCGGCTGGCTGACTACATTTGCCACGGTATGAGATATGGAGGCGGCCCAATTTTGAGCATCCGGCAAAGTATCAAAATGAATGTCCATCATCTCTAGGGTTATTCCAGCCACCTCAGCATCCGGAAAGAATTCCAAAATGGCCTCTGGGCTCACCATGGCTCTTACGCCATCTCGATTTGAAGTGAAGTATGCAAGGTACCTTCCATGATGCTGGTGTGGCGCGATCATGATTGATTTCTTCCAAGGCCTAACAAAGAAATTACTTTGGGCTTGAAAGACATTGCAGAGCTCATCAAAGATCGATGCCTGAAGTGAATTTCTAAAAAACTGTTTAACACTTTGCAGGCGATCTTCGTAATATACGGAGGCCTGCCCTTCGAGATCCTCCGTAGTTGAATCTTCAGAGATATCCCTCATCAATATGATTCCTTGGTCATCACCCGGTGTGGAAACGGCAGAAAATGTGCATATGCTTATTGGAAATGAATACTTGTTGGATAAATAATTAACCATATGCTGGAGATCTTCTCGTACACCGACACCGGCCAGGACAACTCTGATATTTCGTTCCTCGCCATCTGCTTCTCGGTCAAGAGCCTTGCTAATCAATTTTTGGGTTCTCTCGCTATGAAGGAGCTTTACGTCATTGACCAAGGAGTGAAATTCCTCGCGACTCAGAAGATCGAGTCTCGTTACATAGTCGAATGCCTGAGCTATCGAATCCCTATAGAGCGGCGTCTTCTTCAGTTCGCAAACAACCCAGACTCCTGGCTCCTCGATTGCCAGTAAATCCATGAGTTTGCCGCCGAGGGGTACCTGTCTTCTGACCCGATGGAGGGATGGCGATATCAGGGTTGGGTCTTCGAAGATCCAATCTTCTAGGTCTTTTTCGAGAGGAATGCTTTCTTCAAGCAGTCGGGTTGGCTGTACACCGCGCATCGCATGCCACAAGCCAATTTCCGTCACATCGTCTCCTTAGTTATCGAGAGTGCCTAGCCAAGCATCCAGTGCATTCTTCCCTGCGATCCGTTCCGTTGGGAAGCCAGTTACGAGCCTTCGTTGGAATAGCTGAAGCGATCGGCAAGGATCTTCCCAATTTGTAAGACGCAAATCTGCTTCGAGAGTTCTTAGGCTAGTTTACTGGCGAGGGCCGGCGACAAGGTCTGCCCTCACCAGTAATCTGAGGGGTCTGTTCTGGATCGCTGGCCCTTGAATTTGGGTCGCCGACCCGATCGAAGGTAGCTATTGATGATGAAAGCGAGATCTTGTGTTCGAGAACACCTTCAAGAATATCGACGACATCCTCCACAAGGATGCGGGTTGCTCAAGCGAACTTGACTACGTTGAGCAGTCCTCCTGGGTCCTCTTCCTCAAGTACCTCGATGACTTGGAGGGCGCTCGCAAGCTCGGGGCCGAACTTTCCAATACGAAGTACACCCCGATCATCAAGGGCAAGTATCGGTGGTCAGAGTGGGCCGTGCCCAAAACAAGAGACGGCAAGATCGACCACAACGCCGCCCTGACTGGTGATGATCTCAAAAACTTCGTCAACACTGATCTCTTTCCATTTCTTGCCAAGTTCAAATTCAGTGCTGTGGCTGCGGACACCTTGGAATACAAGATCGGTGAGATCTTCGGGGAAATCAACAACAAACTCCAAAGTGGCTACAACCTTCGCGAAGTCCTTGAACTAGTAGACCAACTCAAATTTCAAACTAGTGCCGAGATCCACGAGATGTCGCACCTCTATGAAGACAAGATCAAGAACATGGGCAATGCTGGTCGCAACGGTGGTGAGTACTACACGCCTCGCCCCCTGATCAAGGCGATCATTCAAGTTGTCGCTCCAAAAATTGGGCAGACAATTTATGACGGCGCGGCCGGCTCGGCCGGATTCTTATGCGAGTCTTTCGCATACCTTTCCGCCTCAAAGCAGTTGACAACAAAAGAAGTGGCGACTCTGCAGAAGAAGACCTTCTATGGCAAGGAGAAGAAATCCCTCGCCTACATCATCGGCACCATGAATATGATCTTGCACGGAATCGATGCCCCGAACTTGCTGCACACGAATACTTTGGGTGAAAATATTGCGGACATCCAAGAAAGAGACCGTTACGACTTCGTTTTGGCCAACCCACCCTTCGGTGGCAAAGAGCGTGTTGAGGTTCAGCAGAACTTCCCTATCAAGACAGGGGAGACCGCTTACCTGTTCCTCCAACACTTTATGAAGATTCTTCGTGCAGGTGGATCGGCTGGCATAGTTATCAAGAATACGTTTCTCTCGAATACGGACAACGCATCTATCGCCATTCGCAAGGAGCTCCTAGAAAACCACAACCTTCACACCATTCTTGATTGCCCCTCGGGCACTTTCCAGGGGGCGGGCGTAAAGACCGTGGTTCTCTTCTTCAAAAAGGGCGAGCCAACAAGCAAAATCTGGTACTACCAACTCAAGCCAGGACGCAATATGGGTAAGACTAATCCGCTCAATGAGAAGGATTTGGAAGAGTTCGTTGCTCTGCAAAGGAAGTCCTCGGACTCGGATCTCTCATGGTCAGTCGACGTATCGAGTATCAATCAAGCATCCTGGGATCACTCTGTAAAGAATCCCAATGGGAATGATGAAGTTGTCCATCGTGCGCCTGCTGAAATCATCGCCGAGATCGAGGCACTCGATGCGGAGAACCAGGCCATCCTCAAACGAATCAAGATTCTGCTATGACAATACTTTTATTAGGGGATGTGGCGGAAGTAATCGCTGGGCAATCTCCTAAAGGCGTTTATTACAATTCTGTGGGAGACGGTGTGCCCTTTTACCAAGGAAAGAAAGACTTTGGAGAGAAGTTCATAGAGAAGCCGAGCACATGGACAACGAAAGTAACAAAGTCGGCAAGATCTGGGGACATCTTGATGTCAGTCAGGGCGCCAGTTGGTCCAATAAATTTCGCAACGCAAGACATCTGTATAGGTCGTGGGCTGGCAGCGATACGCGCCAGTAGTAAGATTGATAAAGATTTTCTTTTCTATTTTCTTCTGCATAAGCAACCAGAAATTTCTGGCAATACTGGGGCCGTTTTTGATTCGATCAATAGGGATCAGATAGCCAGCATGGAAGTCCCTGTCCCGCCTTTAGTAAGGCAACGTGAGATCGTCGAGAACCTCCATAGCGCTTTTGCCGAGATTGACGTGCTTGAAAAAAGACACCGTGCCTCTATCGGACTTGCAACAATTCTATTGGAAAATTGTATTGACGATGTTTTCGAAAGATCGGCAGAAGGTGATGAACTCCTATCGGATTTGGCAAGTTTCGAGAACGGCGATCGAGGCTCAAATTATCCCAACAAGAAGATGCGAGTAGCAGAGGGCATTCCTTTTATCAATGCAGGTCATATCGATCAAGGTAAGATCAACATGAAAAATATGGATTTTATATCGGAGAAAACGTTTAAGAAATTGAGCCGCGGCAAGGTTCAGGTAAATGACCTGCTTTTTTGCCTAAGAGGCTCATTGGGCAAAGTTGCGCTTTTGGAAGATCTGTCCGAGGGTGCTATTGCTTCCTCGCTCGTAATCGTCAGGCCAAAAGTGGACATCGATCCGAGGTTTATTCTCTACTATTTTCTTAGTTCAATCTGTAAACAGGAAATCGAAAAGACTCGATCCGGCACTGCCCAACCCAATTTAGGTGCTGCAGATCTAAAGAGATTTTCGGTCCCACGGCATTCCAAAGAAGAAATGGTGGAAATCGTCAAGAAAATGGAGATCATTTCCCGAGAGGTGGAAGCGCTGAAAGGGAATTACGAAATTCAGTCGAGGAACTTGCTGGATTTGAGGAAATCCCTTCTGAGTGATGCTTTTACGCATCAAATAGCAGTTGCATAATGGCCCTCACCGAATCTGATACACGCGCACAACATATTGACCCCGCCCTTGCCAAGTCCGGATGGGGGCCACATCTCATTCGTCGTGAGTTTCAGATTACGGCTGGTCGGATACTTGGTGCGGGCAAACGGTCGCAACCGTCAATCGCTGACTACGTTCTTGTATACAAGGGCAAACGTGTCGCAGTGGTTGAAGCCAAAAAGTGGGATCTCCCGTATACGGAAGGAGTCGGCCAGGCAATCCGCGATGCGCAGAAGCTACGCCTTCCTTTTGCCTTTTCAACCAACGGACAGAAGATCCGTCAGATCAATTTGCTTACTGGCAAAGAGGAGGATGTCGCCGCCTTCCCGACGCCAGAGGAACTCTTGGATCTCATCGACGAGCCCGTCAATAAGATGCGCGACGAATTTCGCTCGATTGATTACGCGAGTCGGGGTGGCACCGAGCAGGTTCGCTATTTCCATCAAATCGCAGTGGAAAGTGTTCTCGACGGCATCGCAAGGGGGGATAGACGATTACTTCTCACCCTGGCAACGGGAACTGGAAAGACGCGGATTGCGTTTCACATCGCCTGGAAGCTTTTTCAAGCAAGGTGGAACTTGCAAGGCAACCACGATCGACGGCCGCGAATTCTCTTTCTCGCTGACAGGAACATTCTTGCCGATCAGGCCTTTAATGAGTTCTCCCCTTTTCCAGAGGACGCACTAGTACGTATCGATCCCAAGTCGGTTCGCAAGAAGGGGAAGGTTCCTACCAACGGCAACATCTTCTTTACGATTTTCCAGACCTTCATTGCCGAATCCACGGGTGTAGCGAACTTTGGTGAATACCCGCCGGACTTCTTTGACTTGATCATCGTGGATGAGTGCCACCGGGGCGGCGCCAACGATGAAAGCACATGGCGGGCGATTTTGGAGTATTTCGCTCCTGCTGTTCAGTTGGGCCTGACCGCCACACCCAAGCGCCGAGACAACGTCGACACCTACTCATACTTTGGCGAGCCGCGTTTCATCTACTCGCTCAAAGAGGGAATTGCCGATGGTTTTCTTACCCCCTTCCGGGTAACCAAGTACGCCACTTCCCTAGACGAATACGCCTACGTCCCAGATGACACCGTCATCGAGGGCGAGGTGGAGATCGGTAAGCTCTATACAGAGCCTGACTTCCACCGCAAGATCGTCATTCGGGAGCGTGATGAATACCGCGTAAAGCTCTTTCTGGATGGCATCGACCAGAGCGAGAAGTCGATCATTTTCTGCGTCAACCAGGCTCATGCCCTGGCCATCCGCGACATCATCAACGAGCTGAAGAAAAGCTCCAATCCGACCTACTGCGTGCGCGTGACGGCAAATGAGGGCGAGATAGGCGAGCAGCACCTCCGAGATTTCCAGGACAATGAAAAGACCATACCGACGATGCTGACCACCTCGCAGAAACTTTCTACGGGAGTGGATGCGCGCAATATTCGCCACATCGTAATCATGCGTCCCATCGATTCGATCATCGAGTTCAAGCAGATTATCGGCCGAGGAACGCGTCTCTTCGACGGCAAGGACTACTTCACCATCCACGACTACGTCAATGCCTCTCATAATTTCTACGATCCCGAGTGGGATGGAGAGCCGATCGAGAGTGTGCCGATCGAGGAAAGGATGGAACGCGAGGGCAAACTGGAGCGCCAAGAAGTCCTCGAGGAAGAAGCTGAGGAAGCGCTTAGGAGAGAGAAGGTTGTCATCAAGTTAGCGGACGGCAAGGAACGCGAGTTTCAACACATGACTTCTCGGATGTTCTATTCCGCCGACGGCACCCCGATCTCTTTGAGGCAGTTCATTGAGTCCCTCTTTAAGACCCTGGACATGCCCGACCTTTTCAAGAACGAGGACGAGTTACGTGCAATCTGGTCTGTTCCCTCCACACGCAAGAGACTCTTGCAGCAACTCGAAGAGGCTGGCTTTCCAACGAGCGAATTGGAAGAAATACAAGAACTCATCAATGCCACGAGTAGCGATCTCTTTGATGTGCTCGAATATGTGAAGTATGCATTGACCCCGATCACAAGGGTTTCTCGGGCCAAGCTGTCGCGTTCGCTCCTGGAAGACGAACTAGAGGCCAAGCAGTTGGAGTTCGTTGACTTTCTGGTCTCTCAGTACGTGCAGTCGGGCGTCGGGGAACTTGACGACTCCAAACTTGAGACTCTCTTGGAGATCAAGTATGTCGATGTGTTTAATGCCATCAAGATTGTTGGTAATGAAAAAGTGGACGTTGTGCGGAATCTGTTTTTGAAGTTTCAAAAGAATTTGTATATGCCACATGAGGTTTATATCTGAACTGAGTTCTAACCATACAAAATTGGACGGCCCTACTTCGCTCAGCGCTTGTGAGACTGTAGCGGGAGGGTGTACCGATACTCGATTGGAGCCAGGGCTATCGCCTCTGGGTTCCAATCCCACCAATGTCGTTCATGCCCACCGGAAGCAACGTACTCGGGTCCATCATTTGCGCATTCGATCTGGTCCACGACGTAGAGGAGAGTTCGATATTCATGCCCGGTGATTTGGGCAAATTCGACTTCTGCCAGACTTACGTCGATGGAAATTCTAGATAACATGCTGCCTTTCACCTCAACGCCAACGATTTCATTTCCCTTAGTAGCTCGTAGGTCGTAGCCCAATCTTTTTTGACGACTGACATCCTCTACTGAATAGCCGAGTTGTTTAAGATATTCAGTCGCCAACTTCATGGCCCTCATCTCAATCGTCTTCTTCTTTTTTTCATCTGCTGGTCGCCCAAGTCGATCATTGGGGGATGCATCCGGCTCGCCCGGAAAATATTTTGCAAGAGGTCTTTTGATCGGCGCCTCGCTTGGGATGAATTCTGGAGCCACATCTCTATGCAATTGCATTTCTAAGCGAGGAAACATCGAAAATAGGGACTTTGGCATCTTTGTTAAGTAGGCACCCTGGGCGGGTTCGATCACCTTTTTTTCTGGAATCTGAAAAGGAAAGTAAATTGATTTGCCGTTGTATTGCTTATCGAGTGATTTCTTGATTGCTCGAATTTCCCTCTCTCGTTCTTGCATTTCTTTTAACGTGATTGGTTCGTCAAGTTCCGTGTAGTTCATAAGGTCAACTGCATGGGCGGGCTGAAGCGGCGAATGTTCCCTATCTGGCCAGCGGATTTCCGATGTCTTGGGGAAACCTCTTGCGATGGAGAAGGCCACGATGGATTTTGTTGGCTGGTAGTAGTGAAGAATTACGTCGCCATCTTCTACAAAAGATACAAGTTTTTGTCCAGCATTCGCACTTATTGGTGCTAGGAGATTCTCGCCGAGATCTTTCCGGTCAGTTGACTCAACCCAATAGATTTCTCCCAGACTTTGTTCCCACCAACTGTGCGTTGCCTTGCGCCCAAATACCCTGAAGGGGTTGGGCTCCAAATTCCAATTGCGAGAGAAGATGTTGTTGTGTTCTTGCGCCAACTTCTTAGTGTTCAGTTTATTCCCAGTACCAGGAACTTCGGTCTTAGAATTTACGACAAGGGAAGCTAGATTCGGAAGGCCAGATTCAAAGCAAACCGTTTGAATCTTTCCGAGGGCATGCCTGAGCGTTCGATGATGAACATTTAACTTCTCTGACAGCTCCTTGTACGTAATCGTTTGATGGAGATTTGCTTGGTTTGTGAGCACTTCCCAGACGGCAGCTCGACGACCCTGCAATTCTTCATCCATTGCTTGAGGTTACTGTGAGTCACCAACATGTAACAGAGAGTGACAACACCCGGCATCACTGTTTTCCATCGGCGCAGAGTTGAGATCCAATGAAAGCGCCGCAAGCTGGCACCCGCATTGACCAAGGAATTTCTCGATCCTCGCGTACGAACCGTTAGGCGGCAGGAACCAGTTCGGCGAATTCTTAATGGAGAAGGTCTTCAGCATTACCTCACCAGCGATCATGGAATTGTCCCGGGGCTTTAGGTTTTAAGAGTTCACCCTGTCCAAAGTTGGCAATATGCGCCGTGACACTTGCCCCATATGAAATGTTGCCAAATCGTTATCAATTGAAGTTGACACTGAGTGGGGGAGGTCCTTATGGTTCAGAAAGCGATTATGTAATCGATTACAAGGAGCGAAATGAGCGTAAACGGGGATTCGAGCCTGAACGAGGCTCTCGTAGAGCGTTCAGTTGAAGCCGCCCGTTTCGCCCTTGAGACCGAGATAGCCGAACTCAGCGAGCTACTCAAGAAGGTCGACCATCAGATCAAGTCTTGTCTAGGGATTATTTTGGCCTGCAAAGGCCGGGTTGTCGTGACTGGCTTAGGTAAGCCTGGACATATCGGGGCCAAGATTTCGGCCACGTTGTCCAGTACGGGGACTCCTTCTTCCTTCATGCATGCGGTCGAGTCCTTGCACGGTGATTCCGGGGCCTTGCTCCGTGGGGATGTTCTTCTGGCCATATCAAATTCGGGCGAGACAGTTGAGGTGTGCGGCCTGGCCATGATGGCGCAGGAGATGGGTATTCCTGTTATTTCAATGGTGGGCCGGCCCAAGTCGACTTTATCTTCATATTCAGATGTTGTTTTGAACGTCGGAGTCTGGCGTGAGGCCGATCCGTTAAATCTTGCACCTACTTCTTCGACCACGGTTGCTCTTGCTTTGGGTGATGCGATTGCAAGTGCGCTAATGGCTGCTCGCGAATTTACTGCTGATGATTTTGCTAAGCGCCATCCTGCAGGTTCTTTAGGGAAGCAACTCAAAGCGTCAGGAAATGCAGGGACGAGCGAATGAACGGTCGCGTCTGTGTTCTTGGAAGCTTCATGATGGACCTCATTGCCTACGCCCCACGTCGCCCGGAACCAGGGGAGACGATGAAGGGGACCGGGTTCACGATCGCAGTGGGCGGCAAGGGGATCAATCAAGCCGTTGCCGCATCACGTGCGGGTGCCAAGAGCTCGATGTTGGGCAATCTGGGTATGGATTCCTTCGGCGACACTTTTATGGAGACGCTGGCGAGTGAGGGAATTGATTCCTCCGGAGTAGAGCGGCACGCAGATGTGGGAACTGGTGTGGGGTTGCCGGTCGTAAGCGCCGATGGAGATAACTCGATCATCATCATCCCGCAATCCAATGATTTGGCCGATGAGGCTTTTGTGCAACGCCATGCAGATTTGATCCGTGCATCGCAGGTGTTGTTGCTTCAGTTGGAGTTGCCGACTGCGGCTTCGGTTGCGGCGGCAAAGATTGCGAAGGAAGCGGGAGTGAAGGTAGTTCTTACTCCGGCGCCTGTTGCTCCGCTGGACGCATTTGTTGGATTGATCGATGTGTTGGTGCCTAACCAAATGGAGGCTGCCGCGCTGACGAATGAGAATGACGGCATTCAAAAACAAGCGGCTGCATTGATGAAAAAGCTTGGGTGCAAGGAAGTTGTCATCACCTTGGGTTCAAAGGGTGCCTTTGTGACTAATGGAACACACTCTGAAATTGTTCTAGCGCCGCCCGTTGAGGCCTTGGATACCGTCGGCGCAGGCGACACATTATGCGGATATTTGAGCGCGAGATTGGCCGTTGGCGATGATTTATTCAACGCGACCCATCAAGCAGTTTATGCGGCAAGCCTTTCTGTAACCCGTCGTGGTGCTGCGCTGGCTGCGCCTTATGCGGGTGAAGTTGATACGTTCATGCGTGAGCTTTCGAGAGAAAAGGTCACAGAATGAAGCACATCGATATTGCTGGAAACGGTTTGCACAGCCACGAAGAGGTATGGAACGTCGTGCACGGATTGCCTCCGATGCTTACGAACTTGGCATTTGATCTCCTGCCATCCATGAAGCACTACAAGCGACTCATAATCCTGATCGGCGCTGCGTCCTTAACAGGTGATGCCGAGGAGCAGGTGGCTGGTCTTGCCCAGGAGTTAGCGACGGTCGCGGGCCACACGGCCCGGCTGATTGCAGACCGATATGAGGGCGCGTCACCTGATGCGTTGATTGGCCAGATCATTCGCGAGACGAAGATGTTGGGCAGTCAGGCCAGTGTCATCGCACTTCACGGTGTCGATGGCGAAGCAGCGCGCTCGTTGCGCGTTGCATATAGGACTCTTCGCAACTCATGCACCGCTCTGTGGCAATACGAATTCGTGCCAGAGGGCAATCCGCTGACTTTGGCGGCGGGAGGCCGATCATGAGCGATTGGTCGATCTGGATGCTGGAGTACGCCCGCTGCATGACCCAGCCGGTTGGTTGCA
>CAYXIS010000055.1:0-10690 GCA_964465545.1 uncultured Bifidobacterium sp. | reverse complement strand
CCGTAGGCTCTCCCACTATGTCTGAAACGAAGCCAGGTTTTGCTCGCGATTGGTTCGAATTCACAGATCCAAACGATGAGCTTGAAATCTTCAAGTGCGATCTCACGTGGTTAACATCCTATTGGACGTGTATTTACGGCGACGGCTGCAAAGGTGTTTTCGCCGATCGACCAAATGATGGGTGTTGCACAGAAGGCGCCATGTATTCCGATGATGATGACGAGGCGCGTGTACTCAAATCCGCTGCAGATCTCACCCCCGATATGTGGCAATTTTATGTCGAGTCCCGACCAAAACGTTTCGGCGGCGAGCTAAACATTTCGGAGAAAGACGAGGACAACGAGAGGAAGACTCGCACAGTCAATGGCTCGTGCATCTTCCTCAATCGCAAGGGCTATGAAACAGAAGGATTCACAGGCTCCTTCGGCTGCGTGCTCCACCACCTTGCACTCAAGGAAGGTCGCCACTTTGTCGAGACAAAGCCTGATGTCTGCTGGCAACTGCCGATGCGACGAAGTTTTGAAACACGAGAAGTTGGCGACCGCGAATACTCAGTTACCGTTATCGGAGAGTACGAGCGTTTGGCATGGGGCGATGGCGGCAACGATTTCGATTGGTACTGCACGAGTGACTCCGACGCACACGTCGGAACGGAGCCCGTCTATATTTCCAACCGCGTGGAACTAATCGCCCTCCTCGGGCAAGCCGCTTACGACATATTGGCAAAGCATTGCGATGCTCGGATGCAAGCAATCCGCGAGATAGAGAAAAAAGCCCTTCCTCTGTTCGTAATCCAGCACCCCGCAACTCTTGCGGCCAAGGGCTAGAGCCAACCGTCACACCTTCGCCCTAGGCTGTGCCCATGGCAAAACCAGAGAAGGACCCGTTCCGCTGTTCTGAATGCGGATGGACCACCAATAAATGGGTCGGACGCTGCGGCGAATGCCAAGTCTGGGGAAGCGTCGAAGAAATTGCCGCACCAAAGAGACTCTCTCTGGTTCCTGGCGCCGTAACCAGAGTTGCGACACCCATTGGGGATGTAGACCTTTCCTCGGCTGCGGCCCGTTCCACAGGTGTTAACGAGCTCGACCGAGTTCTAGGTGCAGGCTTGGTTCCTGGCGCTGCGATTCTCCTTGCAGGTGAGCCCGGCGTAGGCAAGTCGACTCTCCTGCTTACCGTTGCTGCCAAGAGCGCATCACGCGGAATCAGATCTCTTTTCATCAGTGGCGAAGAATCATCATCGCAAGTGCGCCTTCGCGCCGAGCGCATCGGTGCGGTAGATCCGATCCTGTGGCTCGCGTCCGAAAACGATCTTGGTGCTGTCATCACGCACATCGATTCCGTTAAGCCGCAACTTCTGATCATCGACAGCATTCAGACCATGAGCAGTTCAGCGACTGAAGGCGCAGCCGGTGGAGTCACCCAGGTCCGCGAGGTTGCTGCTGCATTGATCCGTATCGCAAAAGAACGCGACATCACTTTGCTACTAGTTGGCCATGTTACAAAGGACGGATCAATTGCGGGTCCTCGATTGCTGGAACATATTGTCGACGTCGTTCTCTCCTTCGAAGGCGAACGACATTCCAGGCTTCGCCTCATCCGCGCAACCAAGAATCGTTTTGGCGCTAGCGATGAAGTTGGCTGCTTTGATTTGAATGACGGCGGAATCGAAAGCGTCGTAGACCCGACGGGGCTATTCACGACCAGACATGCAGAACCAGTACCCGGCACCTGCGTCACTGTCACTCTCGAAGGGCGAAGGCCACTCCTTGCAGAAATCCAAGCACTTGTCGGAGTAGGGCGCGATAACGACTACGGCAATGCCCGACGAGTTACAAGTGGCCTTGACTCTGCGCGCACCTCAATGACACTGGCGGTGCTCGAATTGCGCGCCAATATCCGAATTGCAGGGCGGGATGTCTACGCGGCCACAGTCGGCGGAATGAAGATGTCCGAGCCCGCCGCAGATCTTGCATTGGCGTTGGCTGTTGCATCCGCAGCAAAGGGACTTGCCCTTCCCGGTGATCTGGTTGCAATCGGCGAAGTCGGGTTGGCCGGTGAAATTCGCAAAGTCAGCGGCGTCGAACGTCGCCTCTCCGAGGCATTCCGACTTGGTTTCAAGCGTGCTCTTGTTCCGCAAGGAAGTGACACGAAAATCGTGGGCATGGAGATCGTAGAGGTCTCACGGTTGGACCAAGCACTGCAACGGGTGAAGATCACTGGGGAATGAGCTCTCTAGAAAAGGCAATCATCGAATGGTTCGCTGCGAATAAGCGTGACCTGCCTTGGCGCAATTCCACTGCATGGGGCGTTATGGTCAGCGAATTCATGTTGCAGCAAACCCCTGTCGTCCGCGTCCTTCCGAAATGGAACGAGTGGATGCATCGCTGGCCGACCCCACAGGATCTCGCAACGGCATCCACAGCAGAAGTCATCACCGCATGGGGTCGTCTCGGCTATCCGCGCCGGGCTCTTCGGCTGCATCAATGCGCGAAAATCATTTCCAAGGAGTACGACGGCAAAGTTCCCGACACCGAGGAAGTCCTTAGGTCTCTTCCAGGTGTCGGCGACTACACCGCAGCCGCAATTGCTGCCTTCGCCTATGACGCCAGAACCCTCGTGCTCGATATCAACATTCGCCGGCTATTTTGCCGTGTTGTTGACGGGGTCGAGGCACCCAAGCAAAGTCTTTCCATTCAAGAAAGACGTGCACGCGCTGAGTTGATCCCAGAGAGCAATGCGCATCTTTGGGCAGCGGCCACGATGGAGTTTGGCGCTCTAATCTGCACATCGCGCAATCCACTTTGTGATGAATGTCCCGTTGCATCCATGTGCCAATGGAAAACGGCGGGCTTCCCAGTCTCTGAACAACCTCGCAAAACACAAGGCTGGCACGGCACAGACCGTCAATGTCGCGGCGTCATCGTGCAGGCACTCAGGGAGAACCCGGCTCTAAACAAGCACGAGATTCGAAAACTCTGGCACGAAGATTCACAAATTGAGAAGGCACTGCAAAGCCTCTTGCTAGATGGTCTAATACAACAAGTACCTATAAAGAAATATGCGCTACCTAGCTAACTCAGCAGCTCTATTAGCAGCTCTAACGTGTGAGATCCGAACTGGTCTCGCAAGTTGTCGAACTAATTCACGTGATAGCGGATTCTCTTCTGCGCTCAATCCGCCTGCAAAAACTACGGGAAGTTTCTCCTTCCCTAAAGTTGCCTCAAGGCGCCAAACTAAATTTGCCAGAGCACCTGCGCCTTCTTGGAGAATTTGAATCGCATGTTCGTCATTTTTTTCAGCAAGTTCAATTACTAAACGTGCGATCTCAGCAATCTTTGACCGATCATGCGAATAGACAAAAGCCTTAATATCTTCCCAATCTCGACAATGAATAAACCGCAAGACTTGATCTTCAAAAGAACCTGCATAGATCGGGGAATTACTTTCGAGACTCAAAAGTGTCTTCCGAATTGCTTCGCGCCCTATCCAATAGCCAGCACCTTCGTCGCCAAGTAAATATCCCCAGCCGCCCGCACGAGAAGTTTCCCCTTCCTCACTAATATGAATAGCGATCGAACCTGTGCCAGCATAGAGAAATATCCCCTCCCCTAAAGCGAAATTAGCGTGGTAACCCAGTTCGATGTCTGAGACTAGATGAATAGGAACATCGCCAAAAAAGCTCATGAAGATTCTAGAGATCTCGGCCGTTCCTTCTCCAGTTTCAGCGATGCCAGTGATTCCCGCGTATACCGCGGAAATCCTCTCGGGGTAGGCGGCGCTAGTAATTCCGTCAAGAACCTCCAGCATTCGAATTTTGGACTCGCTATTGTTGATGTGACCATCCATCGGTAATGACGTGCCCTCGCGAAAAACTCCGCTGCTATCAAGCAATGCCCATTTTGTGGCCGAAGCCCCTGCATCAATTCCCAAAGTGAGCCTCACTTAACCTTTCACTGCGCCGGCCGTGAGACCTTTGATAAATTGCTCTGAGAGGATCAGATAAAGCACGATCAAAGGCAGAGCGGCCAAGGTCAAACCTGCAAAAATTATGCCCCACTGCGATGAGTATTCACCGAAAAATACCGTTAAACCTTGCATGATTGTCTTCTTTTCGGGTGATTGAAGAAATACCAGAGGCAAGAAGAAATCATTCCAGATTGGAATAGCGGAATAGATTGCAACTATGGAAAGGCCAGATCGCACAAGTGGAACCAATATTTGACGCAAGAGTTGAAACTCAGTGGCACCATCGATGCGAGCTGCGTTATCAAGATCTGTAGGCAAGGACCGGAAAAAACCACTCATAATGAAGATGGCCGCAGGAAGGGCACCCGATGTATAGACCAAAATCAAACCTAGGTGTGAATCTAGAAGATGCATCCACTTAAGTTGAATAAAGAGAGGCAAGATAGCAAGTTTTGCCGGCACGAGCATTCCAGAGAGAATAAATCCGAAAATCAAAGTCTGTCCCTTAAATTGATACCGACCAAGAATAAATCCTGCCCCTAATGCGAGAATTAAGATTAGGACAGTGGCGCCTCCCGTAACAATAAGCGAATTCTTCAAGTAGATTGCAAAATCACCATTCGCCCACACATCCTTAAAGTTTGCCCAATGCGGTGAGGTCGCTAATTTAATGGGGTTACGTGCGAAATCATTAGTCTCACGAAGTGATGAATTGATGAGATAGAAAACTGGAACTAGGACCATCACGGCATTAAAAATAAGAATCGATCGAAAAAAAATTCGAGAAGAAAGAACCTTAATCACACCTCTACCTCACGACCACGTAGATACTTTGAACCAAAAGTGGCACCAATTCCTACGATTGCAAAAATCAATACTCCCAATGCCGAGCCGATACCGATTTCGTTAGCACCAGAGTCAACAGATCCAAACGATAAGCGATAGAACATCAGCGCCAAGGTGTCGGTCGAACCAGCTGGACCCCCACCTGAACCACCGAGGACATAAGGGAGATCAAACCATTCAAAAGCACCAATGAATGTAAGAATCGAGACAATTGTCATCGATGGTGCAAGAAGTGGAAACATCACTTTACGGAAGATTTGCCCCTCAGAGGCACCGTCGATTCTTGCTGCTTCGAGAAATTCAGTATTGATCGCGTTAAAACCGGCGAGAAAAATGATGGTTGGAAAACCAACCCAACGCCAAAGATTGATGAAGGTAAGCGTCGGTAGTGCTGTGCTCGTACTGCCTAACCAAGTACGGGCAAGAAAATCTAAACCAACACTGTGGAAGACGTGATTTATCGGTCCATAAAAAGGGTCAAGTAAGGCTTGCCACATATAACCAACTATGACTAGAGAGAAAATTACGGGCAAGAAGGTAACAGTTCGGAAAAATCTTTGACCGCGAGTCAGCCGATAAAGACTATAAGCAATAAGAATTCCTATTGATGTCTGCAACACAAATATCCCCACGAAGACCAGGAGATTATGCCTTAAAGCCATTAAGAACTGATCGCGAAATGGAAAATTAAAGAGTCGGTGAAAGTTATCAAAACCGGCAAAGGGGCCTCGCTGAAAACCTTTCCAATGAAAAAAGGCATAACTCAAAGTTGTCAGGGCAGGAATACTGGTAAAAACAATAGTTGTAAGCAGACCAGGGGCTAGAAACAGGAAAATAACTTTTTGCTTCTCTCGCTTCAAGCCTTGCTTTGACATCAGACTCCCTAGAAATTGGATAAAAAGAAAACTGGGCGCAGGGAGTTACCCTGCGCCCAGTGATACTCCTCAGGACTTGCCCTGTTGAGGTTTATACCAAGTAGCGATACCAGCTTGAATATCCTTCGCGAGATCAGCCGGAGTCTTCGCACCTGTTGCAACCTTCTGAAAACCAGGCTGCATGATCGATGAGCTCGTTGGTGTCCCGTAACGGAAGCCGACAAGCGTCATGAATGGTGTCCCGATCGATGGGATTGCCCGTTGCATCGCAATCACAGCAGGGTCGATGACCTTAACGCCAGAGACAACAGGGATCCAACCGAGTTGATTGGCAGCGGCTTGATTGAAACCCTTACTTGCCAAAAAGTTGAGGAACTTGATTGCTTCCGCCTTATGTGTTGTCTTCGCATTGATCGCGAAGGCACCATCGGCCCAGTTGGAGACGTAGCGCTTTGCTCCAGCCGAGGCTGCAGGACCAGGCATCCAACCGACATTAAGTGATGGATTCAAACTACGGAAGTACGAGATTTCATAGTTTCCGCCAATGTAGAAAGCGGCCTTCTCGTTAGCGAAGAGACCACGGGCCGTGTTGTAATCCAAGCCTTCGTGTCCGACAGGCATGTACGCAACAAGGTCCTTTACGGCCTGGAGTGAAGCAACGAAGTTCTTGTCTGTGAAACTTCGATTTCCTGACACAACATCGTTATAGAACGAAGTGCCTCCGTAGAAAGTAGGAGCAACTGCACCCCAGAGTTGTTCCAGTCCTGGTGCATAACCACTTCCGTTTCCAAGAGGCATAATGCCGGTTGCCTTAATTCGCGACAATACGCTTAAAAATGAACCCCATGTCGTTGGAAGAACTGTGATTCCAGCCTTCTTCAGCAAGTCTGGGTTGTACATAACACCTAGAACCGATTTTGCATATGGAAGGCCGAATTGATGCTTGTCGGTGTAGCCCTGCGCACCAGCGAGAACGCCTGCTGGAATCTTCGCAAGTGCAGGAACATCCTTTGTAGTCAGAGGCAAGAAGTTGCCCGCATCAGAAAGGTTTGCCATTCCCCCGTATGCTCGGATCTGCATGACATCGGGACCTTTGCCAGCGGTAAGTGCAGTAGCCAATGTTGCGTTGTATTCGGTTGCAACATATGGAGTGAACTTAACTGAAATCCCTGTTGATGCCTGAAAGTTGGCTGCTTGCGCTTCATAGAAGGCCCTATCTTCAGGACGCCAACTCCAAAAAGTTAATTCTGTGGCTGCATGTGCTGGAAGCGCTGCCATTACTGGCACAGCAATGGCAGCGGCTGCTAGGGCGGCAGCCACTGAGCCGCGTACACGGCGTTGTGTGATTTTCACTTATTTCCTCCTTGAGAGCGGGATGGTGTTGGATTTGAATGAGTTCCGTCATGATCATTCATTTTTCCAGAACGACTTCCCACGGCCGCCCTAGATTGGTCTAGAGCAGCCTTGGTTCCGCTCCAGTCTCTCTGCGCTAATGCGACGCAGAGACAGTCAACCACCGTTAATTGCGCGATTCGACTAGCAGTCGCTCCGCTACGGAAGGTGGTTTCCCGTGCAGATGTATATAAAATTAAATCTGCGATTGCGGTGGATGTACTTCGCAAGGTATTAGTGATCAAAATAATTTTGACTCCGCGAGACTTGAATTCTGCCATCACATCAACGACATCGACTGTAGTTCCACTATGACTAATCGCAACCAAAACATCATCTTCGCCGAGCATTGCAATCGAAGTGAGGGCCGTATGCACGTCTACCCAGGCGACACAATTTTTGCCAAGGCGATTAAGTTTCAATTGCAAATCCATCGCCACATAGCCACCTGATACAACCCCAAAAACACCGATAGTTCGTGCTCTTTCCCAAGCATCAACCGTTGCCACAAAACTTGTTACATCTAATCTTTCGGCCGTTGATTGGATAGCACGAGCATCTGCTTGTGAAATCTTGCGAATCACTTCTTCGGGAGAATCGCTAACCGTGATACCACCATCTAACTCTGAGGGTTCCAGACTAGAGTGAGCGATTCGACTTATTTCACTTACTAAAGCCATACGAAATTCGGGATAACCCTTAAAACCAACGGTTCTACTAAAACGCACAACAGAGGCGACTGACGTAGAACTCAAGGTTGCTAATTGGGAAATAGTCAATTGCGCCACGGATTCTGGGTCCTCTAAAATCACATGAGCTATCGCAGCTTCACTGGCATGAAATGAGGAGAAGGAATTTGCGATTTCACCAAGAAGATCTCGATAGTGCCTACCAAGAACGTGAGGAGCGACTCCGTCGCCAACCATAGCCCCTCCTTAGATTGATGAAAAAATACTTCAAACTTTCGTACGTTTGGCGAAAATTATGGCCAAGGATCCTGCGTGAGTCAAGGTTCCTGCGGGGCAATTCCTCCCTATAAAGAAATTAAGACCTCTCGAATTCGATTTGATGAGGCTCGTAGTCGTTCACACGCGCAGGGCGCACCCACGCCCAGAAGGATCATGATTATGGCGACTCTAGCCTCGGCCCCGGAGTCAGCAAGAACTTGCGGCGATTCCAACAACAGCGTCTTGATATGTATCCACTTACCCCCATGTGCCAATGGAGGACTGAGGGAGAACGCAACCCTAACCAGCACGAGATTCGAAAACTCTGGCACGAAGATTCACAAATTGGGAAGGCACTATCCACGCTCATACAAGATGGATTGATTTCACTCAATGATGATTTCCTCTACTCCTTGCCACAAGACCTCGAAGCACACCCTATGAAATAACTGATATTCGCTGTCCGAGCAGGTCGACTTCAAGAAGATCGGCTTTCATTCCAATCGCTATCTCACCGCGATTACGGAGCTCGAGTGCTTGCGCCGCGACTTTGGAGGTTGCCGCCACGGCCTGAACTATCGAGCACCCCAGCAGAGACTGCAAGTTAAAAAAGGATTTATCCATAGTCAGCGTACTTCCTGCCAGTGCGCCATTGGAGTCGAGGCGGGCAACAGAATCCTTAACAGTGACGGGAAGTTGTCCGATCAAGTAGTGCCCATCGGAATTTCCTGCTGCACACATTGCATCCGTAACGAGTGCCAGTCGATCAGAAGCCGCTCGATAAATGCGTCTGGCGACTTCACTGCTCACATGGTGACCGTCAAGGATCATCTCCAGACAAAGACGTGTATCTTGCATTGCTACATCAGCCAACGTGTGTCCTTCGTCGTCCAATTTCGAAACAGCATTAGGGAAGTGAGTAACGATCGTCGCACCCGCTTCAACCCCTCGCAAAGCCGAATCAAAATCAGCACCCGAATGGCCTATCGCGACATTAACACCATGGGCAACCAAATACTTTATGGATTCAATTGCTCCGTTCAATTCCGGCGCGATTGTTACCATCTTGATGTATCCCTTTCCGATGGAAAGTAGATCTGCGAGTTCATTCACTTTGGGATCTCGCAAGAGGGAAGGATCATGAGCACCACACCGTGTACGAGCCAAATATGGACCTTCAATGTGAATCCCGAGGATCTTTCCCGACTCTGCAAAAGCCACCAACCGCTGAATTTGAGTCTTAAGCACTTCCAACGGTGCTGTGACAAGACTGGCGACCAAGGTGGTTGTGCCGTGAGAACAGTGAGTATCTATGGCCTGCTCGACCTCCAATGGGTCTGAGTTTGAAAAGTAGAATCCTCCGCCTCCATGGCAGTGCATATCGATAAAGCCGGGGATGAGGATTCCACTAACCACCCGATCGGCATTAGACACCTCACCGGAGTTAATGGAGGAAATTACGCCGCTTTTAACCTCAAGCCATACGCTTTCACGCAAAGCACCATCAATCACTGCCGACTTCGCTTGAATAATCATTTGAGCGTGACAATCTCCTCTATGAAGAACTTCATCTTAATCTAAATCAATATATTTTCACGGTTTTCACGAATTAGCACCGTCGTTATCCAATATGCAATGATTAACGCGTGCGGGAATTCGGATCGATAATGTCTTCAGAGATAGCGGAAACACCCAGTGTCTTTCGCCGAATAATCGATGCGATGCCCACCGCACAGGCAATCAGGGAAGTACTCACCAAGGGTGAGATTCAGTCGGTCTTGATCCTCGCTCGCGGCACCTCCGACAACGCCGCGCACTTTCTCAAATATCTAATAGAAACTCAACTCGGCCTTCCCTGTGGATTGACTTCTCCTTCATCCGTGACGCTGTACAACAGCACACTACATTTCAAAGGAACTTTAGTTATTGCCATCAGTCAGAGCGGTCAATCACCAGACCTCGTTCAATTTGCAACTGCAGCACGAAGCTCTGGCGCGTTGATCATTGCGATGACAAATGACTCTCAGTCTCCGCTGGCTATCCTGGCTCACTTGCACCTTGCCCTTCAGGCTGGACCCGAATTAGCCGTTGCGGCAACGAAGACCTATTCCGCCCAACTCCTCACCTGCTATCTATTGGTGGCAAAATGGGCCGATTTCCCAACTTATGAAACACAGATCGTTGAACAAGCACAATTATTGGTCAATGATTCGCACCTCGTCGACGAGGCAGTAAATGCCTGCGATCGCGCCGAGGAGATCGTAGTTTTGGGACGTGGATTTGCTTACCCGAATGCCCGTGAGTTGGCCTTAAAGATTCAAGAAACGAGCAAAATTTCTGTACAAGGGCTTTCCACAGCAGATTATTTACACGGTCCGATTTCGGCCCTTACTCGTAAAACCCAGGTCTTTATCATCGCACCATTGCATTTGCCTGCCGGATCGATCGATGAAGCGATCTCGAAGATACGTCCGCAAGTAGATAGGATTTTCTGGTTGGGTAACGGCGGAACACCTCAGGGATCTGACATTGTGATTGCAGGAGCCAACTGTGAGGACGAGATATCCGCTTCGATAGTTGATGCCATACCTGTCCAACGCTTTGCGCTTGAATTTGCCGCAAAATCAGGATTCGATCCAGACGCCCCAAAGGGCCTGTCGA